>JBJMMQ010000020.1:0-22190 GCA_045804705.1 Chloroflexota bacterium
TCATCCTCGGCCCCGCTGAACCCGCGGAAGGCGTCGTCAAGCAGGCTCTCGATCGCAGTCTTGTCGCCAGACAGATTCTGCGGCCGGACGCGGGCAAGGTCGTCTGCGACGCCCGCGAACCGGCCGCCGCACCCTGACGCGATCAAGAGAACGACCGAGAGCGCGACCACGTGTGCTATCGGACGCATCGCCTACCTCCCTCGATTCCGACCGCCCCGACGGAGGGCGGCGAATCCTGGGGGTGGTCACAGTCAACACCTCACGTCAAGTGGCCGTGCCTGCCCCAGCGCAAAGAGACGGACCGCCAGCGGTGCTGGCGGTCCGTTCGGTGCCTGGGGGTCCGGGGGGTGTGGTCTAGCTCGTTGCGGGTCGCGTTCCGAGGACGACGGTGAGCGTCGTGGTCTTGCCGTCGCGAAGGACGTCGAGCTTGATGCTGTCACCCGGCGCCGACTGGCTGGTCACCATGTCGAGGGGGTGCGTCGCGTCGAGCGTCGTCCCGTTCACGGCGGTGATGATGTCGCCGGCCTGGAGGCCGCCCTGTGCGGCCGGACTGCCGGGCTGGACGGAGTCACCCGATCCGGACGTGTCCGCGTTCGGGATCCACGCGCCGACTGCGACGGGCAGCCCATTGGCCTTCTGGACGGTCGGGTCGATGGTCTCGAACCGGATGCCGAGCCACGGGCGAGCCAGCGGCTGACCAGCCGATGCCTGGGTCATGAGCGGGCGGGCGATGTCGATCGGGATGGCGAAGCCGATGCCCTGCGCGCCTTGCGAGCCCGCGGTGTTGATGCCGATGACCTTGCCGGTCGGGTCGAACAGCGGGCCACCGCTGTTGCCCGGGTTGATGGCCGTGTCCGTCTGGATCAGGTTGTTGAGGATCTCGCCGCCCTCGACCGGGATCGTCCGACCGAGCGCCGAGATGATGCCGCTGGTGACAGAGTCGGTGAAGGTGCCAAGGGGACTGCCGATGGCGATCGCCTGCTGGCCGACCTGGATCGATGACGAGTCGCCGATAGGAGCGGTCGGGAGTCCAGTCGCGTCGACCTTCACGATGGCGAGGTCGGTGAGCGTATCGATGCCGTAGATGGTCGCGGGGAAGGAACGCCCGTCCTTGAGGTTGACAGTAACGCTCTGTGGGTCGTTGGCGACGACGTGGTGGTTGGTCAGGATCAGGCCGTTCGCGTCGAAGATGACGCCTGAGCCTGTCGCCGTGCCGACGCCCGTCTGGCCGGTCTGCGGGTCTGTCGAGCTGATGCCGTCAGCGACGATCGTCACGACGGCGGGGCTGACGGCCTTGACGATGTCGACGACCGAGCCGCTGGCCGATACGGACCCGGTGCTCGCGACGGTGCCCGCAGGCAGGACCGCCGGCGTGCTGGGGGAATGGCTGGTCGCGCTGATCGCGGCATACGTGCCACCGGACGCGAGCAGTGCCGAGGCGAGGACGGCTCCAAGGACGAAGCCCGGGCCGACGGACCGCCGCGCGGTCGCCTTCGGCGTGACGCGTGTCTCCGGGGTCGCGAAGGTGAATCGGTCGGTCGACTCATCCTGGGCGGCAGGTGCCGGAGTCGGGACATCGGCACGCGCGGGCTGAGACGTCGGCGCTTGTGTGGGAGCGGGCGGCGTGACGCCCGGCGGGGTCAGTGGGGTGAATGATTCGTACATCGTGGTTCCTTCTGCCGAGACCGCGTCGTGATGTGCGAACGCCGGGTCCGTGGGCGTTGTGAACCCATCCTTTGGCCGATTTCTGAGAGTTGTGTGATAACCGGGGGCGGCTTGCGTTTCCTTAGCCAAGCCCTATCCGAACCGTCACGGACGACATCGCGGAGCGCGTTCGGTGTTCGAAACGGTCCTCGGCTCGGGCCCGCTGCAGGTATCGTCGGACCATGAGCGTTGTCGATGACCGCGTCGCTGCATTCCGAGCCCTCCACGAGAGTGGCTGCTTCGTCATCCCGAACCCGTGGGATGTCGGGAGCGCGCGCTATCTCGAGATGGCCGGGTTCAAGGCCGTCGCGACGACCAGCTCGGGCTTTGCCTGGAGCCTCGGCAAGTCGGACACGACGGTGACGCTCGAGGAGGCGCTGGAGCATCTCCGCGTGATCGCCGGCGCGGTCAGCATCCCGGTCAATGCCGACTTCGAGGGCGGCTTCGCCGTCGAGCCCGAGGGCGTCGCCTCGAACGTCGCGCGCGCCGTGACGACGGGGATCGCGGGCATCTCGATCGAGGATTCGTCCGGCGACGACGCGGCTCCGCTGTTCGCGTTCGATCTTTCCGTCGAGCGCATCCGCGCCGCGCGGACCGCGATCGACGCCAGCGGCACCGGCGTCCTGCTGACCGGGCGGTCGGAGGGGTTCATCGCGGGCCGGCCGGACCTCGGGGAGACCGTCCGACGTCTCACCGCCTACTCGGAGGCCGGCGCGGACTGCCTTTATGCGCCCGGGCTTCGATCGATGTCGGACATCTCGGCCGTCGTCTCCGCCGTCGCCCCGAAGCCGGTGAACGTGCTCGTGGGGAGCGACTTCACGACAGTCGCGGACCTGGCCGCCGCGGGCGTCCGCAGGATCAGCGTGGGTGGGGCGCTGGCACGCGCCGCGTGGAGCGGCTTCATCGCTGCCGCGTCAGAGATCGCCGAACGAGGGACCTTCGCGGGCCTCGCCGCGGCGGTGCCGTTCGACGAGATCGATGGACGATTCCGCCGCGCCTGACTCGACGAACGAGGAGGTCGGGACGACGTTGACGGTCGATGACCTCGTCCTCCGACCATGGCGGCCGGACGATGCTCCGGCGCTCTACGCAGCCTGCCAGGACCCCGACATCGCTCGCTGGGTCACGATCCCGCAGCCCTACACGCAGGAAGATGCGAACGGGTTCATCGAGGCCGCCACGAGGATGTGGCATGACGGATCGGGAGCGCCGTTCGTGATCGAGGACGGAGCCACCGGCGCGTTCCTCGGCGCCGTGACCCGCTTCGGCCCGGACGGTCATCAGGCGACGTTCGGACTCTGGCTCGCGCCCGAAGGCCGCGGACGCGGTGTCGGCACGCGAGCCCTTCGTCGCGTGTGCGACTGGACGCTCGAGACGACGGAGGCATTCCGGCTGGACGCGTACATCATGGTCGGCAACGACCCGTCGATCCGGATGGCCGAGCGGGCCGGGTTCCGGCGCGAGGGCGTCGCCCGCGCCTGGGACCTTCACACTGATGGCGTGCCGGTCGATTGCGTGGTCCTCTCGCGTCTGCGAACCGACCCGGTCGACACCGACAGCGGGAGCACCTGGGAGCGATGACGTCAGCCAGGATCGCGCTCGTGAGCGGCGGTGGATCAGGGATCGGCCGGGCATCGGCGGTCGCCCTCGCACGGGACGGGTTCACGGTCGTCGTCACCGGCCGGCAGGCGGCGCCGCTGGATGCGACCACCGAGTTGTGTCGGGCCACCAGCGCCGATTCGATCGCCGTGCCGGCGGACGTCACGGATCCTGCGTCCGTCGAAACGCTGTTCGCGACCGTCACCGAGCGCTTCGGACGGCTCGACCTTCTGTTCAACAATGCCGGCCGAAGTGCGCCGGAAGCGTCCGTCGGGGATCTCCCGATCGAGACCTGGCGCGAGGTCGTCGACGTCAACCTGACCAGCGTCTTCCTGATGACCCGGCAGGCGTTCCGTCTGATGGCATCCCAGGAACCGCGGGGTGGCCGCATCATCAACAACGGATCGATCGCCGCGCACGCCCCACGCCCGCTCGCCGTGGCATACACAGCGACGAAACACGCCATCACCGGGCTCACCAAGTCCACGTCGCTCGACGGGCGCGCCTATGACATCGCGTGTGGCCAGATCGATATCGGCAACGCCGCGACCGACATGGCCGGCCCCCAGGCGGCCGGAATCCTCCAGCCGGGCGGCCATATCGCGATCGAACCCACCATGGACGTCGAGGACGTGGCTCGCTCCGTGGCGTTCATGGCCAGCCTGCCGCTCGATTCCAACGTCCAGTTCATGACCGTCATGGCCACGAAGATGCCGTACATCGGGCGGGGTTGACCCTCGGTCAGGGGTCGCGTCCCGGGACCACCTCGACGACGATCGCTCCCGTGACGTTCGCGACCGTCGACGGGCCGCATGTGACACGCCAATCGGCGACCGACGCAGGCGTCGTGTGGCCGTGTAGCCAGACCGGCGGCCGCCGGCGGTCGAGGAACCAGCGGTAGCCCGCGAAGCCGAGGTGGTACGCGTCGGTGGCGACGTCGCCGACTCCGCGCGGCGGTGCGTGGCTGACGACGATGACCGGCTTCGATCGCGCGCGGAGCCCGTGCCGGACGAGCTTCCGTTCGGCGCGGAAGACATCGAGCCACGCCCTGTTCTCGTTCCGCCTGTCCCATTCCCGGTCGAGCGCCGGCCACTCGAATGGGACCACGGTGATGCCCTCGATCTCGACGGGGCAGCCGCTCCTGAGGTGGTCGGGGGCGGCCTGCGCTGACTGGTCCCACCGATTTCCTGTGTCGTGGTTCCCGCGCACGTATGCGATCGGTGCCCCGAATGCGTCGCCGAGGAACGCCAGGTAGCCGGGCTCGAGGTCGCCGCACCCGAGGATGCTGTCGATCCTCCCGATCGCCTCTCGATTGACCTCGTGCTCGAGCGCAGGCTCGACGGCGTCGGACACCGCGAGGAGGCGGATCGGGGCGCCCTCGCGCCCCTCGAAGGGCCGGCGGTCGGGCCAGGCGATGGTGAGGTGCCGGGTCACGGCTCGCCCCCGTCGCTGAGCTCGCCGTCGTTGATGTCGCCGATGACGCGGTCCTCGTGGGACAGCTGCTCGCTCGGGCGATGGCCCTCGGCGGCAGTCCGAAGTGCCCGCGAGCCCGCGAGCGTCGGCAGGAGATCGACGATGGGCTCCGTCCGGCGTCCACCCGGCGGGACCAGCTCGGTGATCGTCGCGTCGATCTCGGGTTGCCCGGTATAGAGCGCGAGGCCCACGCGGTTGTGCCCGTCGGTCACCCAATAGCGGTCGGCGTACTTCACGACCTCGATCGGAGGGAGGACAGCGAGGTCGCGCTGGGCCTGCTGCAGGCGGAGCCAGCGGCCTGCCCAGTTCCTGCCACGGAAGGGCTTGAGCGGAAGGAAATCCCCGCCGCGCTGGTCCCCGCCTCCGATCGCCGTCCCCGCGATCTCGTCGACGGGGATCGTCCGGAGGCCGACCTGGACGTGCCGCGCTCTGCGAGCATCGGGGTGCGCGTCGTTGAGGTTCGTGAGCGGCATCGCACCCATGCGCCGAACGCGCCGGACCCGCGCGCCCGGCCGCTCTGCGATCCTCTGCTCGACGCCATCGATGGCCGCCCCGATCCGGTCGACGATCGGATCCGTCGCCGTCGTCACGAGACCTCCGAGCGCCTTGACCCCCCGGAGGGCGGGCCGTGTGACACGGGTCAGCGCGCCCTTGCCCGGCTCTTGCGGCTGCGCGACGCGTTCGACCTCGGTCCTGTCCGCTTCCTGCTCGTCCGTCATGCCGCTCCCAGTGTGCCCCACGCCTCGAATCCGGGCAGGGACGCGCTCGGCGTCACGTGAGAGTTCGCGGCACACGGCCGGGATCGGTGGACAGACCCGACGCCGCGGCTGGTAGCGTACGTCGGGTGAGCAGCTACGCCGTCGGCGTCGATTTTGGGACGGAATCGGGACGTGCCGTCCTCGTCGACCTGCGTGATGGGACCATCCTCGCCACGGCCGTCTCGACGTACTCACACGGCGTCATCGACGATGTCCTGCCGCTGGACGACCGACGTGTCGAGCTCCCGCCAGACTGGGCGCTGCAAGACCCGGAGGACTACGTGCGGGTCTTCCAGACAGCCGTGCCGGAGGTCCTCCGCGCCAGCGGGGTCGACGCGGCGGATGTCATCGGCATCGGCATCGATTTCACGGCGTGCACGATGCTGCCGACCACTGCCGACGGGACGCCGCTGTGCGTCCTGCCCGATCTCCGTCCCGAGCCCCACGCGTGGGTGAAGCTGTGGAAGCATCATTCCGCCCAGCCGCAGGCCGATCGGATCAACGAGGTCGCGCGCGAGACGGCGCAGCCGTGGCTCGAGCGGTACGGCGGCAAGATCAGCTCGGAATGGTTCTTCGCGAAGTCGCTGCAGATCCTCGAGGAGGCGCCCGCGATCTACGCCCGGGCGGACCGGCTCATCGAGGCGGCGGACTGGGTCGTGTGGCAGCTGACCGGCGAGGAGCGGCGCAACGTCTGCACCGCCGGCTACAAGGCGATGTGGTCGAGGCAGGATGGGTTCCCGGGGCGCGCCTACTTCGCGGCGGTCAACCCGGGCCTCGCCGACATCGTCGAGACCCGGATGTCGACGGAACTGCACGAGCTCGGCGAACGGGCCGGTGGCCTATCCGAGCAGGCTGCCGGTTGGACCGGACTCCTGCCCGGGACCGCAGTCGCGATCGCGAACGTCGATGCGCACGTCGCCGTCCCCGCGGCGTCGGTCACGGAAGCCAGTCGCATGGTCATGATCATGGGCACCTCGACCTGCCACATGGTCCTCTCGCCCGACGAGCACGCCGTGCCCGGGATGTGCGGGTCGGTCCAGGACGGGATCCTGCCCGGATTCGTCGGCTACGAAGCCGGCCAATCGGCGGTCGGCGACCACTTCGGCTGGTTCGTCGAGAACGCGACTCCGGAGGCGTACTGGCAGGAGGCACGTCAGCGGGGCATCGACATCCACGCCCTTCTCGAGGAGAAGGCGGCTGCGCTCGCGGTCGGAGAGTCCGGGCTGCTGGCACTCGACTGGTGGAACGGCAACCGGTCGGTCCTCGTCGACGTCGGCCTCAGCGGGCTGCTCATCGGCGCCACGCTGGCGACCCTCCCCGAGGAGATCTACCGCGCACTCATCGAGGCGACCGCGTTCGGCACCCGGGTCATCATCGAGACGTTCGAGGGCCACGGCGTACCGATCGTCGACATCGTCGCGGCGGGCGGCCTTGCCGAGAAGTCGCCGCTGATCATCCAGATCTACGCGGACGTCACCGGGCGGACGTTCCGCATCAGCGCGTCCGAGCAGACCCCGGCCCTTGGGTCGGCGATGTTCGCGGCTGTCGCGGCTGGTCCGGACGCGGGCGGCTACGCGACGATCGAGGCCGCGTCACGTGCGATGGCTCGAGTCCGCGACACGGTCTACACACCGAACCCAGCCGCTCAGGCCACATACGACGTGCTGTATCGCGAATACGTTCGGCTCCACGACTACTTCGGACGCGGAGAGAACGACGTGATGCGCACGCTCAAGGGCCTGCGGGTCGCTGCCCGTCGGACGACGGTGGGAGCGTGACGATGCTCGAACGGATCAGGGACGACCTCGTCAAGCTGCACGCCGAGCTGCCACGGAACGACCTGGTCGTGTGGACCGGGGGCAACATCAGCGCCCGCGACCCGGAGACGGGTCTCATCGCGATCAAGCCGTCGGGTATCCGGTACGAAGACCTGACCGCGGAGGCGATGGTCGTCCTCGATCTCGACGGGCGCATCGTCGAGGGCACCAACAAGCCGTCGTCCGACACGGCCAGCCACCTGTACATCTACCGCAACCGCCCGGACGTGAACGGCGTGGTCCATACGCACTCGCGCTACGCGACGGCGTTCGCCGCCGTCGGCCGGTCGATCCCGGTGTATCTCACCGCACAGGCGGACGAGTTCGGTGGCGAGATCCCGTGCGCCGGGTTCGCCCTGATCGGCGACGAAGCCATCGGGGCGCAGGTCGTGGAGACGATCGGGCGATCACCGGCGGTCCTGCTGAAGAATCACGGCGTCTTCACGGTGGGCCCAACGGCCACTGCCGCGGTCAAGGCGGCCATCATGACCGAGGACATCGCCGCAACCGTCTGGGCTGCGCTCCAGATCGGCCAGCCGGACGTCCTGGCTGCCGAGGTGGTCGAGCGACTGCACCGTCGGTATACGACCGAGTACGGCCAGTAGGGCGAGGAGCGACATGCTCGACATCGGCGCCAACGAGGTCTGGTTCGTCACCGGCTCTCAGCACCTCTACGGGCCGGACACCTTGCAGACCGTCGCAGAGCACGCGGCTGCGATGGCCGGCGCGCTCGACGACGCGGCCGCGATCCCGGTGAAGGTCGTGGTCAAACCCGTGCTGACCGGTTCCGACGAGATCCTGCGGCTGTGCCACGAGGCCGATACGGACGACGCGTGCATCGGCCTCATCACCTGGATGCACACGTTCTCGCCGGCAAAGATGTGGATCGCCGGTCTCGAGGCGCTCGGAAAGCCGCTGCTCCACCTGCATACGCAGTTCAACGACCAGATCCCGTGGTCGTCCATCGACATGGATTTCATGAACCTCAACCAGGCGGCGCACGGCGACCGCGAGTTCGGGCACATCGCCGCCCGTCTGCGTCTGGAGAGGACGGTCGTCGTCGGCCACTGGTCGGATCGCGCCGTGCAGGAGCGGATCGGTGTCTGGGCACGGGCCGCGAGCGCCCGGCGCGACTGGGCCACCGGCAGGATCGCGCGGTTCGGGGACAACATGCGCGAGGTCGCCGTCACCGAGGGCGACAAGGTCGAAGCCCAGCGACGCCTCGGCTTCAGCGTCAACACGTACGGGGTCGGAGATCTGGCGGCACGAGTCGAGGGCGCCTCCGACCGGGAGGTCGACCAGCTGATCGAGTCCTACCTCGATGAGTACGAGGTCGCGCCGTCCCTCTGCCCGGGCGCGGACCGTCATGACGCGCTGCGAGACGGGGCGCGGATCGAGGTAGGGCTGAGGTCGTTCCTCGCCGACGGCACGTTCATCGCCCTGACCGATACGTTCGAGGATCTCCATGGCCTGACCCAGCTGCCCGGGCTCGCCGTGCAGCGCTTGATGGCCGAGGGCTACGGCTTCGGTGCCGAGGGTGACTGGAAGACGGCGGCGATGGTCCGGGCGATGAAGGTGATGTCGGCGGGTCTGCCCGGTGGGGTCTCGTTCATGGAGGACTACACGTACCACCTCGTCCCGGGCGGCGACGTCATCCTCGGCGCCCATATGCTCGAGGTCTGCCCGTCGATCGCGGCGGGCAAACCTCGCCTCGAGGTCCACCCGCTGTCGATCGGTGGCAAGAACGACCCCGTCCGGCTCGTGTTCGATGCCCACCCGGGTGCGGCCGTCGCGGCGTGCGTCACGGACATGGGCGATCGCTTCCGGATGGTCGCGAGCGTCGTCGACGTCGTCCCGCCCGAACAGCCGCTGCCGGTGCTGCCGGTCGCACGGGCGACGTGGCGGCCACGCCCGGATCTGAGCACCAACGCCGCGGCCTGGATCCATGCCGGCGGCTCGCACCACACGAGCCTCGGCTACGCGATCACCCAGGATCATCTGACCGATTTCGCGTCGATGTGCGGGACCGAGCTCCTCGTCATCGACGAGACGACCCGGCTTGACGCGTTCCGCGACAAGGTCCGCTGGAACGACCTCTACTACCACCTCGCGCGCGGGTTATGAGCACCGTCCCTCCTCCTCCGGGCCGCGCCGCTCGGCTCTACGGACAGCGCGACCTGCGTCTGTCCAGCGATCCGGTCCCGACACCGGGCCCGGGCGAGGTCCTGCTCGAGGTGACCGCGGTCGGGTTGTGCGGATCCGACCGCCATTGGTATCTCGACGGGTCACTCGGCGGCACGACGATCCGGCAACCGCTCGTCCTCGGCCACGAGATCGCAGCGGTCATCGTTGATGGACCGGAGGCCGGCACGAGGGTCGCTGTCGAACCAGCCATCCCGTGTGGGTCATGTCCGACGTGCCGGAGCGGTCGCGACGAGCTGTGCCCCACCGCACGGTTCGCCGGTCATGCCGGCACGGACGGGGGCCTTCGAACGCGGATGGCATGGCCACGCCACCTTCTCAGGGCGATCCCCGACGACATCGGCGATGCGGAGGCAAGCGTGCTCGAGGCTCTCGGGGTCGCGCTCAACGCGGTCGATCTCGGAGCAGTCGGAGCGGCGTCGCGGGTCGCGGTGCTCGGGTGCGGCCCGATCGGCCTGCTGGTGATCCTCGCCCTCCGCGCCGCCGGCGTTGACGACGTCCTGGCCGATGAACCGCTCCCCCATCGTGCCGCCGCAGCGATGGCGGCAGGCGCCCGCCTCATCAGCGACGCCGCGACCGCCGAAGCTCTCGGCCAGGTCGATGTCGTGATCGAGTGCGCTGGTGACGATGGGGCCATCTCGCGGGCGACGCAGCTCGCGCGCCCTGGCGGCCGGATCGTCCTGGTCGGGATCCCCGATGGCGACCGGACGACATTCACGGCGTCGGAGGCACGGCGAAAGGGCCTGACCTTCGTGATGTGTCGGCGGATGCGGGTTGGCGACCTGGACCGTGCGATTGCGGCGGTCGCCGATGGGAAGGTCGATCTCGCTCCGCTGATCACGCATCGGTATCCGCTCGACGAGGTCGCTGAGGCGTTCGAGGCGCTCGTCGACCGGCGCGGCGTCAAGGTCGTCGTCCTACCGGCGCCGACTGCCTGAGACGGCCACGTGGCCCAGCCACGAGTCCGCTGGCCTCGGGTGTCTCGTTATCGCATGGAAACTCTCGATCCGGCGGGCGTTGTCGTCCCTGTAACGGCGCGACCAGCACCATCGACCGCCCAGGCACTTCGACCCGCCGGGATGGTCCATGGAGAACAAGGCGCCCGATCCCAACATCAGAAAGTTGCGTCGTCGCGCTCGCGCGCTTGACGTTGCGATCAGGACGAAGCGATCGTCACGGTCCCGACCGGAGACCACCTACGACCTCATCGACCTCGCCTCCGGGCGGGTCCTGTCCGCAGGTCTGACTCGTCCGGATCTGGAGGCGGACCTGGGACGGATCGCCGAGGAGCGCGCCGCGACGCCGACCCGTGCAGAGCGTGGGCACGAGCAGGGCGTCGAAGCGGCATCACCACAGCCGACAGACGCCCACCCGTCTGGGATTCGCGACCAGCCGCGATTCTGCGAGTCCTGCGGTGAGGACCAGGCGGCCGCCGACGGGACGTTGACGAGGACGGCCGACGGCGCCTGGGTCTGCGCGAACTGCTCAAGGTCGATCGACGGGGCCGCGGAAACGGACGGGGCCGCGGTAGCGACCGCCCTGTCGCGGCCGGTGACGCCGCCCGCGGTCGTGCCTTCGACGCCAGCGACGGTCGAGTCGACACCCGGGACGATCCGAGCGTCGGGCCGCCGACGCGCCCTGTCCGGTCAACCGCCCCTCCGAGACCGGCGGGGCGTCGTGCGAAGGTCGGACGCTCGTCGGTGGATCCCGGCAACCGTTGCCCTGCTCGGGGTCGTCACGCTCGTCGTCGCGACGCAACAGCCGGCCTTCCGGCAAGTGGCCGACGGCGGCGGTGTGCTCGGCGAGACCGCGACGGCCACGAGCGATGGAGAGGGCTCGACCAGCAGCGCGCAAACGCAGGCACCCTCGGCCTCCTCGCAGGAGGGGACGGCGTTGACTGGATCGGCCGCGCCCTCTTCAGCCGCGCCCGCTTCGAGTGGCTCGATCCCACCGTCCACGACTCCCGCATCGGCCGGAGCGGACCTTCAGGTGGGGCAAGGCACGGTCACGACCTGGACCGGGCCGTACCGCGAAACACGGATGCAGGTGATCGTGCCGGTCACGAACGGGGGCAAGGATTGGGTCGCCTTACCGCGTTCAGCGAGCCAGTATCAAGTCGTGGATGGCCGCGGGCGCGAACTCGCCAGTGGCCTCTTCACGATCGCCCTTCCCGGGACGATCGGCCCGAACGAGACCGCATATCTCGTCGAAACCGTCAGCGCTGTCTTCGTCGCGGGCAGCGGCACGCCGAGGGTGAAGGCCGAGGTTTCGGCTGTCCCGGCGGCCAAGCCGACGGCATCGCTGAGCGTGACGGATGTCGCCGCGGCGACCGGTACGGACGGCGGGCTGCGCGTGACGGGCGTCGTCCACAACGATGGTCCTTCAAAGACAGGGTGGCTTGTGGCCGGCGGCGTGCTCGTCGATCCGAAGGGACAGCCCGTGGGCGCCGTGTACGATCCCGGCCGCGTCGGGCCCGTGGACCCAGGGGCGACAGCCACCTTCGACACGTCCTATCCAGGAGCACCGCCGCCGGGCAAGGGGTCGACTCTTGTCGGCGTGGCATTCGAGGCGCTCGATCAAGGCGGAAGCTGAGTGCGCTCCGGCGTGACGCGTGTCGGCCGGCAAGCATCGATCCCGTGACCTTGTCAGATCGCCGGTGGGGAGCGATCGCGGCGATGACGGGCATCGCGGCGGTCACGGTGCTCGCCGCTTGCTCGTTGTCGAGCGGGTCGTCGACACCGCGTCATCCGTCGCCGGCCGCACCCGACGGCACGGCTCTGGTCGGGACGGCGCCGCCGACCTCGACCACCACGGCACCCTCCGAGAAGCCCGCGTCGAGCGTCGTAGTCGGCTCCGCGGGTCCGACGCCCAGGCTCGACGCCGAGCCGACCCGGGTGATCGTCGCGGGTCTGCGGATCGACCTACCGGTCGTCCGTCCGCTGCCGAACGAGACGTTCCCGCTGTGCGATGTCGCCGAGTTCCTGCCGGCGTACGGTCTGCCCGGTCTGCCCGGGGTCACCTACCTGTATGGCCATGCCCGCACCGGGATGTTCCTGCCGATGCTCCAGGCATCGCGCACGAAGGGCGGTGCCGCGATGCTCGGCATGGAGGTCCGTCTCTACACGTCCGACCTCTTCCGCCGCACGTACAAGATCACCGAGGTCCACCGAAAGGTCGCTTCACTCGACGTGGTGAACGACCTCGAGGGCGACGCGCTCGTCCTCCAGACGTCGGAGACATCACACTCGAGCGGAACGAAGCTCGTCGTGGTGGCTCGGCCGACTGGTCAGCCGACGCCTGCTTCCGAGAACGATGCGCGCCCGGCCCCACGCCCGCGCAGGTGCAGCTGAGGGATGGGTGGTGCCGTCAGTCCGCTTCGGCCGACGATGAATGGATCGAACACGACCCGACAATGTCTTGCTCGGGCTCCGTGTTCGTCGCGGGGATCTGCTCCACGTCACTGAAACGATCCGGGAACTCGTCGGCGATGCCGTTCCCGAGAGCGTCACCGACGACGAACATCTGGCCGTATGCCTCACGCGTGACGGTCACCGCCCGCTCCTCGTCTCCCGCAGCGGCGGCATCCACCTGATTGATCAGGGCAGTCACGTGATGGCTGATCAACGCTTCGACGTCGGCCTGGCTCAGGTCGGGGATCGCATCATGGAGGAACTTCGCAAGCGTCACGTGGTAGCCGTGCAGCGATTCGAGCGCGCTCTCGCGACCCGCCGCGTCGCCGGCTCGCACCGCGTCGATGTACTGAAGATACGTCTCGATATGCCGCGCCCAGACATCCGCGAACGCGTCTCGCGCATCGGCCCCGAAGATGCGCCCGATCGCCTCGGCGAGGTCGGCGCTGTTCTGGCTGATGCTGCCGACCGCGGCGCTCGAGTCGGCGCCCTGGACAAGGCCCGAGCGCATCGCGGCCGCCGCGAGGACGAGGTGCTCGCCGAGCAACCGCCCGAGCGTCAACCGAAGCGTCGTTCGCGGGCTGAACGCCACGGCTCCGTCGGGGAATCGGTCCGGGAACTGGGCGACGATCGCGCGAGCGATCTCGTCTCCGAAATCGAACATGTGGGAATACGCCGCACGCTGTGTCGCGAACGCCTGCTGGTAGTCGTTCTCGAGGAAGGACGTCAGCTGGTCGAGATGCAGCTGCATCGCATGGACCTCGGCGTCGGGCGAGATCTTCGGATTGGCGCCGGTCAGGAACTCTCCGAACTGCTTCGAGAAAGCGCTCAGTTCGTCGAGAGCCGCCCGGGTCCCCGTCGCGTCCCCCGCTCTCGCGGCCTTCGCATACGCCGTCGACGCGTCGATGTGTCGCCGCCAGATCGGTTCGAAGGCTGCGCCGGCCGCCTCGCCGTAGACAGATGCGAAAGCGTCCTTCAACGCCTGGCTATTCGCGTCGAGTCCGTTCGTGAGGGCAGGCGCATCGGGCGCGGCGTCGGCGTCGGCGCGCATCGCGGACATCAGGAGGTAGGCGTGCTCGCCGAGCAACCGACCGAGTGCCATCCGAAGATCGGATGCCGGCGTCGGCGCAGCCGAAGGCACGACCTCCGGTGCGACCGGGATGCGCTCCGAACCGGCGACCGGGCCGGCAGCGACGAGGAGCAGGATCGCGAGCACGCCTCTCGAAGCGAGCCGCCAGGGGATCAGGGATCTCATCAGGCCTCCGTTCGATGCAGTCTTTCGAGTCGAACGGAACGCCTGTCACGTGGCGCAACGGTTGACGCATTTCGCCGGTATTACGAAACGATTTCGTGCCGCGGCGGCGTCCCGGCATCCCTATCCGGCGGGATCACTCCGCGCTTGGTCCATCGCGACCCAGCGCTCGTTCCACGGTCCCTGGCCATAGATCTTGTCGATGACGACGCGGTATGCCCAGCCTGGCGGCATCTCCCGATTCGGGTACGTCGCCCCCGGGCCGATGTACCACGGCGCCAGGTGGTCCATGACGTCCATCGCGCCACCATCGGTCACGGTCGCGTGGCCGTCGATGACGAGATACGGGTACAGCGCGTTGCCGTCATAGGTCTTGGCGTGGAACGAGAGAGTCACTCGCGGGTCGCGCCGAACGCGGGCCGCCCTCTTTGCGTCGAAGAAGGACGCGAAGACGACCTCGTCGCCGTCGAGACCCGCCCAGCACAGATTCACGTGCGGCTGACCGTTCCGCTTCATGGTCACGACATGCGCCCACAGTCCTTGGGCGAGGAATTCGCGAACCGTGTCCGGGACGTGTGCCATCGCGATGATTGTACCGACAGGCCTCGATCAGCCGAGTGCGAGACATCCGTGATGCCGATGGGGCGCGGCGTTTCGCGGTGTCGCCGTGCCGCGCACGCACCATGGACCGATGACGAAAGTGATCCTGCGAGGGAGGCCGCTCGCGGCCGGCCTCGTCCTGATTGCGGCCATAGCGGCGCAGGCCTGTGCTTCGAGCACGACCGGCGCGGGCTGGACGTTCGGGCCGACCCTGGCGCCAAGCTCCGGCGGACCTTCGGCGCTGCCCACGGCGGCCCCACCCGGCGCGTCCCCGCCCACTCAGGGCTCTGCCGGACCATCGCTGCCGACGGGCGGCTCCGCGGGAGGCCCAGGCGGTTCACAGGGTCCCGTTGGGACGACGGGGCCTGAGACATCGCAGGCGCCGGGACCGAGTGGCGCACCGCCCCAGTGAACGGATCGACGACAGGAGCCTGACGATGACCGACCGAAACCGACCCGATGAGGAGACCGGAGACGAGATCGACACGTTCCCTCGACCAGGGACACGGAGCGACCAGGCGGGCTCCGGAGGCTCGGTCGCCGGGCCGGCCCCTGCTGCCGGCGGTGACGCCGGCGAGACCCGATCCGAGCCGCACGTTCCAGGCGGCCAAGGGACGGGCGCCGGCGGAGGTTTCGGGACCGGCAGCGGGCAGTCATCAGGAGGGACCGGCGAGGGCCAGTACCCCGCTGGCGACGACCCGGAGACGGACTGGCTTCGGGATGCGCCGGGCGGTCCCGAGGACGCGTCCTGACCCACCAGACTCGACCGCTAGGCTAGACTTCGAGGCGACTCCCGGGCGGGAGTAGCTCAGTTGGCAGAGCGTCTGCTTCCCAAGCAGAAGGTCGCGGGTTCGAACCCCGTCTCCCGCTCCAACTTCACCATTCACGCTCGGTGCAACACACCTGACTGAGTAGCGCCTGAGGTTCCTGCCCGCTTGAGCGGTAGGCCGCCCTCGTCGACGCCAGCGCCAGCACACTCGGGGTCGCCTGCCGCACCGCCGCTAGAGTAGAGATCATGGAGTCGTACGAA
Organism: Chloroflexota bacterium; assembly: GCA_045804705.1. GTDB lineage: Bacteria > Chloroflexota > Limnocylindria > Limnocylindrales > CSP1-4 > SPCO01. The sequence continues at coordinate 15,846 of JBJMMQ010000020.1, forward strand.
CTGGCGGAAGCGGCGGAGCGAGCCGGCGTCAGCCCACGTGAGCTGCGCGACCTCGTCGAGCTGGGGATCCTCCAGCCGGACGCGGCGGGACGCTTCAGTGAAGGAGACGTGCGGCGAGTCGGCGTCGTCCAAGGCACGGTGGCTGCTGGCATCCCGATCGACCTTCTTGCCGACTGGCTGCGAAGCGGTCAGTTCTCCCTCTCGTTCATGGATGAGCCGGCCTACGACCGCTTCACCTCGCTGACCAGCGAGACGTTCCAGCAGATGAGCACGAGGACGGGGCTCCCTCTGCACCTGCTCATCGCCGTCCGCGAGGCAATGGGCGGCGTCACGCCAGCCTCTGAAGACCGCGTTCGCGAAGGCGAGCGTCCGATCGTGACCCTCCTCCAGTTCCAGGTCGCGCACGGGTTCCGGCCGATCATCCTTGAGCGGAATCTGCGGGTCTTCGGCGACAGCATGCGTCGCATCGCGGAGACGGGTGGCGATGCGTGGCGCTCCGAGGTGATCGAGCCTCTCTTCGCGGCTGGCAAGAGTGGCGTTGAGTTGGCGGCGGCATCCAGTGAAGTGTCAGAGGGGATGACCGAACTCGACGACGCGGCAATGCTTGCGATCTACCGCGCTCATCAGGCGCGGGTGTGGACCGCCAACATCATCGGCGCATCCGAGAGCATCCTGGCGGCGGCCGGCCTGCACAGCCGTCTCGAGCACCCACCGGCGATGTGCTTCCTCGATATCACCGGCTACACGCGCCTCACCCAGGAACGTGGGGACGTGGCGGCTGCCGATCTGGCGACCAGCTTGGCGAGGCTGGTCGAGCGCACATCGCTGCGCCATGGCGGCCGACCGATCAAGTGGCTTGGCGATGGAGTGATGTTCTTCTTCCCAAGGCCGGGTCCAGGGGTGATCGCGGCGCTCGAGATGGTGGCGGGTGTGGCCGATGCCGGGCTGCCGCCGGCGCACGTGGGTCTGCACGCAGGCTCAGTGGTCTTCCAGGAGGGCGACTACTACGGTCAGACGGTCAACGTCGCGTCCCGGATCGCGGAGTACGCCCGGCCGGGCGAGGTTCTGGTCAGCCAGGAGGTCGTCGACGCCGCGAGCGGGGCTGATGTCACCTTTCGAGAGATCGGCCCGGTGGAGCTCAAGGGCGTCGGCAGCGCGATGCGCCTGCACGCCGCGTCCATGTCCGTTTGAGGGAGCGGGCTCCACGACTTCCTGACGAGACGCCGAGGGCCGCCCCTCCGACCGAGCCCTATCCCTAGGCGCTGAGAACGACCTTCTCGCAGCCGTCCAGCTTGTTCTTGAACAACTCGTAACCCATCGGCGCCTCATCGAGTGAGAGTCGATGCGTGATCACGAACGAAGGGTCGATCTCGCCCTTCTGGATCCGTTCGAGCAGCGGCTGCATGTACCGGTGGACATGGCACTGGCCGGCACGGATCGTGAGGCTGCGGTTCATGACCGAGCCCATCGGGAACTTGTCGACGAACCCGCCGTACACCCCGATCACCGAGACGACGCCACCGTTGCGGCAGTTCGTGATCGCCTCCCGGAGCGCGTTCGGCCGGTCCGTCTCGAGGCGGACCGCCTGCTTGACGCGGTCGTAGGCGTAGTCCATCCGTGGAGAGTGCGCCTCCATCCCGACCGCATCGATGCAGGCATCGGGCCCTCGCCCGCCCGTCATCTCCTTGAGCGTCTCGGAAACGTCCTGCTGCTCGTAGTCGATCGTTTCAGCGCCGACCTTGTCGCGTGCCAGCGCGAGCCGGTAGTCGAATCGGTCGATCGCGATGACGCGCTCGGCGCCGAGGAGGAAGGCGCTCGCCATCGCGAACTGGCCGACCGGACCCGCGCCCCAGACCGCGACGATGTCGCCGGGCTTGATGTCGCACATCTCGGCGCCCATGTAGCCCGTCGGCAAGATATCGGACAGGAAGAGGACTTTGTCGTCCGGCAGCTCGGCCGGCACCTTCAGCGGCCCGACATCGGCGAACGGGACGCGGACGTACTCCGCCTGTCCGCCCGCGTAGCCGCCAGTCAGGTGCGAATAGCCGAAGATCCCGCCGGTCGAATACCCCCACATCTTCTCGGCCATCCAGGCGTTCGGATTGGTGTTCTCGCACAGGGAATAGAGCTCGTGCTGGCACGACCAGCATCGGCCGCATGCGATCGGGAACGGGACGACGATCCGGTCGCCGACCGAGAGACCAGAGACGTCCGCTCCGACGTCGACGACCTCGCCCATGAACTCGTGGCCGAGGATGTCGCCGCGGAGCATGGTCGGGACGTAGCCGTCATAGAGGTGGAGATCGGATCCGCAGATCGCTGTCGAACTCACCTTCACGATCGCGTCGTGGGGATCGACGATCCTCGGCTCGGGGACATCCTGGATCTCGACCGAGTTCCGGCCGGACCACACAGTCGCTTTCATGACGCCACTCCGATCGGCTGTGCGGGGCGCTGACGCATCCGGCGATCGCCAAGGACCGCCTCCGAAACGACGACGTCGCCGACTTCCATGACCTGCTTGAACCGGCGCAGATCGTCATGCGTCTGCTGTTCCGGCTCCTGACCGAAAAGCTTCGCGACAACCACGCCGATCGGACCGCCGGGCGGGTCGTACGCCATCTCGACGATGACTTCGGTTCCGCGGCCGCCTGGGGCGTCCCTGAACCGGACCGAGCCGGCATGGTGGACCTGCGAGCCCTCGACGGACCGCCACGCGAGGAGCTCATTCGGGCGGTCGTCGACGATCTCGGCGTCCCACTCGACAGTGGCGCCGCCGGGGGCCTTGGCCGTCCAATGGGAGCGGTTCCCGTCCATCTCGCGGACGTCGACCAGGTGGCGCATGAACCGCGGAAGGCTCTGGAGGTCGCGCCAGGAGTCGTAGACTTCGTTGCGCGGCCGGTTGACCGTGACCGCAGCCCGAACGGGCTTTGCTCCGCCGCCAGTCGCACCTGTCTCGCGACGCTCGGCCGCGCCGTCGTCGGACGACAGGCTCGCGGCGACGTCGAGGACCGTGACGCCGACGGCGCCGGCGAGTGCACCGCCGACCCGATCGGGACGTGCGTCCCTCGCCGTCATCGCTCGGCCGAGCAGCGCCATATCCATCACGTCGCCGGCGACCCGCGCCCAGAGGAAGACTGTCTTGTTCCTCGAGCCGAGGAGCCCTGCAGCGGTGACGAGCTCGCGCAGACCGATGAGTCGGACGATCATCGGTCGACTTTCGCGTGGCTGGACACCGACCGCATTGGAGAACCAACGCGGTGCGGCGAGCTGGACGACACCCAGCCCGAGGCTCATGAGGCCGAGGTTGCGAGCCAGATCCTGGTCATTCGACATGGCGTCACCTGCTGCTGGCGCGCCGGATCCTGGGCTGCAGCGCATGGATGGGATGTCCTATCGAGTAGACGCCGCGCGGGGTAGACGCCGACGCGGACCACGACGGAGGGACCATTTCAGGAACCTTGCATCGCCCCCGTGGAATCAGGGGGCAAGGGCAAGCGCCGCTCTAGACTCAGGGCCTCCCGGGCGGGACACTCCTGGTAGTGCGGTCGCGCGAGCCCCTGAAACATTCGGCCGCGTCGCACGTTCCAACGGTTGTAGATGCCGGATCCGATGAGGCCCAGGCTCGTCGAGGTCGAGGCGGGTGCCACGGCGGCACCGCTCGGCCACTTCGGCGCGGTGAGCACCGCCTTCGAGGCATATCACGCGGAGCTCTACACCTTCCTCCGTCGCTCCACCCGCGACGAGGGCGCAGCGGAGGATCTTTTGCAGGAAGCCTTTCTTCGCCTGACCCGAGAGGTTGACGCCGGGAGGACCCCCGAGCACGTCCGAGGCTGGCTGTACCGGGTCGCGTCGAACCTCGCGATCAGCCGAGGTCGCCGCCGGACGACGGCGTTCGCGTGGATCGGTCGCTACGGCCGGGAATCAGTCGGTGACGATATCGAGTCACCCGAAGCTGGCGTGCTCGCACGAGAGCGCACGTTCTTGCTCGACACGATCCTCGCGACACTCCCGACTGAGGCGCGCACCGCACTCCTGCTGTCCGCGGACGGGTTCAGCGGAGAGGAGATCGCGGCAGCGATCGGACGGAGCCACGGTGCGACGCGGACCCTGCTGACCCGGACCCGGGTCCGCGTTCGTGCGGAGCTCGAGGGGCGCGAGGACCTTCGATGACGACCGTCCACGACCCGTTCCTCGAGCTGGCCGCCGCGTCGATCGACTTCGAGCTGAGCGCGGCGGAGCGTGCCGCTCTGGCCGCTCACCTCGCGGAGTGCATCCCGTGCCGTCGGGAGGTCATGGGGTTCGAGGCCGACCAGCGTGCGATGTCCCAACTGCCTTCGTTCACGCTGACGCCGGCCGCGGTCGACCACATCCGGGGCCGTGTCCATCGGTCCGACAACCCGAGCCGGCCGTTGTTCCGTCTCCTCGCGGTGGCGGCGATACTCGCTCTGCTCGTCGTCAGCGCCTTCACCGTCGGCTCAGCGCTCCTTCGCCGTGACCGAGATCGCGACCTATCGGTCGTTCCCATCCAAAGCCCGTCATCCCCGGCGCCGAATGCCAGCCCGGCAGCCAGCGTCCTCGCGGCCGGTTCCTTCGTGGACGTCGTGGTGAGCGGCCTCCGGGTGCGGACCCTGCCGACCGTCGACAACTCGAAGTCCGTGAAGCTCGATCCGCTCCTCGGCGCCGGGACGAAGTTGAAGGTCATCGAGGGACCCGTCAGGGCCGATGGCTACGACTGGTATCACGTGCAGGCGCTCGACCTGCCGCACAACGGCTGGGTCGCGGCGGCGGACCACGATGGCTCGCCCTGGGTGCAGGACACCGAGCTCGCGGCGTCCTCCTCGGAACCGTTCTCGGGGGTCGAGTCGGACCTCCTCGCCGGCCTTCGCTCGGACGCGATCGTCCGGTGCGCGCCCCGGCGGACGAACCTGCCCGTTCGAGCTACTGCAGGTATCGAATGTCGGGTCGGCAGCGATCCCGTGGCGAGAGTGGGCGCCTACCGTTTCCGCGATGCAGAGGATGCCGCCCTGACGTATCTCGAGCGCTTGGGCTCGAACGATGTCGATCCCGGCAGCGGCGACTGCTCCGCCGGATCGAACGGGGATTCCGCGTGGATGGCCGGCGACGGGACGACCGGCAGGGCAGCCGATCGAGTCGCCTTCGCCGGCAGCGATCGGTGGGTCGTCGGCCGAAGCGGCTGCTTTCTCGACGATGGCACCGCCAACGTGAGGTTGACGTGCGGATCGACATATATCGGCGTCCTCGGAACCAGCGCAGACGTCGCGGCGCTCCATGCGTGGGCTTGGAGGTCAGAGGCTGGCCCGGTGCCTTCAGGCCAACCACCCGGTCTGTGCAGGTCAGGCGTCTGAGAGCAGCCTGAAGAGGCGTCGTTCGCCGGCGAGGCCCTTGAGCGCATGCGTCCCGGCATCCTCGAGGATCAGGTCGGAGCCTTCGAGGAGGTCCTTCGTCGTCGACGAAACGAAGACTTCGTCGGGACCCGCGTACGACATCACGCGAGCTGCGGCATGAACCGCCAGTCCACGGGCATCCGTTCCGATCATCTCGACCTCACCCGTGTGAAGCCCCACGCGGATCGAGAGGCCCGCTCGTCGAGCGGATCGTGTCATCGCGAGGCCGCAGCGAGCTGCCCGAGTCGCGCCATCGAAGACGGCAAGGAATCCATCGCCGGTCGTCTTGACCTCTCGGCCGCGGAAAGCGTTCAGGTCCTCGCGCAACAGGCGGTTGTGCGTGGCCAACATGTCGCGCCATGCCGCGTCGCCGATCCGCTCCAGCGTCGCCGTCGAGTCCACGATGTCGGTGAAGAGCACGGTCGCAAGGACCCGCTCGCCGGGCGCTTCGCGTGGAACCGCGAAGGACCGGGCACTGGTCCATTCCAGGGTGACCCAGGGTTCGTCGCCGACCACCCATGCGTCGTGCCCGGACGGGATCTCGTAGATCGAGTCCGGCAGGATGTCGAGCTCGTCCCCTTCGTCGGTCACGACGTGCATCAGCCCGGAGATCGAATAGCCGAGATGATGAAGCTGGCATGTCGTCGTCCCGGCGATCTCCGGCATGTCGGTCGTCCAGCGCCAGCCGGGCTCGTAGACCGCGCGACCGACCACGGACTCGTCGAGCTTGAGGACCATGCCACTGCCATGCGGGAACCGACGAACGTCGTCCGGTGTGGCGAAGGAGCGGGATTGGAGGCGCGGCATCAGGGCTCATTCTGACCACGGCGGCGTAACGGAAAGAGACGTCCCGCACTAGGCCCGTCGAATCGTGACTGTAACGAAGCGACGCCCAGCATGGTCGTCGAGTCACCACGAATCGAGCGGGGAAGTCATG
>JBJMMQ010000021.1:0-26453 GCA_045804705.1 Chloroflexota bacterium
CGTGCCCACGGGCATCAAGTTCTTCAACTGGATCGCGACGATGTGGGGCGGCAGGCTGACGTTCGAGACCCCGATGCTCTGGGCGATCGGCTTCCTGTACCTGTTCCTGCTCGGTGGCATCACCGGGATCGTCGTGGCGTCGCCGGCGCTCGACTTCCATCTGCAGGACACGTACTTCGTCGTCGCGCATTTCCACAACACGCTCATCGGCGGGTCCGTCTTCGCGATCTTCGCGGCGCTCTACTACTGGTTCCCGAAGATGGCCGGGCGACGGCTGTCCGAGCGCCTGGGCCGGATCCAGTTCGCGCTGATGTTCGTCGGCTTCCTGCTGACGTTCCTGCCGCAGTACCAGCTGGGACTTCTCGGGATGCCACGGCGGATCGCGGATTACGCCGCGGCGAACGGCTGGACGGAGCTCAACGTGCTGTCGACGGTCGGGTCCGCCTTGCTTGGCATCGGCGTGGTCCCGTTCCTCATCGCCGTGGTGCTGGCGATGCGCTCCCCGGCCGACCAGCCAGCCAATCCATGGGGCGGCGGGACGCTCGAGTGGTGGACGGATTCGCCGCCACCACCCGGCAACTTCCGGTCGCTGCCACGGATCCGGTCGAACCGGCCGGTGCTCGACGAGTGAAAGCGTCGCCGTTCCGCACGGAGATCCTGCTGCTCGCCTGGTCCGCCGGGTTCGGTTTCGTCGTCGGGACGGTGTACTGGTTCCTGACCTACGAATCGGCCGGGACCGCGCTGCTCATCGGATTCGGGGCGGGATCCGCGGTCGCCGCCCTCCTGATGCGAAGGACCGTCGGGGAGGCCACGGCCGGGGGGCATGGCGAGGAGATCGCACCGCGACCGAGCTGGGGCCCGTTCGGCATAGGCGCCGGCGTCGGGGCCGTCGGATTGGGGCTCGCGTTCGGGCCGTGGCTCATCCTCCTCGGGATGGTCATCCTGACCGCGAGCGGCGTCTCGTGGCTCGCGACCGCTGTGGCGGACTACGAGCGGCTGTCGTGATCGCCGCCCAGCCGACGACGACGAGACGTTGCGTCGCTGCAAGACCCCTGTGACACCGGCCCCGGGGCCCTTGCGGTCGCGGACGGCAGACACCCGTCACGATCGACTGGCCGATCTCCGCACATAGGACGACGCCGTGCCCGCTCCGACCAGCCAGCCCACGTCCAACCGCAAGGTCCACCTCGGATACTCGCTCTCGACCGAGGAGCACGCGGCTCCGGACCTCGTTCGCTTCGCCCAGCGAGCCGAAGCCGTCGGATTCGAATACGCCTCCATCTCCGACCATTTCCATCCGTGGGTGGACGCGCAGGGCAACAGCCCGTTCGCGTGGTCGGTCCTTGGTGCGATCGCGAACGCGACCGACAAGCTCAAGGTGGGCACGGGTGTGACCTGCCCGACCATGCGCTATCACCCCGCCATCGTGGCCCAGGCCGCTGCGACGGTCGCGTCGCTGATGCCCGGCCGGTTCTTCCTCGGGCTCGGGACGGGGGAGCAGCTCAATGAGCATGTGATCGCGCCGCGTTGGCCCAGCTACGAAACGCGGGCCGGCATGCTGGAAGAGGCGGTCGAGATCATCCGCGCGTTGTGGACGGGGGAGACGGTCGATCACCAGGGGCAGCACTTCACCGTCGACAACGCCCGGCTCTACTCGCTTCCGGACGAGCCGCCACCGATCATCATCGCGGCAGCGGGACCGAAGGCGGCGCGTCTGGCGAGCCGGATCGGCGACGGCCTCATCAACCCCTCGGGCGACGCGGACGTCGTCAAGGCCTTCGAGGAGAACGGGCAGCGCGATCGGCCGCGCTATCTCCAGGTGAGTGTGTGCTGGCACGAGGACGAGGCCGAGGCACGCCGGCTCGCCCATCGCCTCGTGCCGTCTGTCGCCCTGCCCGGCGAGCTCGGCAATCTGCTCCCGACGCCGACCCACTACCAGCAGGCGGTCCAGCTGGTCAAGGAGGAGGACATCGCGGAGGTCATCACCTGCGGCCCCGACCCGCAGCGCCACATCGAGAGGATCCAGGCAGGCATCGATGCCGGCTACGACCACATCCATGTCTACCAGGTCGGTCCCGATCAGGAGGGATTCTTCCGGTTCTATGAGCGGGAGATCCTGCCCGCCTTCTGCTGATGGCTCGAATGGTCGCGGCGCAGCGTCCGGTCCGAAGCGGCGCCGAGCTCGATCCGCGGTACCCCCGACAGCTCCTGCTGCACGAGGGGTATACCTACCTTCTGACGGCCATGGACGGTTCGATCGGGGCGCAACCGGAAGAAGGACTGTTCGATCACGACCTCCGGCTTCTCAGCTGGCATCGAGTCACGGTCGCGGGTGAGGTACCCGTCGGAGCGGCATCGGCGCCGATCCACGGCGAAAGGTGGGTCGGCATCCTCGGCGTCCGTCCGCGGGACGGCTCGGCAGAGGGCCCACGCTTGCCGCAGGACGTCCTTGAGCTGCGGATCGATCGCCGGGTCGGGTGCGGTCTCGTCGAACGCCTGGAGGTCACGAACCACTCGATGGCGTCGCGGCGCGCCGATCTCGAAGTGACCCTCGGGACCGGCTTTCGTGACGTCAGCGAGCTCCGCGACGAGGAGCCGCTCCGGGGCGAGACGCACTGGACCTGGAAGGAGAGCGAGGGGTCACTGACCGTCCGCTGGACCGCATCCGCAGGCGAGCGGTCGATGGAGCGCGGTCTTCGCGTCCGGGTCCTCGAGCACCCGACGCAGTCCGAGATCACGTTCGTGAGGTCGGAGTCCGAAGGGGCGGAGCGGTTCCTCTTCCAGCTTCCCCGGGTCCTCGGTCCCCACGAGCGGTTTCGGCTGACGCTCGTCTACGAGAGCCTGGTCGACGGCGTGTGGCGCTCCCCCGTCGATGGCTCCCGACCGAGTGCGGTGCTTCGGGCCCGCGACGACGAGCGCGGATCGGTCCGCGCGACACGCCCCAGGGTGGAGACATCCGACGAGTTGGCGGGCGCGGTCGTCGAGCGCGCCCTCGACGACATCCTGGCTCTCCGGAACTGGGATCTCGAGGGGACTCACCCGGGCTGGATCGTCAACGCCGGAGCCCCGAAGTACCTTGGGTTCTTCGGGCGCGACGCGCTGACCGTGGGCCGCCAGAGCATCATGTTCGGCCCGGGGCCGCTACGTGGCGCGCTCGAGCGAGCAGGGCTGACCCAGGGCCGGCTGGACTTCCCCGACCGAGACGAGGAGCCCGGCCGCATCGTCCACGAGATGCGTCGCGGCCCGCTCGCCGACCTGGCCCTTCGACCCTTCGGCCGCTACTACGGGTCGCTGACGGGAGCGGCCGCCTTCGTGCTCGGCCTCTACGAATACTGGGCGTGGACGGGTGACCGCGATACGACAGGCCGACTGCTTGTGAATGCGTCAGCGGCGCTCGATTGGGCGGCGCGAGCCAGCGAGCGACACCCCGCCGGCCTGCTCGCCTCCGTCCAGCGAGCGCCGCACGGCCTGCGCCACCAGGGCTGGAAGGACTCCGACGAGGCCGTCCGTGGCCCCGACGGCAGCGCCGTCCCGACACCGAGCGCACCGGTCGAGGAGCAGGGTTGGTGGTCCCTGGCGTTGGACCGGGCCGCCGTGCTCATGGACGCCTTCGACGAACCGGCCGCCGCGTCCAGATATCGGAGCGAAGCCGAACGGATCCGGCGGGACGTCGAGGAGAGATTCTGGGTCTCCGACCTCGGGACCTATGCGGTCGCACTCGGGCCGAGCGGCGAGGCGGTCGAATCGATCGCGTCTGACCCGCTCCATCTGCTTGCCGCCGGAGTGCCGGCCGCGGATCGGGCGAGGCGCGTCGCCGACCGCCTGTTCGCCCCGGACATGTGGACCGGTTGGGGTGTCCGAACTCTCTCCAGCGAGCATCCGGCCTACGATCCGTTCGCCTATCACCTGGGCAGTGTGTGGCCGGTCGAGACGGCCGCCTTCGCCGAGGGCTGTCGCCGCTACGATCTGCGTTCGGAACTCGAGGTGCTCGCGTCGGCCATGTTCGCGTCAGCAGCCCACTGCCATCAGCTCCGGCTCCCCGAGGTCTTCGCCGGTCATGGTCACGAAGCCGTCGAGGTGCCGACCGTGTACCCGTCCACCCAGACCCCGCAGGCATGGAGCGCGGGTGCGGTCCTGTCGATCGTCCGTTCGATGCTTGGCCTGGACGCCGATGCCGAGCATCGTCGTCTGATCGTCGATCGGCCCTTGCTGCCGTCCTGGCTTCCTGCGCTGCGCCTCCTCCGCGTGCCCATCTGTGACTCGACCGTGGACCTGGAGTTCGAGAGGCGTGTCGACGGCAGTGTCGATTGGCGCGTGCTGGATTCGAGCGGTCCGATGGACGTCGTCGCCCGCGTGCCGGCACCGACAGCCGGTCCTGCCTGATGGCCGAATCCCGAACGAACTGGGCCGGGAATCACGTCATCGCGGGTCGGCGGGTCCACGAGCCACGGTCCCTCCCGGAGCTGCAGGAGGTGGTGTCCAGCGGGCAACACCTTCGCGTGATGGGGACGGGCCATACGTTCAATGACCTGCCGGACAGCCGCGGCGACCTGATCTCACTGTCGAGGATGCCGCGGCGTTTCGAGGTCGGAGACGGCACCGTGACCGTCGACGCCGCGGTGCGATACGGCGACCTGTGCGAGCCGCTTGACCGCGCGGGGTTCGCGCTGGAGGCGCTCGCGTCGCTCGGTCACATCTGCGTGGCAGGCGCATCTGCGACCGGCACCCACGGCTCCGGCGACCGAACGAAATGCCTCCCTGCCGCGGTCGCCGCCCTTGAGATCGTCACGGCCCATGGCGAGCTCGTCGAGGTTCGCCGATCGGACGCCGGCGGAGACCTGCCGGGGATCGTTGTCGCCCTCGGTGCTGCAGGGGTGGTCACGAGCGTGACCCTGGACGTCGTGCCGGGATACGAAGTCCGACAGGACGTCTACGAGGACATCCCGTTGGATACCGTGCTCAGCCGATTCGACGACATCACCTCAGCCGCTGACAGCGTCAGCCTGTTCACGCTGTGGCAGGACCGTCGGTTTCACCAGGTCTGGTGCAAGCGACGATCGGCCGAGGCCGACCAAGCCGCGATGGTGGCCCTCCTCGGTGGCGTCCCCGCGGATGGCCCTCGGCACCCGATCCCCGGCCACGACCCCGATGCCTGCACGACGCAGATGGGCCTTCCCGGCCCCTGGCACGAGCGCCTCCCCCACTTCCGGGCGGACCGGACGCCCAGCAGCGGCGAAGAGCTGCAGAGCGAATACCTTGTCCACCGGCGCGATGGGCCGGCGGCGGTCGCTGCGCTGTTCGAATCGAGCGAACGATTTGCCCGGGTGGTGCAGGTCTCGGAGGTTCGCACGGTCGCGGCCGACGACCTCTGGCTCAGCCCGTCGACGGAGCGGCCCTCCGTCGCGATCCACTTCACATGGTTCCCGGAGGTCGGGCCCGTGCTCGAGGCGGTCGCCGCCGTCGAAGCCGTGCTGGCGCCATTCGACCCGCGCCCGCACTGGGGAAAGATCTGGACGCTCCCGGTCGAGTCCGTTCGCGCGAGCTATCCGAAGTTCGAAGACTTCAGGCAGCTGTGCGATCGGTGGGATCCACAACGAAAGTTCGCGAATCGCTACGTGGACGTGCTCCTCGGGCGCTGATACGCCACGGAGTCAGTCGATGGTCAGGCCTTCGCCGAGGCCTTCTTCCGGCGGGATGATGTCGTCCGGCTGGAGGAACCGTTCTTCCCGGACGAACCGTTCTTGCCGTTCGACCGGCCCTGGTTGCCGTCACGCAGCTCCATGGTGTTGGAGACCGAGGCGACCGCGGCCACGATCGCCGGAACGACCAGAGGGATCGCGGCGATCAAGGCCGCCATGAAACCGCGCAGGTTCTTGAGCCACGAATTCTTCTTCTTCTTCTTTGCCATGTCAGCACCTCTTGGCTTCTCTGCCTCGTCGACCGTCACAGAAGGGGGGCGATCGACAGGCCTCTGCCTGGGAACTCGAGTCTCCGGGACGAGGGGTTGCAGCGTGGTAACGACTGACGGGCGGGCATTTCTGTCGGGCGGCAAGGGTCACTCGCCGTGCGGACCTCCGATCGCCGTGCGCTACCATGACCGCTCCGCCCGTAGCTCAGTGGATCAGAGCGACTGACTTCGGATCAGTAGGTCGGGGGTTCGAATCCCTCCGGGCGGGCCAGAGAATCCGCGAAGGATCGTCGCGGCGGGCGCGTGGATCGCATCGGTGATCGCGCTCTCCATCCCGTGCACAAGCCGCCGCCTCGCGATGGCCTCGTCCACGCGTGGTTGCAGAGCGCTAACAAACCGGCCAAAGGCATTGACACCCTTCTTCGGCGGGACCATACCTCTCGTACTTGAGTTCCCACCCGATAGAGGTGGGCGTTGGCTCACGCCGACCGGATGCATGCCGCCGTACCCCCAGGCGGTCCCTTGCCGGCGCCTGCCGACACGACCTGTAGCCCGGACAGGGCAAGGAGGATTCGACGTGAGTCGTCGAAGGAAGGTCGGTGCGCGTCTCGCTGGCGCGCTCATTCTCGGATCGCTGCTGATGGCGAGCTTCAGCGGAAGCATCGACGGCGCTTCGCGGTCGCGCCTGGCAGGGACCAAACCATCGTGGGCGACGTCGAAGGCGCTCGTCGGCCACGCTCGCTCGACCCAGACGGTCGGGTTCCGGCTCTACCTCGGATGGCGAGATGCCGGTGCCGCCGCGGCGCTCGCGCAGGCCGTCTCGAACCCTAAGAGTTCGTCCTATGGCCACTTCCTGACGCCGGCTCAGTTCCGGTCGCGCTTCGCACCGACGGCGGGCGCGGTCGCAGCCGTCCAGAAGTGGCTGAAAGCGAATGGACTGAAGGTCACACATACGCCTGCGAACCGCCATTTCGTCGCAGCGCAAGGGACCGTCAAGCAGATCCAGAACGCCTTCGCGACGACGCTCAACGTCTACAAGGTGTCGGGCATCAAGGTCCGCGCCCCCTCGACGAATCTCAGTGTCCCGACCACCATCGCGAAGTACGTCAGCGGCGTGATCGGCATCGATGAGAGCTACGAGTTCATCCACTCGAACACCGTCATCGACAAGCACGCTCCGCCGAGTGCCGGCTTCCGCAACGCACCGCCGCTCTCCGACTACTGGGCACAGTTCGTTTCCCCGTATGCCTATCCGGCCGGCTTCACGGACGTCCACAACCCCCCGACAGCACCGTGGGCGATCAGGGGCCATACGCCAGCCCAGGTCAAGGGTGCATACGGCATCAGTGGGTTCAACGGCGCCGGGCAGACGGTCGCGGTCATCGACGCGTACGCGTCGCCGACGATCCTCCAGGACGTCAACCAGTGGTCGATCAATCGCGGCCTGCCCACGATGACGTCGGGGCAGTTCCGGCAGATCGTCCCGCCCGGTGTCTTCCGACGGCCGCAGAACCCGCGCCAGGACCCGCAGGGCTGGTACGGCGAGGAAACGCTCGATATCGAGGCGGTCCACGGCATGGCTCCCGCCGCGAACATCGTGTACGTCGGCGCCCCGAACAACTACCAGGACCTCGATGCGGCGATGAACCACGTCGTCGACCGGCACCTCGCCCAGATCGTGACGAACTCGTACGGCTGGCACGGCGAGCTCCTGCCGCCGGGCTTCATCAAGCCATTCGAGCAGACCCTGATGCAGGGCGCGATCGAAGGCATCGGGATCTACTTCTCCTCGGGTGATTCCGGCGACGAGACCTCGGTGCTCGGCATCGCCGATGCCGACTTCCCCGCTTCGAGCCCATGGGTGACGGCGGTCGGGGGAACCAGCCTCGGCGTGAGCGCGAACAACACGCGCGCGATCGAAACCGGCTGGGGCACGTCGAATTACGCCTGCGATAGCACGACACTCGTCTGCACCCGCACCGGCTGGCTGTACGGCGCCGGCGGCGGAGATAGTCGGGTCTTTGCGGAACCGTCCTATCAGGCGTCTCTGCCGGGGACGATGCGGCATGTCCCGGACGTCGCAGCCCTGGGCGATCCCCAGACGGGGTACCTCGTGGGCCAGACGCAGTCGTTCCCCGACGGGAACCACTACGACGAATACCGGATCGGTGGCACGAGCCTCTCGAGCCCGATCTTCGCCGGACTGATGGCTCTGGCCGATCAGGCTGCGGGCTCACCCCACGGCTTCGCAAACCCGTTGTTCTACGCCCACCCCGAAGCGTTCTACGACGTCACATCCGTGAAGACGGCGGTCGCACGCCGCAACTTCGACAATGGTGTCGACGCGAGCGACGGCACCTCGGACTTCCTCCGGACGTTCGACGACTACTCGGGGTCGCCGACGCAATCCACCCACGCCGGCTGGGACAACGTGACCGGTCTCGGGACGCCGGGCGCGAGCTTCCTGGCAACGTTCGGGCAGTAGCACACGCTCGCTGCCGAAGACGCCGTCGGTTCGCCGACGGCGTCTTCCGTTCGCCGTCAGTGCGAGCGGCCGATACGTCCTTGAATCGTCCCAGGCTGGTCTCGTCTGCTGGAGAAGAGCGCGTTCCGCTCTAGATTTCACCCATGTCTCGCGGGACGATCTCGGTAGCGGATCGAGTGTCGTCCAACGCCGCGTCGCTCGCCTGGATAGCCCACCGCCGCGCCGCCTCGTTCGGCTTCCTGCGACTCGCGACGCTGTTCCTCGCACAGGCGCTGGATCTCGCGACGTTCAGCGTGATGGTGACCAGGCACGGCGCCGGTGCTGAGGCGAACCCACTCGTCAGCGACCTCTTCGATACCTACGGGATGCCCGCTGTCGCGTTCGCCAAGCTGGCTCTCATCGTCATGATCGGCGCGCTGTGCATCGCGGCCTCATCGCGCGGCAGTCGCGGCATCTGGTCGATGGTCGGCGGCCTGCCTTTGGCCCTTGCGATCGCAGCCGGACTGATCGGCGGCATCACGAACGCCGCGGTCCTCCTCGCCTAGGCGCCCGAGCTCGACGGCGGAGCGTCTGTCGCCGTCCACCGATCCAGCCATTCGAGCACCGTGTCGTGCCACAACACCGAGTTCTGGGGTTTGAGGACCCAATGGTTCTCGTCGGGGAAGTGGAGGAAGCGTGACGGCACGCCCTGGCGCTGGAGCGCGGTGAACATCGCGAGGCCCTCGACCTCGCTGACGCGGTAATCAAGAGCTCCGTGGATGACGAGTGTCGGGACGCGAAAAGCAGCGGGGTGGTCGGCCGGGTTGTCCTGCGCATACGCGGCGGGGTTCTCCCAGGGCGTACCGCTGTGTTCCCACTCGGGGAACCACAGCTCCTCCGTCGCGAAGTAGGCGAAGCGCTCATCGAGATTGCCGTCGTGGCTGACGAGGCAACGCCACGGCTCGTTCCAGACCCCCGCGATGAGATTGACCATGTACCCGCCGAAGCTCGCACCCAACGCAGCCGCGCGGGTGCGATCGAGGAAGGGATAACGGTCGAGGGCCGCCGCGAAACCCTTCTGGAGATCCTCGAGCGGCTTGCCACCCCAGTCGCCGCGGATCGAATCCGTGAACGCCTGGCCGTATCCGGTCGAGCCATGGAAATCGATCATCACGACCGCGTATCCGGCACCGGCGTAGACCTGCGGGTTCCAGCGATAGTGCCAGTGGTTGCCGCTGCTGCCCTGCGGGCCGCCGTGGATGATGAAGGCGACCGGATACGTCCGCGCCGGGTCGAAGTCCGCAGGCCTGACGACGTACCCATGGACCGTCTCGTCGTTCCAGCCGGCGAATGAGAACTGCTCGGCGTCGCCCAGGGCGATGTCGCGCATCCCGCCGGCATTCAACCGGGTGATCCGACGGTGACGGTCGTCCTCCAGCACGTACAGGTCGGCCGGCCCGTCGAGCGAATCGAGCGAGTAGAAGATCCGGTCGCCCGCGACCTTCACCGATGAGACGCTGCCGTCCGTCACGAGCGGGGTCACGGCTCCTGTCGCCACATCGATCGCGAACAGGCCCCGCTGTCCGGTGTCCTCGGCAGTCACGTACAACGTCCGACCGCCGGCCGCCCATGCGACCGCGTCAGCGCTGCGATCCCAACCGTCGGTCAAGCGCCTCGTCTCGCCGTGAGGCCACCCTCGCAGGATCACCGTGAGCTTGTCCGCCTCGTACCCAGCGCGGTCCATCGCCAGGTACGCCAGCATCGAGCCGTCGGGGCTGAAGGCCGGGTCCGTGTCGGTCGCCTCGTTCTCGCTCGTGAGGTTCCGGGGCGACGAGCTCGCGTCGATCGGAACCGCGAACAGATCGAGGTTCGTGCTCCAGGCCTCCTCCCGCCCGGCGTCGCGGGCGGTGAACACGAGCTGCGTGCCATCAGCCGAGAAGCCGAACTGTTCGCGTCCGCCGAAGGGCCTTGTCGGCGCGTCGGCGGCCATCTCGGGCATGACGTCCACCGCCGGTCCGCCGGCGACAGGTTGCACGAAGAGATGGCGGCGACGACCGTTCGCCCATCTGTCCCAGTGCCGGGCGAACAGCTGGTCGTACACCCGCCCGGTCCCGCGATCCTTCGACTCGGCCGCGAGCCGCTCGGCCGTCGATGCGAGCGTGTCAGGACCGCCCGGATAGACCTGCGCCGAGAAGGCCAGCGAGGCGCCGTCTCGAGAAAGAACGAACGACTCGACGTCGACGGGTGACTGCGTGACGGACGTCGTCCGACCGCCATCGAGTCCCAGCCGGACGACCTGGCGCTTCTTCGTCGAGGGGCCGGACAACGCGTAGATGCTCCGGCCGTCGGGCGAGAAGGCCGGGCTCGAGAGACCACCGGACGATGGCAGCCGCCGGAGTCGTGTCCCGTCGGCGTTGACCACCCACAGCGCCGTGTCGAGGCGGTTCTGCCGTCGCGCCGCTCGTGCGATCTGCAGGACCACGAGCGCGCCATCAGGCGAGACCACGAAGGAGTCGAGCCGCCGAAGGGCGATCTGGTCCCGGATCGTGTACGCCCGCCGTCGTGTCGCTGGTCGGTCATCGGCGCGTCGCTGTGCCATCGAACCCTCGCGATCTCCCGCCGCGTCATGGAGGGCAGGTGGG
Source organism: Chloroflexota bacterium (assembly GCA_045804705.1). GTDB lineage: Bacteria > Chloroflexota > Limnocylindria > Limnocylindrales > CSP1-4 > SPCO01. Next base: position 11,015 of record JBJMMQ010000021.1, read on the forward strand.
GGCGGATGGTAACCCGATGCCCCATCCCGGGTTGTCCTCGCACGGTACCCTTGTCCGACGTCACGCCAGGAGGGGCCATCGTCAGGCACGCGGCGTGGACTCGGCGGCCGTTCGCGGTCGTCTCGGCACGGACCCGACTCATGCGTCGGCATCCGCGCTCGACGGGGACGCAAGGGAGAAGGAGAGACACGTGGAACTGCAGCGCGACGCCGCTCGACTCGCCAGCATCGCAACGGTCTTCATCTGGGTCGGCTGGCTGTCGGTCCTCTACGCGTTCATCGCAGGACTCTTCTGGTGGATCGACCTTGCCGGTCGACCCGCATTCAACTTCATCGAGGCCTTCGCGATCTCTGCTGCCGCCATCGGCGTGCCGCTCTTCCTCGCCCTGATCGTCGCAGCGCTCGGTCACGCCCTTCGCCTGCTCGCGGCCTACGTCGCCCGGTCGTCCGTCTAGTTCTGGCGTAGGGGACGAGGATGGTCATGCGACGTCTCGCGATTCTCGCCGCACTTCTGCTGGTCGTTGCCGGCTGCACGTCGGCGGGTGCCGACGACAAGACCGCCGACGGCGACGGCGGCGAGCTGGGGGCGACCCGCTGGGTCCTGCAGTCGATGAGCGATGCCGGAGCGTTGACGATCCTTCCTGATGGCCTGTATGCGGACGCCGAGTTCACCTCGCTTCGCGTGAAGGGCTTCAGTGGCTGCAATGACTACGACGCGGTGTACCGGAACGCAGGCCCCATGCTGCTGGTCAGCGAACCTGTGACGACACGAATGGCCTGCCCGGAGCCGGCCTCCACATTCGAGTCGAGCTACCTCGGGCTCCTGAGGCAGAGTCGGTTCTACAACGTCCGTTCCGACACGCTGACGATCCGCGGCCCTGACCGGTCCGTCCTGCTCGTCTTCGTGGCTGCTCCCGCGAACCCGCTCCTCGGCTCGTGGGTCGTCGACTCCTTCGAGAGCGCCCCGAACACCCTCTCGACGCCGATCCCCGACAGCCACATGACGGCCATCTTCGGGCTGCACAGCGTGGCCGGGTTCAGTGGCTGTAACTCGTACACGGGGCCATACACCACGAACGGGTCGGTCGTCGCGATCGGGCCGCTCGGGACGACCAAGGCGGCCTGCGCGGACGACCTGATGGCGCAGGAGACTGCCTACCTTGCCGCCCTTCAAGGAGTCGCCCGGGTCGAGCCGCGCGGCACGACGCTCCAGCTGCAGGATCGAAACGGCGTCGTCGCGGTCATCCTGGCTCGATCCGTCGAGCCCGCGGCCTCGCCGAGCCCCAGCGCGAGTGCGGCGCCCTCGGCGACAGCCTCGCCCTCGGCCGCACCGAGCGCGACCGCGACCCCGGCACCGTCACCGACGGCGACTCCGGCACCGACCCCGACTCCCACCGCCAAGCCGACGGCCACACCCGCCCCCACTGCGACGCCCGCACCGACGGGGACCCCGGCACCGACCGTCAAGCCACCGCCCTCTCTGCCGCCTCTCGCCACCTGCAACGTCGTGAACGCGACATCGGGGGCGGCCGTCGCGGCCGTCAAGTACCCGGCTTCGTGGCACACGGTCGCGGCACCGCCGAACCTCGCCTGCCGCTACTTCGACCCGGCCACCATCACCGTCCCATCCGACCCGGCCACGCTCGTGACGGCCGTGATGATCAAGGACGACGCCACCGTGACCTACGCTGACGCGCTTGCCTCGGCCACCAATCCGACCGCGTGGAACGTGTCGGTCAACCAGCCGGCCACGGTCGGAGGCCTGCCCGCGACGCGCCTCGAGGCGACCTCGACGGCCGGCAGTGACAGTGTCCCGGTCGGTCAGACACGGTACGGCTACCTGATCGACGCGGGTGGGCACCCGGTCTGGATCGAGACGGTCGGGACCGTGGGGAATGCCACGTACAACACGAACGTCCAGGTGGTGAACCTGATCGCATCGCAGGTGACGATCACGCCGCCAGCCCCATAACGCGGTGATGGATTGATGACCGCCGCCGGCAATGCCAGCGCATCCCGCGGCCGGCTGGAGGCGTGGGTACCTGGCATCCGGGTCTTCCGGACCTACGACCGTGGGTGGCTGCCACGCGACCTGATCGCGGGGATCGTGCTCGTCACGCTCCTCGTGCCGCAGGGGATGGCCTACGCGGAGCTCGCCGGCCTGCCGCCCATCACTGGCCTGTACACGACGGTCGTGTGCCTCGTCGCGTACGCGCTCGTGGGCCCCTCGCCCGTCCTCGTCCTGGGGCCGGATTCGTCGCTCGGGCCGATGATCGCCGCGACGATCCTGCCGCTGGCCGCAGGTGACGAACAGCAGGCGATCGCGCTCGCCGGGGTCCTCGCGCTGCTCGTCGGTGTGGTCACGGTCGGCGCCGGCATCGCCAGGCTCGGCTTCGTCGCGGACCTGCTCTCGAACCCGGTCCGGACCGGGTACCTCGCCGGGCTCGCTGTCGTGATCCTCATCGGCCAGCTGCCGAAGCTGTTCGGGTTCTCGACCGACGCCAGCGGTCTCGTCGGCGAATCCGTCGCCTTCGTCCAGAACCTCGACCAGACGAACGTCTGGGCCCTCGGCATCGGCGTGCTCAGCCTGGCGATCATCCTCGTCCTCCAGCGCGTCGCGCCACGGGCGCCCGGGATCCTCGTCGCGGTCGTCGTGTCGATCGGCCTGTCGGTCGTGCTCGACCTCGCCGCCCATGGCGTATCCGTCATCGGCGTCCTGCCGCAGGGATTTCCCGTCCCGTCGATCCCGAGGACGGACCCGTCCGACCTGCCGCTTCTCGTCGGCGCCGCGATCGGCATCTCGCTCGTGGCCATCGGCGACACCATCTCGACGTCGGGCGGCTTCGCGACCCGGCGCGGCTACGAGGTCAACGGCAACCAGGAGCTCGCGGGGATCGGCTCGGCCAATCTCGCTGCGGGTCTCTTCTCGGGGTTCCCCGTCAGCACGAGCGGGTCGCGCACAGCCGTGGCCGACCAGTCCGGGGCAAAGACGCAGCTCACCGGATTGGTCGCTGCGAGCCTCGTCCTGCTGATGCTTCTCGTGGCGCCGGGGCTCGTCCAGGCGATGCCCCAGCCGGTCCTCGCCGCGGTGATCATCGCCGCATCGATCCGGCTGTTCGACGTCGCGGAGCTGCGTCGCCTCTACAGCGTCCGCAAGACCGAGTTCGCCCTCGCCGTCACCTGCGCCCTCGGGGTCGCATTCGTCGGCGTGCTCCAGGGCATCGTCATCGCCGTCGTTCTGTCCGCGCTGTACATCTTCAAACGGGTCTGGGCGCCGTACTCGGCTGTGCTCGGGAAGCCGTTGGATGCCCCCGGCTACCACGACATCGGCCGCTACCCCGATGCCGTCCAGGAGCCGGGCCTGATCATCCTCCGGTGGTCGGCACCGCTCTTCTTCGCGAACGCGAACCAGTTCCGCGACCGCGTCCGTGACCTGATCAAGAGTGCCGACACGCCACCGGTCTGGATCCTCATCGCGGCCGAGCCGATCACGGATATCGACACGACCGCCGGCGCGATGCTCGCCGACCTCGACCTCGAGCTGAATGCGAGCGGGATCCACCTCGCCTTCGCCGAGTTCCAGTCGGACGTCCGGGACGTGATCGGCCGCTACGGTCTTCTCGACGTCATCGAGGAGGGCCACATCTACCGCTCGGTCTCCGAGGGGGTCGAGGCCTATCGCCGAGAGGTCCTCGGGTCCCGGCCGTGAAGGCCACGAACGCGCCCGTGGGACGGGACGATGCCCGCAGCCGCGTGCGCTCCTGTACGGTTGGACGATGACCGAGGCAGAGGTGGCCTTCGAGGCAAGGGCTCGTTCGCTCCTTGACGACACACCGCTCATCGACGGCCATAACGACCTCGCTTATGCGCTCAGAAAGCGTGCCGGGATGCGCACCTCCGAGGTGGACCTGCGGCGTCCCGTGCCCGAACTCGACACGGACATCCCGCGGCTGCGGGCCGGCGGCGTCGGAGGCCAGTTCTGGTCCGTCTGGGTTCCGGCCGATCTTCCGGAGCCCGAGGCGGTCCTCCAGTCGCTCGAGCAGATGGACATCGTCCACCGGCTCATCGAACGCTATCCCGATACCTTCACCCTGGCGACGACGGCGGACGAGGTCGAGGCCGCCTTCGCCAACGGCCGGATCGCATCACTGCTCGGACTCGAGGGCGGCAGCATGGTCGGCTCGTCGATGCCGATCCTCCGGAACGCGTACGCCCGCGGCATCCGCTACATGACGCTGACCCATTGGAAGACGACTCGCTGGGCTGACGCCGCGACCGACGCGCCTCGCCACGATGGCCTGACCGCGTTCGGCCGTGAGGTCGTCCGTGAGATGAACCGACTCGGCATGCTCGTCGACATCAGCCATGTCGCGCCGTCGACCATGAGGGCGGCTCTCGACGCCAGCGAGGCGCCGGTGATCTTCTCGCACTCGGGCGCGCTCGCCGTGTGCGATCACCCGCGGAACGTGCCCGACGATGTCCTCGCCCGGATGCCGGTCAACGGCGGCGTCGTGATGGCCGTGTTCCTCGGGGCATTCGTGTCACAGGCCTACCGGGACCACGCCGCTCGTGGCGAAGCGGAGGTCGGCGAGGATCGGGCAGCGAACCACGCGTGGCTCGCGGCGAACCCCGGTCCTCGAGTCACCCTCGCGGAAGTCGCCGACCACATCGACCACCTCCGCGACGTCGCCGGCATCGAGCATGTCGGGATCGGCAGCGACTTCGACGGCGGGGAGCCACTCCCCGAGGGGCTGACCGACGTCGGGGGCTTCCCCGCCCTGCTCGGCGAACTGCTCCGCCGCGGCTACTCCGATGACGACGTTCGGGCGATCGCGGGGCGGAACGTGCTCCGGACGATGCGCGACGCCGAAGCAGTGGCGACACGCCTCCGGGCCGAGCGGGGGCCTTCGGAGGCGACGATCGAGGACCTCGACGGGCCGGGCTGAGGCTCAGGCTCGCCCGGCGCGGAGCCGCGGCAGGATGTCGGTCGCGATCCGTTCGAACACGGGCAGCTGCCGCTCGTCCGGTGGGTAGTACAGGACGAGCTCGTCCATCCCGAGCTCGATGATGCGCCCGGCCATGTCCTCGAAACGGTCGGTCGATTCGTAGCACGCGTAGATCCCGCCGCGCGGCCTCGCCTCCGCGTCGTACATCGTGTACGAGCGGCCCAGCGTCGCGATCTCGCGGCCGACCGTCGCGCATGCGTCGTCCATCGCCGTCATCCGACCGCGTGTCTCCACGACCTGCTCGTCGAACGATCCCTTGAACGAGAGGGTGCTCCAGGTGTCAGCGAGACGTGCCGCGTGGCGAAGCATCACCGGCCCGAGCGCACCGATGGTCAACGGCGGTCGCGGCCGCTGGACGGGGCGCGGATTCACGATCGCGCCGTCGGTCCGGTAGTAGGTGCCGGCGAACGTCGTGACCTCGTCGCGCAACAGGCGGTCGACGATCTCGGCGTACTCGGCGAGGCGATCGACGCGCTCCCTGGGCTCCCAATCGTCGATGCCGGCCATCGCATACGAGGGGTCACCGACGAGGCCGGTCCCGAGCCCGATCTCGAGCCGGCCGCCGGAGATGTGGTCGAGCGTGAGGGCCTGGCGCGCGAAGAGCGCGGGATTCCGGAACGGGATCTGGGTCACGCACGTCGCGAGCCGGATCGTCGAGGTCGTGGCCGCCAGCCCCGTGAGGGCCGTCCAGCCCTCGAACCACGGGCTCGGCGGGTTCGTCCAGTCGACGAAATGGTCGGGCAGCGCCGCAACGTCGAAGCCGAGGCGCTCGGCCCGGGCGACGCGCTCCACGAGGATGTCCCAGGGAACGTTCGGCAGGCACAGAACCGAGAATCGAACGGCCGGCATCCCGCCATTCTGGCAGGGGTTTCGATCCATCCGGCGGTCGACGGCGTACCGTTGAGTGACGATGCAGACGCACTACGAGGTCGAACCGGAGCGGATCGGACGATCGGCCGGGCGGCGCCGGCCGGCCGCCCTGATCGCCATCACGCTCGTGACCGCGGCGGCGCTGTTGGTCAAACCCTGGGAGAGAGCGGACTCCGCCTTGCCGGCCGTCGTTCCCACGCCGGGATCGGTCGTCGCAGTCGCGCCACCCGTGCCCCGGATCCTGCTCCCCCGGCCGAGCGTCAGCCCTGCGGCACCCGCCGCCAGCCCGACATGGCCATCCGAGCGTGCCCCGTCCCTTCTGGCAGCGCAGACGGCCAAGCAGGCCGAGGGCGCTCTGGCCGCCCTGACCGAGCATGCGGGGCACTGGGGCGTCGGGACGGCAGGGGTGGGCCCGCGGATGCTCCGGGACGAGCCATGGTCGGACTGGACTCCCTCCGCCGCCGAGGTCGTCGACGGCGCGCCCATCCACGTTGCGAGCTGGCCCGATACCGACCTTTGCGCGGGCTACCCGACCATCTACGACCGGCCGACCCTCGTCGCCATCACGATGCCGAGGGACGTCGCGCCCGACCTGGTCCTTCGTGGGTGGTGGACCGACGGCGCGAACGTGGCGTCGCTCGGCGGATCCGTCGTCCAGATCTCACCGCCCGGCAACCGCGGCATCGGGTATCTCGAGCGCCTGGACCAGGCGCCGTGGCCGCGCGGCCGGTACGAGTTCCACGTCGTGGTCGGATCGGCTTCGGTGTCCCTGACGGTCTGCCTGACCCGGCGCGGCTGACCGCGCCAAGCCGAACTCGCGGATATCCCGGGAACCGCGGACCGACCTCCTCCGTCTCCGGCGCACGACCGCTCCCGAACCGGGCGGCACAGGCAGATGAAGGCGGACCCCCATGACAACCAGTCAGATGCTTCGAACGCTCGGCGCGGCGTCGCTCGGCGCGGTCGTCGTCGCGATCGCGGCACTCTCGGTCCGTGCGACGCCGGTCAGCGGTGCGCCCGGAGAGACCACACCGGCCGCCCACACCATCACCGTGTCCGCGAGCGGCAAGGTCACGGTGGTGCCGGACGTTGCCCGCATCAACCTCGGGATCACAGCCACGAAGCCGACCGTCAAGGCAGCCCGCGAGGCTGGCGCAAAGGCGATGACCGACATCATCGCCGCGCTCAAGAAGCTCGGCATCGCGGACGCCGACCTCCAGACCTCCAATATCAGCCTGTACCCGCAATACGGCCCCGGCTCGGCGCCGAAGGTCGTCGGCTACCAGATCAGCGAGCAGCTCGACGTGACGGTCCGTGATCTCGACAAGGCGGGCGACGCGGTGGACGCTGCGACCCTCGCCGGCGCGACGAACGTGAACGGCCTGTCGTTCGAGCTGGCCGACCCCGTCAAGGCCCAGAACGACGCCAGGGCGGCGGCAGTCGAGGCTGCTCGTGTCAGCGCGCAGGCGATGGCCGGCGCCGGTCATGTCACTCTCGGCACGGTCGTTTCGATCACCGACGGGACTCCACCCATGCCGCCGATCTACTACGGCTATGGCGCAGCGAGGGCTGGCGCTGCCGTCGACACCGCGACCCCCGTGCAACCCGGGACGCAGGACCTGTCCGCGATGGTCACGGTGGTCTTCGAGATCAGCTGACCGACATCTGGGGCGATGGTGGGGCTACCCTCAGCCGGTGCCGCCAGCGTCCCCTGACACGACCGACGAACGGAACGGAGTGGCCGCCGCGATCGCGGCGGCCATCATCTATGGCGCGGCCTACCCGGCGACGGCGGTCGCGCTCCGATCCTTCTCGCCGCTGGCCGTTGCCGGGTTGTCGTGCACTCTCGCCCTCGCGGTCGTGATCGGGCTCGCCGCAACGGGCATCCTGCCGCGCCCGGCCGTCGCGGCCATGAGCGGTCCGCGTCTCACCCGACTGACCGTCCTGGCATTGCTCGGCGGCGTCCTGTTCATCACCGGCATCAATCTCGCCGTCCAGATCGCCGGGCCGACGATCACCGGGTTCGTCGCGCCGCTGTACGCGATCTTCGGGACGCTCTTCGCGGTGCCGTTGCTCGGTGAGACCGTCAGGCCGACCACGATCGTCGCCTTCGGGCTCGCCATGGTCGGGACCGCGCTGCTCGCCGGCGCCGTGCCAGCAGGCGCACCGCTCGGCGGAGTCGCGCTCGCGCTTATCGCCGCCGCGATGTTCGGGCTGTATGTCGTGCTCGCTCGCCGCTGGAACGTCCGCTACGGCCTCGACGGGACGCTCGTGACGATCGCCAACCTCATCGGTCGCGGCCCGGTCCTGGTCGTCGCGGCCGTGCTGCTCGACCGGCGTTCCCTCATTCCGACCGACCCGGACCCGGCGGCTGTCGTCGCGATCCTCACGCTCGTCTTCGGATCGAGTACGTCCGGGAACCTGCTGCTGATGGCTGCGGTCCGGCGCGTTTCCGCGGGTCGAGCCTCGGCGGCGCTGCTGCTGACCCCGGTCGCCTCGGCGGTCATCGCGGCCGTCGTCCTCGGTGATCGGCTGACGCCGCTCGGACTGGTCGGCGCTGCGTGCATCCTCGTGGGGATGGCCGTCGCGAGCGGCCTGCTGTCGGGACGGCTCGTCAGCCGCGCGACTTCGCCTCGCTGATCTCGATCAGATGGCCGTCCGGATCGCGGAAGAACGCGCGGATCTCCCAGTCCGACTCGACGGGCGGAGCCAGGAAGACGGCACCGCGCTCGGAGAGCGTGTCGTACGCGCCCCGGCAGTCGGGGACCCTGATCGTCATCGAATGAGAGACGGTGTCTGGATCGGACGGCTGGGCGAACGTCACCGTCGGCTTGTCGCCCGTGGGCGGGCCGCCTGTCACCAACAGCAGCCACGCCCCGAAGGCACGGAGGACGCACGAGGTCCCGCCGTACTCGCGGTAGACCTCCGCGCCGAGGACGTCCCGGTAGAACGTGCGCGCCCGCTCGATGTCGGCGACGACGAGGATGTGGGTGAGCTCCATCGTGTCGGTCGGGAACGGTGTGGTCATTCCGCGGAGCGTACGCTCTCGCGATGACGGCGATCCGGCAGTCGTGGGCGGCGCTGACGGATGGGCCGGAGTATCCGGCGACCGCAGCCGACCTCCGGACGATCGACCTGGTCGGGCTGCGCCTGCCGGTGCGCGCGACGGTCGCGATCGCGGTCATCACCTTCGCGCTGCTGTTCGATTACGCCCGCACGTTCTTCCCAGACAGCATCGCCGCGGGCCGGTCAGCGGATGCGATGTTCGCGACCGCCATCGAGCGCTTTGTGCTCTTCGGGCTCGTCCCGTTCGTGGTGATCGTCCTCGGCTTCCGCGACCGGCCGGGCCGGTACGGCCTCACGTTCGGGGAGTGGCGCTGGGGGGCGACCCTCGTCGCGATCGGCTGCATCGCCATGACGCCCGTCGTCCTGTGGTTCGCGACGCTCGCCGGAGTTCGCGACTACTACGCGCAGAGCGCAGCACCGCTCGGGCCCTTGGTGATCACGAACGCGATCGACCTCACCACGACGGAGTTCGCGTTCCGCGGCTTCCTGATGCTCACGCTGGTCCGAGTGATCGGACCTGTCGGCGTGCTCGTGGCGACGATGCCGTTCGTCTTCTCGCACCTCGGCAAGCCCGAGCTCGAGCTCTTCTCGACGCTCGCCGGCGGACTCGTCTACGGCTGGCTGGCATGGCGTACCCGATCGATCGTCTGGGGCGCGATCGGGCACACCTACATCGTGACGCTGGTCACGATCGCCGCGGCCGGGACGTTCTGACGCGTCAGGCCTTCGACTGACGCGTCAGGCCTTCGAGCCCCAGGTCCGGACCTCGGCGTCGAGGTCGAGCGGCAGGATCGAGCCGTGCTCCTCGTGCTCGCCCCACGATTCGCGCGGGACGCGCCACATGATCTCGAACTCGTTGCCGTCGGGGTCGTGCCCGTAGAGCGACTTCGACACTCCGTGGTCCGACGCCCCACCGAGGGCGCCCGCATCTGACAGGATCCGGGAGGCGTTGGCGAGATCCTCGATGGTCGGGACCTCCCACGCCAGGTGGTAGAGCCCGACCGAGCCGCGCGGGGCAGGCGGGGCCGCCTCTCCGACGGAGAAGAGACCGAGGTCGTGGTGGTTGTCGCCGCCGGCGGCCCGCATGAACACGGCCTTGCCGCCGAACTCGTTGGCCACGACCTCGAAGCCGAAGACCCGGCCATAGAACTCGGCCGCGGCCGTCGCGTCGCGAACGAACAGGACGGCGTGGTTGAGACGCGAGACGGGGATGCTCATGCCGACATTGTCCGTGGCGCGGGTGGTCGTGTCGACGGTCGCGGTCATGCCGCCACCGAGTCGGGCACCGGCGCACCGACGAGCTTCCAGCCGGACTGCCAGCTGCCGCCGTTGACGATGTTGAGGGTGATGTTCAGGAACGCGAGCCCTTCCAGCTGACGCGCTCGGGCGAGCGGGCCGACGTCCACCGGCCGCAGCCCGATCGACTCGACGAGTTCGAGGACCGTCGCACGGGCGGCTTCGTCGTCCGCGGCGACGTAGCCGTCGAGCCGGACGCCCTCGGTGATCGGATCGCTCTGCTTCGAGGCGAACAGGGTGTTGAACGCCTTGACGATGCTCGCCTCCGGCAGCAGGCCGGCAAGCTCCTCGGCATTCGAGGTCGCGGTGTCGATGTCTGGACCGTTCGCGCCGAAGGACATCCGGTTGGTCGCGTCGATGACGATCTTGCCGTCGACCTCCGTGCGGATCTCGGCGGCGATGTCGGGAGCGCTCGCGAACGGGACGGCGAGCACGACGATGGAGGAGGACGCAGCGGCTGCCGCGTTGGAATCGGCGACCGTGGCACCCGTCGCGGCGGCAGCGGCGCCGGCATCTTCGGGATCGCGAGAGGTGATGGTCACGTCGTGTCCGGCGCGAACGAACGCGGTGGCGAGTGAGCGGCCGACGTTACCGGCACCGATGATGGCGATGTCCATGATCTGGATCCTCCGAGGCTTGACGAGTTTGGCGTCATCAAGCAGGCTTTGTTGTTGATGCAACAATAGTCCCGAGGTTTACCGCTGTCAATAGTAGTTTTTGGAGAACAAACATGACGACCGACGAAAGGCGGCGGCCGGCTGTCGGCGGTCAGGTAAGACGGTGGCGGACCGAGCGCGGGATGACCCTCGCGAACGTCGCCGAGAAGGCCGGCCTGAACATCGGCTACCTCTCGCAGATCGAGAATGACAAGGCGTCGCCGTCGCTCAGCTGTCTCGCCTCCATCGGCGAAGCGCTCGACGTTCCGATCGCGTGGTTCCTGATCGATGACGTGCCACCGCCGACGGTCGTCCGCGCCGCCGAACGCTCCGTGGGATCGCGTAACGGCCTCGGTCGGATCGAGCGGGTCGATGGCGGGGATACCCGCGACCTGGTGATCGTCGAAGGGGTCGCCCCGGCCGGTGGCCGGGCGGGGATGCACGCGCACGCGGGCGACGAGCACCATCTCGTCCTGCGCGGTCGCTGGCGGATGTCGCAGGGCGAGCACGTCGTGGAGCTCGGCCCAGGCGACTACATCCGCTGGGACGGAACGATCCCGCATGACGCCGAGGTCATCGGTGACGACGAGGGGCACATCCTGATCGTCACGTTGCGGGAACGGGCTCGGACAGCGTGACGTCGGGGCGCCGGCCATGGCCGTCCTCGCCGCGCGTCGTACCCCATCCGCAACCTCGCGCTCATCGCGCGGAGGCGCCCCAGCGGGTATCCTTCGCCCCGACCCCACGTGTCCACCGCGGTCCGCCCCGTCCGCGGCCCCAGCCAACCGATACCTAAGGTGGTGCCCATGAAGGTCGGTGTCGCCAAGGAGACCGCGCCCGGAGAGCGGCGCGTCGCCCTGGTACCCGAAGTGCTCGGCAAGCTCAAAGCCGCTGGACTCGACGTCCTCGTCGAGCGCGGCGCGGGCGCGGGCTCGTCCATCCCCGATGCTGCCTACGAAGAGGCCGGCGCGACGATCGTCTCGACCGCCGACCTGTACGCCGGTGCCGATGCGGTCCTGCGGGTGGCCAAGCCCTCGGCCGCGGAGATCGCCCAGCTGCGCTCGGGCCAGGCACTGCTCGGGCTGCTCACACCGCTCATCGACCCGGCCACTGCCAAGGCCCTTGCCGACCACGGCGTGACCGCGATCAGCCTGGACGCGATCCCGCGGACGCTGTCACGTGCCCAGACGATGGACGCCCTCTCGTCGCAGGCGAACGTCGGCGGATACAAGGCCGTCCTCATCGCGGCCAACGCCTACGGCCGCTACTTCCCGCTGCTGACCACGGCTGCCGGGACGGCGAAGCCGGCCAACGTCCTCATCCTTGGCATCGGTGTCGCCGGGCTGCAGGCCATCGGTACGGCACGACGGCTGGGTGCGGTCGTGAAGGCGTACGACGTCCGCCCCGAGACTCGCGAGCAGGCCGAGAGCCTCGGCGCCCAGTTCGTCAAGCTCAAGACGACCATCGACGCGACCGGCGCCGGCGGGTATGCGCGGGAACTGACGCCCGAGGAGCGAGCGGCCCAGCAGGCCGAGCTCAACGAGGTCATCGGCGCTATGGACGTGGTCATCACGACGGCCCAGGTCCCAGGTCGCAAGCCGCCGGTCCTGGTCACGGCCGAGGCGGTCGGCAAGATGAAGTCGGGCTCGGTCATCGTCGACATGGCGGCGTCGGCGCTCGGCGGCAACGTCGAGCTCTCGAAGGCCGGCGAGACGGTCGAATCACCGAACGGCGTCACGGTAATCGCGCCCGATAACCTGCCGGCCTCGATGCCGGCCGGCGCCTCCGCGTTCTACGCCCGGAACATCTCCGCGCTGCTGCTCGGGATGGTCAAGGACGGTGCCCTGAACCTCGACTTCGAGGACGAGGTCACGAAGTCCACGGTCATCTCCCACGGCGGAGCGGTGGTCTCCGAACCGGTCAGGAAGCTGCTCGAGCCGGCTGCCCCGGCCGCTGGAGGTCCCGCGTGAGCGACCAACTCCTCACCTCGCTGGCCATCTTCACGCTGGCGATCCTCGTCGGCTTCGAGGTCATCAGCAAGGTCCCCGCGACCCTCCACACGCCGCTGATGTCGGGTGCCAACTCGATCCACGGCATCGTCCTCGTCGGCGCGATGATCATCGCGTCCGAGGCCGACAACCCGGTCAGCTACACGCTGGCCTTCATCGCCATGGTGTTCGGCGCGATGAACGTCGTCGGCGGCTACGTCGTCACCGACCGGATGCTCCAGATGTTCCGCAAGAAGCCGACGGCCCCCAAGGCCACCACCGAGGGCGCCGACGGCGCTCCCGGCGCGTAGTCGAGGAGCACGTCGATGTCCGAACAGTGGATCTACACGATCGTCTACCTCGCCTGGCTGGTCGGGGCCTCGTGCTTCGTGCTGGGCCTCCACCGGATGAACTCGCCGGCCACCGGCCGGAGCGGCAACCAGCTCAGCGCGGCCGGCATGGTCATCGCCGTCGTCGCGACCCTCGTCTGGCTCCTGACCCGTGAAGGGGGCCTCTCGACGACGGCCATCGTCATCATCGTCGCCGGCTTCCTGATCGGCGGCGGCGCCGGCCTGTACACGGCGCGCACGGTGAAGATGACCGCGATGCCGCAGCTGGTGTCGCTGTTCAACGCCGTCGGCGGCGGCGCGGCGGCACTCGTCGCGATCGATGACTTCATCCGTCTCAACTCGGGAGCACCCGTCGACACGACGATCTTCGTCGTCCTCGGCGCGCTCATCGGCTCGGTCACGTTCACCGGCTCGCTCATCGCCGGCGGCAAGCTCCAGGGCCTCATCCCGGGCAAGCCGATCTACGTTCCGGGCGGCCAGCTCGTCACGATCGCGCTCGCCGTCATCGCGGTCCTCGGCACGCTGGCGCTCATCCTGGGTGCCTACGGGACCTTCACTCTCGACTCGACTACAACGCTTGCGCTGCTCGGCCTCGTCGTCCTGGCAGGGCTCATCTTCGGCATCACCATGGTCCTGCCCATCGGCGGCGCGGACATGCCGGTCGTCATCAGCCTCCTGAACTCGTTCACCGGCACGGCGGCGGCGATGGCCGGATTCGTGCTCGGGAACCCCGTGCTCATCATCTCGGGAGCCCTCGTCGGGGCGTCCGGCGCGATCCTGACGAAGCTCATGGCCGACGCGATGAACAGGTCCGTGATGAACATCATGGTCGGCGGGTTCGGTGGCGGAGATGACGCCGCAGGGGCGGCCGCCGGCGCTGGTGGTACGGTCCGCGAGATCGGTGCGGACGACGTCGCCATCCAGCTCGCCTACGCCCAGCACGTGATCATCGTGCCGGGCTACGGTCTCGCCGTCGCACAGGCACAGCACGCGGTCCGGGAGCTGGCCGAGCTGCTCGAAGCGCGCGGCGTCGACGTCAAGTACGCCATCCATCCCGTGGCCGGCCGGATGCCAGGGCACATGAACGTCCTCCTCGCCGAGGCGAACGTGCCCTATCCCCAGCTCAAGGAGATGGAGGAGATCAACCCCGAGTTCGACCGCGCCGACGTGGCGTTGGTCATCGGTGCGAACGACGTCACCAACCCCGCCGCGCGCCGGCCCGGCTCGCCCGTGTCGGGGATGCCGATCCTCGACGTCGACCACGCGAAGAACGTGATCGTGATGAAGCGCTCGATGGGCCGCGGCTACGCGGGCATCGACAACGAGCTCTACGGGCTGCCGCAGACCGGGATGCTGTTCCGGGACGCGAAGGAGGGGCTGGCGGAGCTGGTCGCCGCGGTCAAGGCGCTGTAGTCGGTCGCCCGCCCGAGGTCCCAAGCTCGGGATCCGCGCGTCGCGCCGGTCGGCCTCATGTTCCGGTGAAGAACGATCGAGACAGGATCGGGCAGCCCGGGGGCCGTAACCCGCGCGGTTGGTAACGTCGGTGAACAGTGCGTACGGGATGGGGACGGCCGGTGTCCCGATCGTTCGCGGACGGAACATGCTCGCCGCGCGGGCGGTGGGCGTCAATCCAGCCGCGGCGTCCCGACGCCGCCGTCGCCGTTCCGCTCGTCGCGCCACGCGAGGAAGTCGCGTCCGGCATCGACGCCCCAGCGCGGCCCGTTGAACCCGAGCGTGAACTGGGTGAAGCCCATCTCGACATACGTCGGAGCGTCGCGCGCGAGGAAGCCGTCGACGTCCTCGGGCTCGATCCCCACGCCCCACTCGATCTCCCCCGGGTCCCGGCCGATCTCGTCGCACCACCGACGCAGCGCGGCGACGGCAGGCTCGAGCTCGTCGGGGTGCTCTGGGAATGCGGCGTGCCACTGGTCGGCGTGGCGCGCGACGAGCCGGGTCGTGCGCTGCAGGCCGGTCCCCGCGATGAGCACCGGGATCTTCCGGAGCGGCGCCGGGTTCAGGGCGGCCAGCCGGGCCTCGATCCGTGGCAGGGCCTCGCCGAGCGCGACGAGCCGCGAACCCTTGGTGCCGTACGGGTAGCCGTACTCGTCGTAGTCACGCCGGAACCAGCCCGATCCGATCCCGAGGATCAACCGCCCGCCGGCGACGTGATCGACCGTCCGAGCCATGTCCGCGAGCAGGTCCGGGTTG
>JBJMMQ010000022.1:0-6356 GCA_045804705.1 Chloroflexota bacterium
CGCTCGGCGACAAGGTCCGCAACGATGCGATCGCAAAGATCACGGCGATCGCCCAGGAGCGCGGCAGGAACGTCAGCTGGGCCGTCCAGGCCGTGTCGCGAGCGCGCTCCTCGCCGGCAACGGAGGCGGTCTCCCTCGGCGTCGTCGATGGGATCGCCGCGAACCTCGACGAGGTCCTGGCCTTCGCGAACGGCCGAGCGGTCAAGGTCGCCGGCGCGGAAGTCACGCTCGACCTGACCGGAGCGACGACGAGCGAAGTCGCGATGAGTCCGTTCCTCGCCTTCCTGCGACTGCTCTCGGACCCGACGATCGCGTTCCTGCTGTTCACGGTCGGCTCGACCGGGCTGATCGCGGAACTGTGGAGCCCCAACTTCGTCACGGGCATCCTCGGCGGCCTCGCGATCATCCTCGCCTTCATCGGGCTGGGGGCGCTGCCGCTGAACGTCGGCGGACTGCTGCTCGTGATCTTCGGGCTCGTCCTCATCGGGCTCGAGGTCACCGTCACGAGCCACGGCCTGCTCGGATTCGGTGGCGTCGTGTGTATCGCGCTCGGCGCGTCGGCCCTGTATTCGCCGCCGGGTGATCCGTTTGCCCCGGTCGTCCAGGTTGCCCCGGCGCTCATCGCGGTCGTGACGCTGACCGGCGCGGCCTTCGTTGCCCTGATCAGCTTCTTCGCCGTACGCTCGCGACGGATGGTCGAGGCGACCGGAATGCTGGGAAGTGGCCTGATCGCCGGTGCGCGCGGAATCGTCCGCAGTCCGCTGGCGCCGATGGGATCGGTCTACATCTCGGGTGAGGATTGGACGGCGCGATCGGCGAACGACCGGCCGATCGAGCGAGGGACTCCCGTCAGGGTCGTCGGTGTCGAAGGGCTGACGGTGCTCGTCGAACCCGATCAACAGCCGTCACAGGCCTGAGGGCCCAGCCGGAGGATTCATGGAGCTGACAGTCACCGCCGCGGTCGCCGCGTTCATCGTCGTCGTCCTGCTCGTAATCGTGTACCTCTCGATCCGCGTCGTGCAGCAGTACGAGAAGATGGTCGTCTTCCGCCTCGGGCGGACGAACGAATCGATGGTCCGCGACCCGGGCCTGCGGTTCCTCGTCCCCGTCATCGATCGGGGAGCGAAGGTCGACCTTCGGGAGACGCTCACGGAGGTTCCCAGCCAGACGACGATCACGAAGGACAACGCCCCGATCAACGTCGACTTCCTCGTCTACTGGCGGATCGCGGATCCGCTCAAGAGCGTCCTCGCGCCGCAACGGCTGGACACGATGCTCCTGGGGATCGCCTCGACGACACTGCGGGCCGTGATCGGCGACATCTCGCTGGACGAAGTCCTCTCCAAGCGCGAACAGATCAACGAGGTGCTGCGCGTCAAGCTCGACGAGGTGACGGAGCGCTGGGGCGGCAAGGTGACGACCGTCGAGATTCGCGAGATCGCGCCGCCGCGCGACGTGCAGGACGCGATGAACCGGCAGCTCTCGGCGGAGCGGACGCGCCGGGCCGTCATCACGGAGTCGGAAGGCTCGCGACAGTCGGCGATCAACGTCGCCGAGGGGACCAAGCAGGCCGAGATCCTGCGCGCCGAGGGCGACCGTCAGTCCGCCATCCTGCGGGCTGAGGGCTTCGCGCTCGCACTCGAGCGGATCTTCCAGGCCGCGTCCCAGATCGACCAGAAGACGATGGCGCTGCAGTACCTCGAAACGCTCAAGGCGATCGGCCAGAGCCCGTCGACCAAGTACATCTTCCCGCTCGAGTTCACCGAGCTGGCCGATACCTTCCGCGGCTACCTCGAGGAGTCGAACGTCCTCGGCCCGGGCACCCCGCGGCCCGCCGCGGGTCCCCCGGCCGCGCCGCCGCCGCCGACCGAGCCCGGCGGCTAGCGACGGGCAGCCTCAACCCCGCTCGAGGATCGGCCTGACCTCGGTCGCCAAGCGGGTCATGGACTCCTCGTCGTAGGGCGATGGGAAGCCCGCGACGAAGTGGCGATACCCGAGCTCGAGGTAGGGCAGCAGGGCTTCCGCCACGTCCTCGGGCGTCCCGATCGGCTGGTCGGTCCAGCGTCGCGCGCCGCCGTTGTGCTCGAACATCGCGGCGTGCACGCGATCCGCCTCCTCGCGGGAGTCGCGGATGATGACCGTGCCGATCCCCGTCGTCCGCTCGATCTCCGACGGGTCGCGACCGACCGTCTCGCAGTGCTGCAGCAGGACGGCCTCCTTCCGCTTGACGTTCTCCAGGCCGCCACCCACGTTGTTCGCGTCCGCATAGCGGGCGACGAGCTTGAGCGTGACCTGCTCGCCCCCACCGCCGACGAGCAACGGCATCCGTTCCTGGAGGGGGCGCGGCAGGTTCCGGACGTTCCTGGCCCTGTATCGCGGACCCGCGGCCGTCGGCTCCTCGCCGTGGAGCATCCCGCGCATGACGGGCAACGCCTCGGCGAGCCAGCGCAGTCGTTCCGGGAAGCCGCTCCCGAACGCGATCCCGAACGCCTCATGCTCCTCCTCGAACCAGGCGGCCCCGATGCCCAGGATCGCGCGTCCGTTCGAGATGTGGTCGAGCGTCGTCGCCATCTTCGCCGTGAGCGTCGGCTCACGGAACGGGTTCGCCCCGACCATGAGGCCGATCCGGACGTGCTCGGTCGCCTGCGCCCACGCTGCCAGCGTCAGCCACCCCTCGAACATCGGACCGTTCGAGCTCCCCTGGATCGGGTAGAGATGGTCCCAGGTCCACAGCGTGTCGTAGCCAAGCCGGTCGGCTCGGACTCCGGCTTCGAGGAGCGCCGGCCATTCCGTGTACTGGTTCCAGCACAGGGCGCCGATGCGGATCTCGGTCTGGTCCATCACGTCTCCTCGAAGCGGATGCCGGTGATCTCGATGTCGCTCGGGGGCAGGCCCTGAAGGACCTGGAGTCGGCCGATCCTCGCCTGCAACGAGGGGTGTGTGGCGAGCAGCCCCGAACGACGGTCGCTCCCGGGCTTGACAGGGTTTCGGAACCAGAGGTGCTGCGTGCCGCGGTTCGCCGCGTCGAGCGTGTCGGTGTCGGCGGCGATCGAAGCGAGCGCGCGTTCGAGGGCTCGGGGGTTCCTGGTGAACTCGACCGACGTCGCGTCGGCGAGGAATTCCCGCTCGCGGCTCGTCGAAGCCTGGACGAGCGCCGCGAAGAACGGAGTCACCACGCGAAGGAGACTCGCCACGACGAACAGGAAGATCCCGATGAGGATCCCCATCGCGAGGCCAGCCGCCGCGCCATCGGAGTCGCCCTCACCGGCTGAGGTGAACGCGCCACTCTTCCAGCCCTGGATGACGAGCTGGAGGAAGCCGTCCGTGGCGAGTGCGACCAGGCCCACGAGGACGGCGACGTACAACGCGTACCGAGTGTCGAAATTGCGGATGTGACCGAGCTCGTGGCCGATCACGCCCTGCAGCTCCTCGCGATCCATCGCACGGAGGAGGCCACGGGTCACCGCGACCGACGCGTGGCGCGGGTCACGACCCGTGGCAAACGCGTTCTGGCTGCCGTCGGCGATGACGTAGACCCGGGGCATCGGGATGTTGGCGGCGAGGGCGAGCTCGGCGACGACATCGATGAGCTGTGCGTCGGCGGTCGGATCGGCCGGCACGGCTCCAGCGGTCTGGAGGATGAAATCGCCGCCGAAACGGTTGGCGCCGGCCGCGGCCGCCAAGCCGATCACCGCCGCGACCACTCCCGACCACAGGGCGGGAACGGGCTCGAACGTGAGCGTGACAGCGATGACTTCGGCGGTCGCCGCCACGATGCCGATCATCGTGATGAGGAGGAGGATGCTGTTGCGGCGGTTCGCCGCTGCCTGCGCGTAGAACGTGCCCCCCGAAGCCCGTCGGGTCCCGACCGCCGCGATCGTGAATGTGACCAGGGGCAACACGAGGATCGCGATGACGAGGCCCCACGGCAGTCGGTCGATCGATTCGCCGCGCGCGGCCGATCGCCAGATGGCGCGGGCCAGGCTCACGAAGATCACGGCGGCGCCGGTCGCCATGAAGATGGCCAGTGCGAACAGGATCACCGCACCGAGGCGAGCGATCGCCGCCGGCGGCCCACTCGACCCAGCGTCGACGACGGATGGCGTCGTGACGGCGAGATCGACAAGCGCTCCGCCGATGACTGCGACGAGGACGACGAGCAACCAACCGTCGCCACGCGATCGTGCGAGGCCGGTGGCGCCGATCGCGATGATGACGAGCACCACCAGCCACACGAGCGCCGCCCCGCCGAGGGCCTGTCGAAGCGGCATGGGGCGCGGGTCGATGACGAGTGCCGCTGCGAGCGCGAGCATCGCGACCGCGAGCAGCATCAGGAACAGGTATGCCCACCACGGAGCGGTCGCACCGCTGAGGTCGCCCCGCCACGCACGCGCGAAGCCGACAGTCAGGATCAGCCCGACGACGACGAAGGCGATCGGAGCGGCGCGTGTTGCAAAACCGATGGGCAGCCCTCTGTCGGCCTTCTCGCCGCCAGACGGGCCCGGGGTCACCGGACGACGAGGTTGACGAGCTTGCCGCCGCCGGCGACGACGATGCGATCCGGCTGCTTCCCGTCGAGGATGGCCCGGATGCGATCGCGTCCCAGGACCGCGGCCTCGATCTCGGCCTGGGTCGCATCGGCTGGGACGACGACCTTGTCACGCAGCTTGCCGTTGACCTGGACGGGGATCTCGCGCGTCGTTTCGACCACCGCACTCGGGTCGACCGCCGGCCACGACTGTGTGTGGATCGACGACCACGCCTCGCCCGCCTCGGCCAGACGACGGCTCCACAGTTCCTCGGTGACGTGAGGCGCCGACGGCGCCAGCATCAGGAGGAGGAGGCTGATCGTCTCGTCCCACTCCGGTCCACCCGCGATCGGCGTGCCGCGATAGCGGAAGAGCGTGTTGGCGAGCTCCATCAGCTTTGCGATCATCGTGTTGAAGCGGAAGCCCTCGTAGTCGGCGGTGACATCGCGCAGCGTCTTGTGGGCCGCCGAACGCAGCGCGCGGCCCGCCTCCTCCTCGGTCTCGCCCGCCGGCAGGGAACCGGCTTCGGGATCGCCCGCCTCCTGCCCGTGGGGGTCGAGCACCAGCGTCCACACGCGGTTCAGGAAGCGGTGGACGCCGCCGATCCCGGTCGGGCTCCACGGCCCGCCCTGGTCCCACGGACCCATGAACATCAGGAACAGGCGGACCGTGTCGGCTCCATAGCGCTCGACGAGCTCGTCCGGATCCTGGACGTTGCCGCGCGACTTCGACATCCTCTCGCCGTCGGCGCCCAGGATCTGGCCCTGGTTGAACAGCTTCAGGAACGGCTCGCGGTCACGGACGAGACCGATGTCAGCCATCGCCTTCGTGAAGAACCGGGCATACAACAAGTGCATGACGGCGTGCTCGGCGCCGCCCGTGTACTGGTCGACCGGCGTCCAGGCGTTGGTCAGCTCCGGGTCGACCGGTCCGTACTCGTTATCGGGCGAGAGGTAGCGGAACCAGTACCACGACGAGTCCATGAACGTGTCCATCGTGTCGGTCTCGCGCCGGGCCGGACCGCCGCAGCGCGGGCAGTCGACCCTCAGGAACGTCTCGTCGTGGTTCAGCGGGTTGTCGCCGCTGCCCGCGTAATCGACGGTCTCGGGGAGGCGGACCGGCAGGTCCTCGTAGGGCACCGGGACGACGCCGTCATCGGGGCAATAGATGACCGGGATCGGGGTGCCCCAATAGCGCTGCCGGCTGAAGAGCCAGTCGTGGAGCCGGTACGTCACCTTCGGCTCGGCACGCCCGGTCTCGCCCAGCCAGGCCACGATCGCGCGGCCTCCCTCGTCCGCGGTCATCCCGTCGAACCGGCCGCTGTTGACCAGCACTTCGTCTGCGGCGTGCGCGATGAACGCGTCCGTCATCGGCTCGTCCGCGTTGGTTCCGGCCCCGGCCACGACACGCCTGATCGCGAGCCCGAACCGACGGGCGAATTCGAAGTCGCGTTCGTCGTGCGCCGGCACGCCCATGATCGCGCCCGTGCCGTATCCCGACAGGACGTAATCGGCGATGAAGATCGGGATCCGCTCGCCGTTGATCGGGTTGATGGCGTCCGCACCGAGCGCCAGGCCCGTCTTCTCGCGGTCGGTCGCCAGCCGGTCGATCTCGGTCCGCCGGCGGGCCTGTTCGACATATGCCTCGACCTCCGCTCGACGCGCCGGATGGGTCAGCTTCGAGACAAGGGGATGCTCGGGTGCGAGGACCATGAAGGTCGCCCCGAACAGCGTGTCGGGGCGGGTGGTGAACACGCGGAGGTGGTCGCCGCCGGGCTGATGCTCGTCGGGCGCGACCTCGAAATCGATCTCGGCGCCTTCCGACCGA
>JBJMMQ010000023.1:0-6935 GCA_045804705.1 Chloroflexota bacterium
CCGGGTCCGACCACTTGGCCATGACCGCGTTGTACTGCTCGATCAGGCCGGCGACCTCGCCGACGCCGTCGAGCACGTTCTGCTTGACGGTCTTCGTGGGGTCGAGCTGCGGCTCCTGCTCGAGGTAGCCGACGGTGACCCCGGGGGTCAGCCGCGCCTCGCCGACGAACCCCTCGTCCAGCCCCGCCATGATCCGGAGCAGGCTCGACTTGCCCGAGCCGTTCGGCCCGATGACGCCGATCTTGGCGCCCGGGTAGAACGACAGCGAGATGTTCTCGAGGACGGTGCGGTCGGGCGGGTAGTGACGGGCGAGCTTGTACGTCGTGTAGATGAATTCGGCGGGCATGGGCCAAGGGTAGCGGGTCGCCCGCCATCGTCGGATGTCCATGGTCTGTCTCGACACCCGGCCATTCGGGGTCTCGCGCGGGCGTGCCAAGGTGGCCGCCATGAATACCTCGACTCGCCGTTCCATCGACACCCGACGGCTCGCGGCCGCCGCCGGGATCCTGCTCGTCCTCGTGACCGCTCAGCCTGCGGCCGCTGCGGTGACATGGGCCGGCGACGTGAACGTCGCGACGACCGACACATACAAGCCCCAGATCCTCCGTACGGGCGCGTCGCGCGCCATCGCGATCTGGCAACGGGGCACGACCGCCTACGCGCGCCGCACCTCGAACGGCGGCGTCTCCTGGTCCGCGCGTCAGACCATCGCCACGAACCTCGAATTCCGGATCTCGGCGGCTTCATCCGGCGCCAGGGTCGATCTCGCCTACGTCAAGCGCTCGACGAACTCGTCGGGCACGGTCGTCCGCCGCGTCTACTACCGGCGCAGCTCGGATGGCGGCGCGACGTGGGGCACGCAGCGCGCCCTGACCTCGACGAGCTCCCAGGTCGCCGACCAGGCCATCGCCCACCGCTCGAACGGGCAGGTCAGCATCGCCTGGACCGGGCTCTACTCCGGGAACATCTACATGCGGACGAGCACCGACCACGGCGCGACCTTCGGCAGCGCCAAATACGTCGGGCACACGGCCAATTCAGAGGTCGGCCGGCGCGTCACCTACGTGGGCGACCTGCAGCTCGCGATCGGCACCGGCGTCACGTACCTCGCCTATACCTCCGCTCACGAGACGCTCTCGGTCCGCCGGACGCTGAACCGGGGCTCCTCCTGGTCTGGCGCCACGAAGCTGAACACCGCTGCGGGCCCCGACTACAGCCTCGCCGCCTCGGGCAGCAAGGCCGTCATCGGCTACACCTCGCACGGAGGCGGGATGAAGGCACGGTTCCGCACGACGACCAACAGCGGCTCGACCTGGTCAGCGAGTCGGCTCATCGTCGCCGTTCCGACCGGCTCGTTCTCGACGCAGCCGACGTTCATCTATCGGGCCGGTGTCCTCGCCGTGACCGTGAAAGCCGGCACGCCCGGTAACTCGCCGGTCTGGCTCAAGACGAGCACGAACTTCGGGTCGACCCTGTCGGCGCGGACACGAGTGAGCGTCCAGCACTTCGTCGACACCGACCCCGAGCCGGCCGGCCTGGCGCTGCTCGACGGCACGATCCTCGCGGGCTACAACGAGAACCGCCGCTCGCCGGACGAGGGCTTCTGGGTCCGCCGCTCGAACTGATCCACGCAGCTGTCGATTCCGGCGAAACCGTTCGTCGCTCCTTCGAAGGGCGACCGCGGCGCATGACCTCGGTGCCGGGAGTTGGAGACGGACCGATGGCAGACGCACGGATCATCCATTTCGAAGTCACGGGCAAGGATCAGAAGGCGCTCCAGAGCTATTACAGCGACCTGTTCGGCTGGAAGCTCAACACGGATTTCCCGGGCGGGTACGGCATGACCGACCCGGCCCAGACCGGGGTGATCGTGGGGATCGGGAATGCGCCGCAGGGTCCGGGCTTGGTGACGGGCTACATCACCGTCCCGGACATCAACGCGACCATCGCGAAGGCTGAGTCCCTCGGCGGTTCGGTCGTGATGCCGAAGTTCAGCCCTGACGGCAACGCCCAGCTCGCGCTGGTTGCCGATCCCGAGGGGCATGTCCTTGGCCTGACCGAGGCGTAGGCCGCCGACCAGTCTCCGCGCGGGTCGCCGCGCGACCACGTTCCGCGTGCGCTACGGTTCCCTCCGTCGTTGAACGACGCCGATGGAGGGAGCCTGTGGCCACGGTCGAAGCCACCACGGAGAGGGTCCAGCGGATCCTCGTCGACGAGTTCAACGATGTGCGGTTGCGCAAGTCGGGTGGCTTCATCCTCGAGGTCGGCAGCACCGCCGCATTCGTCGAGATCCAGGCCTGGACGCCCGACAAGGACGGCAACCCGCGCTCGCTCATCTACATCTGGGCGCCACTCGGCCGTGACATCAAGCCGACGGAGGAGCTCTTCCACTGGGCCGCGGTCGACGGCCAGCAGTTCCGCCTCGGGACGGTGACGGTCATCGAGGACAAGGAGGCGGGAACCTGCTTCCTCCAGTTCGACCACACGATCATGGGCGACTACCTCGACCCGGCCGAGCTGGTGACCGCGGTCGGTGCCGTGATGTACACGGCCGACGACCTCGACGAGATCGTCCACGACAGGTTCGGCGGCAAGCGCTACACGGATCCGCCCGAGTGATCCGCGACCGGGTCCGCGACGAGGCGATGGCCATCGCCAAGGCGTACTCGCATCCATCGGTCGAGGTCCGTCACGTGTTCTGGGGACTGATGTACGTGCTGGGACCCGCGGCACCGACCGAGGTGTCGCTCGCGACCGCGAGGTCGTACCTCGACCCCGCCGGGGACGCGTTCGCGACGCCGACGGTCACCGAAGGCGCCGAGACGGTCCTCGCGACGATCACTGACGAGGAATCCGCCAAGGCCGCCGCGATCGACCTTGCGACGCGGCTCGCACCGGGCGGCGCGGACGCGACCGCGGCCCCTCAGCCGGACGAAACCGCCGAGGACGTCGGCACGGCCACGGAGCTCGAGGACGTGCCCGAGGACGGGCACGAACAGAACGCCACGCTCGACGTGACCCCGGCCGCTGAGGAGACGACCGAACAGATCCTGGCCGAGCTCGACGCGCTCATCGGGCTCGTCCCGGTCAAGGCCGCGGTCCGCCGCCTGATCGCGGTCCAGATGCTCAACACCGAGCGGCGAGCCGCCGGCATGCCCGAGGTCAACGCCAGCCTCCACGTCGTGTTCACGGGCGAGCCGGGCACGGGCAAGACGACCGTCGCCCGGATCATCGGGAGGCTGTACGGCAGCATCGGCCTCGTCAGCAAGGGCCACACGGTCGAGGTGTCGCGAGCGGATCTCGTTGCCGGCTACGTGGGTCAGACGGCGATGAAGGTCCAGGCCGCCGTCGAGCGTGCCGTCGGTGGCGTCCTGTTCATCGACGAGGCCTACTCCTTGTCGATGGAGGGCAGCGGCGAGTTCGGAGCCGAGGCCGTTGCTGAGCTGGTCAAGCTGATGGAGGACCACCGCGATGACCTCGCCGTCATCGCGGCGGGTTACCCGGAGGTGATGAAGCGCTTCATCGATTCGAACCCAGGGCTGCGCAGCCGCTTCACGCACTACATCGATTTCCCCGACTACACGGCGGCCGAACTGGTGGCGGTGTTCGAGGGGATGGCCGCGACTGCGAAGGTCAGGCTCGGCCCCGGCGTCACCGAGCGGCTCGGTCACCTGTTCGTCGTCGCGTCGGACGTCGGCAACTTCGGCAACGCCCGATACGCGCGGTCCGTCTTCGAGCAGTCATACGCGAACATGGCCACGCGCGCGCTCGCCGACGGGACGATCGCCCGCGACGAACTCGACGAGCTCCGCGAGGAGGACCTTCCGCCTCCCGAAACCGCGGCGGCCGGCGAGAGGCCGATCGGCTTCCGATCGCGCTGACCTGTGCCATAGTTTCGGCGTCCGGGCAGGGAGGAAGTCGCCCGGAGAAGAAGACATGGAGGACACCATGCACAAGCTCTCCAGGCTGACCGCGCTGCTCGGTGGCGTGGTCATCGTCGCGGCGGCCTGTTCGACCGCCGGCGGTGGCGCATCGACGGCTCCTTCGGCGGCCGCGCCATCCGCTGCGGCCTCGTCCGCTGCCGGGGCCTCTGCGCCGGCTTCTGCCGCGGCCTCGGCCGAGGCGTCGGTCGATCCGAAGTCGCTGCTCGGGCTGATCCTGTCGTCGGGCAAGATCCGGATCTCGACCGACCCGAACTACAAGCCGTTCTCGTTCCTCAACACGACCACCGGCAAGTACGAGGGCTTCGACACCTCGACGGCCGAGGAGACGGTCAAGCGCCTCTCCGCGAAGCTCGGCAAGGAGATCGCGGTCGACTGGCAGACCCCGGGTTGGGACACGATCACCTCCGGTAGCTGGGGTGGCCGTTGGGACATCTCGATCGGCTCGATGAGCGTCACGGTCGAGCGCGCAAAGCACGTCGACTTCGCCGATCCGTACTACTACGACTCGGGTGCCGTCGCGGTCCCGGTCGATTCGAAGGTCCAGTCATTGTCCGAGCTGAATGACGGCAAGACGTTCTGCGTCGGCCAGGCGACGACCTACGAGCAGTGGCTCAACGGCACGCTCGCGATCGTCGACCCGAACATCGTTCCCGCGCCGACCACCCCGAATGTCACATCGCTGCCGACAGACAACGAGTGCGTCCAGGCGGTCAACGCGGGTCGCAAGTTCGATGCCATCGTCGCCAATGCCAATGGCCTTGCCGACGCCGTCAAGTCCGGTGCGAAGATCCGGGTCCTCGACGGGCCGCCGATCTTCACGGTGTCGGTCGCGTTCGCGCTCGACAAGAGCGGCCCGAATGACGCGGGCCTGCTGAAGCTGCTCAACGAGATCGTCGCCGACATGCATGCCGACGGCACGCTCAAGGGCTTCTCCGAGAAGTGGCTCGGAAAGGACGTCACGACGAAGCCGTCCTGACCGACCCCGACCAACGCGGTCCAATGTGCGCCCGGTCGCTTCGGCGTCCGGGCGCGCTGCCTTTCTGAGGGAGGCTGACGATGAGCTTCGGCGGCGCGGCAGCGATGTCCGCGAATCAACAGCTGGTGGCGGAGATCGCCAGGGAACGTGAGCGCCGGGGGAGGCAGTGGCGTGCCAAGTTCCTCGCGACGTGGGCGGTCATCGTCGTCGCGCTCGTCGCGTTCATCCTGGTCACGGTCAGCGTCGACACGACCTTCCTCCAGAAGACGATCCCGTTCATCCTCCTCGGCGTCCCGATCACGCTGTTCCTCGCCATCACGTCCATCTTCTTCGCCACGATCCTCGCGGCGTTCGGGGCGCTCGGGCGACTCTCGCGCAATCCGTATCTGAACGGCATCTCGAGCTTCTACGTCTCTTTCTTCCGGGGCACGCCGTTGCTCCTGCAGATCCTGTTCATCTACCTGGCCCTGCCGCAGGCGGGCATCGTGCTGCCGGCCATCCCGACGGCCATCGTCGCGCTCAGCCTCAACTACGGCTCGTACATGACGGAGGTCTTCCGCTCCGGAATCGAGGCGGTGCCGCATGGCCAGACCGAGGCCGCCGAATCGCTCGGCATGACGTCGCGGACGACGTTCCGTCGGATCATCGCGCCTCAGGCGTTCCGCATCGTCACGCCGGCGGTCGGCAACGACTTCGTGGCGATGATCAAGGACTCGTCGCTGGCGTCCGTCGTGGGTGTCCAGGAGATCCTGTGGCGCGCGCAGGTCGCCGGGCGGCCGACCTTCCAGTCGATGCAGACGCTGCTCGTCGCGGCATTCATCTACTGGGTCCTGACCATCCTGTTCTCGCTCTTCCAGGGTCGCCTCGAGCGACGGATGGCGACGGGCGATCGGATGCAGCGAGCAAACCGATGATCGAGCACGTCATCGACCCCGCCGAGACGCCGGGGCACCTCGTCAAGCCCGGCGCGGAGCCCATCGTCAAGGCGACCGCGATCGAGAAGAACTTCGACGCGAACCACGTCCTGCGCGGGTGTTCGATGACCGTCTACCCCGGCGAGACCGTGACCATCCTCGGGCGGTCCGGGTCCGGCAAGAGCACGTTTTTGCGGTGTCTCAACTTCCTCGAGGAGCCGACTGCCGGGGTCGTCGACATCGCGGGGGTCCGCGTGGAGGCCGACCCGCTCCGCAAGCACCGAGATCGCGCGACCAAGGACCGGATCCGGCAGCTTCGTTTGCGGGCCGGGATGTTGTTCCAGGAGTTCAACCTGTTCCCGCACCTGTCCGTCATCGGCAACCTCATCGAGGCGCCGATCCACGTCAAGGGTATGAACCGCAAGGAGGCGACGGAGAAGGCCGAGGCGAACCTCGCGAAGGTCGGCCTGAGCGACAAGCACGACGAGTATCCGTCGAGGCTGTCCGGCGGTCAGCGCCAGCGCGTCGCGATCGCCCGCGCGTTGACCATGGATCCCGACGTGCTGCTCTTCGACGAGCCGACCAGCGCGTTGGACCCGTCACTCGTCGGCGAGGTCCTGAAGGTGATGGAGAGCCTGGCCCACGAAGGCCGGACGATGGTCGTCGTCACCCACGAGATGGCCTTCGCACGCGAAGCCGCGGACCGCGTCTACTTCATGGAGGAAGGCGAGTTCGTCGAGATCGGTCCACCGGAGCAGGTCATCTCGAACCCGAGGGATGAGCGGACGCGGACGTTCCTGAGCCGGTTCCTTCGGGGGTAGGTCTCGCGGGGCGGTCGGCGCCGGCCCTGCGCCACGCGGCGCGGCCCGCCGCGCGCGGGTCCACGGGGCGCGGCCCAATCGGGCGCGGCCCCAGCGGTGATGCTTGATTCGGGCCGCTCTGGGCGGGTCGATCGGCTTGATGCCTGTATGCGGCATCACCGATGAGGGTCCGATTTCCCGCGCCTCCCGCAGTTGATGCCGTCTACAAGCATCAGGGGAGTGGATGTCCGCCGACGGGCCGAAATCAAGCATTAGGGCCGCGGGCGGGCTGGGCCCCAGG
>JBJMMQ010000024.1:0-8407 GCA_045804705.1 Chloroflexota bacterium
CTCGGTCGGGCCGGGCAGGCCGCCCCAGTCGTCGAGCTCCTCCACCACCCGGGCGATCGCGATGGCCTGATCGGCCAGCCGCCGGAGGCCTTCTGTGTCGGTTCGGCTGGTCGAGGCGACGCCGACGCGCTTGCCGACGACGACGCGGAGATTGATCGCGACGTTGGTCTCGGCGACGTTCTGGTGGATCTCGCTGTTGGCGAAGCGGGTCAGCGCCGAGTCCTCTGCGGTGACGAGCGCCTCGGCCTCGGTCACAACGTCGCGCGTCGCGAGCGCGAGGGCTGCCTCTGCCAGGGCGAGCGCGTCGCGTCCTCGATCGTCGTCCATCGCCCTAGCGTCCTACCACTTGCCGACGCCGACCTGGACGTCCCGGAACCGCGCACCCGGCACGGCGTGGCCGACATGGCCGGTCTGGCCGGGCTCGCCCTTGCCGCAGTTCGGCGTCCCGAGCATGACGTAGCTGCGTTCGTCACCGACCGCGTCGCACGAGCGCCAGAACTCGTAGGTGATGCCGGTGTAGGTCGGGTTCTTGAACAGCCGCCCGCGTTTGCCGCCCTTGATCTCGTAGGCGACCTCGGTCGCGAACTGGAAGTTGAGCCGTCGATCGTCGATCGACCAGGAGCGGTTGGACGCGAGGTAGAGGCCGTCGTCGGTGTCGGCGACGATCTCGTCGAGGCTCATCCCGGGCTTCGGCAGGAGGTTGATGTTCGTCATCCGGATGAGCGGGATCCGGTTCCATCCGTCGGCGCGCATGGCGCCCCCACTCTGGCGCCCGATACGCGGCGCGGTCTCGCGCGACGAGAGGTAACCGACGAAGATACCTTCCTTCACGAGCGGCACGGACTGCGCGGCGACGCCCTCGTCATCCCAGCCGAAGGTCCCCATCCCGCCCGGTGCGGTCGCGTCGGCGACGATATCGATCAGGTCCGACCCGTAGCGGAAGCCGGATTCGAGCTTGTCCGTCGTCAGGAAGCTGGTCCCCGCGTAGGACGCCTCGGTGCCGAACACCCGGTCGAGCTCCGTGGGGTGGCCGCATGACTCGTGCACCTGGAGGTAGAGCTGGCTCGGGTCGAGGACGATCGTGAACCGGCCCGACGGGCACTGCGGCGCCGACAGCAACTGGACCGCCTCGTCGGCGAGCGGCTCGGCCCGCTCGGCCAGGTGGAGGCCCTGGATGAACTCGTAGCCCGCCGCCTGCCACCCACCACCAGAGTCGGGGTAGCTTCGGCGCTGGTGCTCGTCGCCGTCGATGGCGTTCGCCTCGACGGCGGCACCGACATGGGTGATGACCTGCTCGGTCAGGCTGCCGTCGGTCGCGGCGAACGTCTTCCACTCGCGCTGCGCGGCATACGACGATTCGGTGAATGCGATGCCCTTGACGCCGGCTGCCGCGACGTCGGCCGCGAGCAGGTCGGCGATCTTCGACTCGAGCGGCACGGCAAAGGGGTCCTGCTCGAGCGGCGTCTCGTAGGTCCCGCGAGCGGGCGGCCGATCGTCGAGCCGCGTCCGGTCGCGTAACGCGGTCGCACTCGCCCGCGCGATACGGACCGCTTCAGCGGCGACGCGGTCGGCTTCGGCCGCGGTCAGGACGTGCGACGAGGCGAAGCCCCAGGCGCCATCGACGAGGACCCGAACGCCGAACCCTTCACTCTCGCCGGACGCGACCCCTTCGACGCGGCCGCTCTTGATGGAGATGCTCTCCTCGAGCCGGCGGACGACGCGCGCATCGGCGTATCCGGCGCCCTGGGCGGATGCCGTATCCAGTGCGCGATCGGTCAGGTCTGACATGCCGGCGGAGACTAGCAGAGGGCGCTCGAGTGGGCATTGGGGTGTTTGCCCTAGTCCCGGAGCTGGTGAGCCGGGAGGGCGGACCTAGAAGGTCGTCGTGCCCGAGACCGCCTGGATCGTGAGATAGACGCCGAGGCCGAAGACGAGGACCGCGGCCGCCAGCGGGACGAAGCCACTGGCGCGCCCGAGCGGGGACCCGGTGTCGACGCGATCGAGGCGGCCACGCGCGAGGACGAGCGCGAGCCCGATGCCGCCCATGACGAGGGCCATCCCGAGCCCGAACGCGACGACGAGCAGGAACCCGAAGGCCGGGCGCCCGGCCGCGATCGAGCCGAGGAGGATCAGGAGTGCGCTGGTCGACGGGATCAACCCGCCGGCGAGGCCGAGGATGAACAGGCTGCGCCACGAGATCGTCGAGCCGGCGGCTGGCAGGTGGCTGTGCGTCACGCCGCCGTGGCTGTGCTCGCCTGGGGTGACCGTCTCCGTGGCCGGATGGTCGTGGCCGTGGGCGTGCTCGTGGTCGTGGCCGGGTGCCGTTGCCGCGACACGCCCCCGCCAGCGGCGTCGGCCCTCGCCCACGAGCATCCAGCCACCGATCGCGACGATCGAGATCGCCGCGATGACCGGTGCCGAGCGGACGACCGTGTCGGGCGGCAGGAACCCCTGCGCCCCCACGACCACCGCCGCCAGGACGAGGATCCCGAGCGTGTGGGAGATGGTCACGGACAGGCCGAGACCCGCGGCATGCAGCGGCGTCCCGCGGGTTCCGACGAGGTATGCCGCCATGAGCGTCTTGCCGTGGCCCGGCGTGAGGGCGTGTCCCGCGCCCAGTGCGCCCGCCGTCAGGATCGAAACAAGGAGAACGATCGGCGACAGATCGGACGTGCGGAAGATCGATGGCAGCTCGGCGATGGCCACCCCACCAGGGACCGAGGCGGCGGCGGGAACCGCGGCTCCGACGGATGGGTCGGTCGCGACGGCCGTCACGGGACGGGACGACGGAACTGCGCCGGCGGCACCGCGCGAGCCGGGGAGCGACGTCGCGTCCGCGACCTCCTGTGCCGGAAGCATCGGTCCGCCGGGCGTGACGACCAGCGAGACCGACCTGTCGTCGAGAGCCTGGGTCAGCAGGTTCGTCGGGTAAGCGCGAAGCCGGTCGGACGCTGTCGTTGACCGCACCGGCGCCGCGGCGGCCGTCGTCGTCGCAACTGCCATCCCGGACCCCGTCGCGACGATCTCGCGCCAGCCGAGACGGTCCGGGAACGACGAATCCGCGAAGTCGACGCGCGCTCCCGGGGCAAGCGGCCGATCGAGGGCCGCGGAGAACTCGCACACGATACGCATCGTGTTGAGCCCTCCCACCCCGGACGGGAACGTGAGACCCGCCGCGTCGAGGGCGAGCCGCTGCCGGGTCCCGTCGACGGCGAGCGCGAGGTTCGGCTCGAGCGAGCGGCATGCCGTGGCGCGCCCGGCGTCGGTCTCGGCGTCGGAGACCTCTCCGTCGCCGTCGGTGTCGAAGTCCAGGCGCGCCTGGAAGGTCGGGATCTCAGCCTGGTCGACGACGACATCGAGCAGGACGCGATCGCGTTCGACCCGTACGCCGGCGTAGTGGTTGATCGTGAAATTGCCGAGCGGATGAGCTGCGACGAGCGCCGGGATGGCAACGGCGGCGCATACGCCGGCGAGGGCGGCGATGGCGCGGAAGCGTCGGCGGGATCGTGGCCTGTGGTGCATGGTCATGTCGTCGCGTCCCAGAGCATGAGGCATCTCGTCGGGATGGATGCGCGGACGATGGCCGATCGGATCAGCGTCCTCGGTGGCAGAGCGATCGTCGGCTACACTCCGGGCGTGATCCGACCCGGGATGCCCGCGCGTGGCTGGTTCATCACGCTCGAGGGACCTGAAGGCGCCGGCAAGACCACCCAGGCCGAGGAGCTCGTCGGCCATCTCGCTTCCCGCGGGATCGACGTCCATCTCACGCGTGAACCGGGTGGGACATGGCTCGGTGAGCGTCTCCGGGATGTCCTGCTGGCGAGAACGGCGTCGGCTGCCCCGACCGACCCCGTGACGGACGCGTTGCTGTTCAGCGCCGCGCGCCGCCAGCTCGTGACCGAGGTCATCCGGCCCGCCCTCGAGGGTGGCCGGTCCGTGCTGTGCGCCCGCTACGCCGACTCGACGCTGGCCTACCAGGGCTACGGCGCAGGCGTCCCGCTCGACCGATTGCGGGCGCTCGAAGCTGCCGCGACGGATGGCCTCCGGCCCGATCTCACGATCCTCCTCGACCTGCCGGTCGAGGACGGGCTGGCTCGCGTCGCACCAGGAGACGTGACCCGCTTCGAGGCAGAGTTCGACCTGGCCTTCCACCGCCGCGTGCGCGACGGCTTCCTTGCCCTCGCCGCAGCCGAACCGGACCGATTCGTCGTGATCGACGCGACGCAGCCCGCCGATGACGTCGCAGCCGCAGTCGCCGCGGCGACCGATCGCCTGTTGGGCGGGGGTGAACCGAAAAGGTCCACAGTGCGCACAACCGGATGACTCCGGCGGACCAGCCATTCCGACTCCGAACCTCGTCCCCTGCGGACGAGGCGGACCGGGCTGTGCTCGTGCGCCTGGCCGAAGGAGAGCTCGATGCTCTCGAGGACCTGTACGACAGTTACAAGACGATGGCCTACTCGATCGCCTACCGCATCACGAATGACGCGACCCTCGCCGAGGACGTCGTCCAGGAGGCTTTCCTGGGCGCGTGGCGCAATGCCTCCCGATACGTCGAGGGGCGCGGCAGCGTGAAGACGTGGCTGCTCTCGATCGTCCATCACCGGGCCATCGACGCCGTCCGGCGGCGACGCCCGACCACCGAGCTGCCCGATGTCGAGCAGCCGTCGCCCGACGCGCTGACGCTCCCCGACGTGTGGACCGAGGTCGCAGCCGGTCTCGACGCGGCGACCGTCCAGCGCGCCCTGGCGGTGCTGTCCGATGTCCAGCGCGAAGCGATCGAGCTGGCCTACTTCGGTGGCCTGACCCAGCAGGAGATCGCCGACCGCACCGCGACACCGCTGGGGACGGTCAAGAGCCGGATGCGCCTCGGGCTCCTCGCCATGCGCCGATACCTCGAAGGCGGATCCTCGTGAGCGGGACCGAGCCGATGCGCGAGCTGAGCCACGACGACGTCGTCGAGATGGGCGCGGCCTTCGTGCTCGGGGCGCTCGACGCCCGGGAGGCGTCCGCGGTGCGTGCGCACCTGGCGACCTGTGCCGAGGACCATGCCGAGATCGCCGAGCTCGGTGCCATGCTGCCGGTCCTGGCCGAGACCGTGCCCGTCGTCGAGCCACCCGCGGCGCTGAAGGGGCGGATCCTGGCGGCCGCCGCCGCCGAAGCTCAGACCACCGCACGAACGCCGGCTGCGACGCAGCCCGTCACCGCCCCTGGCGAGCCGATCCCATTCCCGGCCGCCGAACGAACCGCGCCGCGGCCCGAGCGAGCCAGCCCGCTGTCATGGGCGATCCGTATCGCAGCGGTCGTCGCGATCCTTGCGCTCGGGGCGACGACGCTGCTCCTCCGCAACCAGCTCGACTCGGCCGAGGCATACCAGGAAGCGGTGACCGCCGTGATCGATCTCGCGAGCCAGCCTGGTTCCCTCACGGCAGTCCTGACAGCCGACGGTGACACCGGGACGGGCCTGGCGGCGGTCAGTCCGGACGGCCAGGTCACCATCGCCATGCAGGACCTCGCGCCGACGACAGGCTCGACCGTCTACTCGGCCTGGGTCATCGGTGGCGACGGCGTGCCCATCGACATCGGCAGCTTCACTGTCGGCCGGAGTGGCACGGCCGGTTTCACGGCTGCCGGCGTCCCGGCCAGTTCCGGCACGGTCCTCGCACTGACGCGGGAAACGGGGCCGGGAGCGACGACGCCCACGATGCCGATCATCTCAAAGGGCGTCGCGAACGCCGCAGGCTGAGCGGCGGTTCAGCCCTCGGATCCTGCCCCCACCCCGACGGACCCTCGCCCCGCCTCGCGCGCCCGTGCCAGCCCGTCTGTGGCGGCGCCGATGAGCGACTGAGCGTCGGTCCCGTCCGCGGGGAACCGGGCGACTCCCGCCGAGACCGTGACGACCGACCCGCCGACAGGCGGGAGCGCCGCGATGCCGTCGAGCACGCGCTGCGCGACGACGGCGCCGGCCGAGCCCGGGGCGATCAGGACGAACTCATCGCCACCGATCCGTCCGACCGTGTCCACGAGCCGGACCGATTCGGCCAGGACCGCGGCCACGCGGCGCAGGACCTGGTCGCCCGCCTCCGTGCCGCCCTCGCGGTTCGTCGTGCGGAAGTCGTCGATATCGAACATCGCCAGCGACACTTCGCTGCCCTGACGCCCCGCCCGGGCGAGCTCGAGCTCGAGCATCCGGCCGACCGTGCGCTCGTTCGCGAGCCCGGTCAGGGGGTCGGTATGGGCCATCCGCTCGAACCACTCGGACCGCTCGGCGGCGGTGGAGCCGAGGCGGGCCCGGTCGACCGCGACGGCAGCCAGCTCGGCCAGCGCGCTGATCGTCGAGCGCTCGGCGTCGTCGAGGACGCGAGGCGATGGCCACCCGAACCCGATCGATCCGAGTCCGACGTCGACGCCACCGCTCGACACGATCAGCGGGACATAGGCCCCGATGAACGTCGCGCCATCGGCGCTCGTCGCCTCGCGCTCGAAGCTCGCCTGACGGTCAGTCGCCGCCGCCGTGAACGGGTGGGCCGGGTCGGCGACCTCCGACTCGAGCCGTGTTGTCGTCGGGTCGTCCATGCCGATCGCCGCGACGAGGTGGAGCCCGGGGCGGTCCGGATCCTGGACGAAGACCGCGCCCATCGACGGCGACAGCGAATCCGCTGCCGCAGACAGGATGCCGGCCAGGATCGTATCGATGTCGCCGTTCCGGGCGACGGATCCGATGGCTCGGACGAGTGATGCCCGCGGGTCGCTGGACGGAACGTCGGTCGACACGTGTGTCTCCTGCACGCCGGACGGGGTCGTCGGAGGCCGCATCGTACACCCCGCGCGACGCATAACCATGACCCCGACCGCAACGTTGACCGGCGTCAGTCGGGGCGTCGATACTCCGCGCGTGAAACTCGTCGTCGCCATCGTCCACAGCGAGGATGCCGGGGCCCTCGTGAGCGCCCTCCTCGACAAGGAGTTCCGGGCGACGCGTCTCCAGAGCTCGGGCGGCTTCCTCAAGCAGTCGAATGCGACGATCATCCTCGGCGTCGAGGACGCCGACGTCGACGAGGTGATGGGCATCGTCCGCACCAACTGCACATCGCGGACCCAGGTCGTGAACCCCATGCCGCCGATCATGGAACCGGGCGAGTTCTTCATGCCGTATCCGCTCGAGGTCGAGGTCGGCGGGGCGACCGTGTTCGTCCTTCCCGTGGAGCGCTTCGAGCGCCTGTGAGCCCATTCCGCCCGGATCTCGTCGACTGCTGGATGTACCGCGTGCCGATCACGGCGCGCGGTATCGAGCACACGGAGGTGCTGCTCATCCGCCGGTCGCCGGGGCGGATCCTGCCCGGCCTCTGGCAATGCGTGTCCGGCGCGCTCGAGCCGGGCGAGCGGGTGACCGCAGGCGCGCTGCGCGAGCTGGCCGAGGAGACCGGGTTCGGCCCGGACGACATCGAGGCGTTCTACGACCTCGACCTCGTCAATCAGTTCCACGAGCCGTCCGTCGACGGGATCGTCACGGCCGCCGTCTTCGCCGTCCGTCTGAGCCCGGATTCCGAGCCACGTCTCTCGCACGAGCATGACGGCGCTCGCTGGCACGAGCTCGAGGAGGCACACCAGCAGGTCATCTGGCCGGGCTACCGGACCGCGATCGAGCGCATCCGCGATGACCTGTCCGAGCCGGAGCGCGCAGGCTGGTTCGAGCTGTCGCTCGACGGAGAGCGGACCGGCTCGGAGCTCGGGTCGCCGAAGCTGACGCGCTGGTAGACTCGAGCGGAAAGCAGCCCGACCGGTGAAGGCGGCACAGGAGGGCAATGTGATCGAGCGAAGCGCAGCAGCGGCCAACCCCGACGTGACGGCGGCGGCTCAGCGCCGCGTCTTCCACTCGAAGGTCGACACGATCCGGCCCACGTACGGTTTCGAGGACGTCTCGCTCGCCCCTGGTACCGACACCATCGAACCGGCCGATGTCGAGCTGGGTCAGTCGTTCTGCGGCATCGACCTGTCGATCCCGATCATCGCCTCGGCCATGGATGCGGTCGTCGACGTGCGTCTGGCAGGCGCGCTGGCGGGCCTCGGGGGGCTCGCGATCCTCAACCTCGAAGGCGTCCAGACGCGGTATGACGACCCGGACGAGGTCATCGGGCGGATCGCTACCGCCCCCGACGGGGACGTCCAGGAGCTCCTTGCGGACGCCTACCGGCAGCCGGTTCGCGAGGATCTCATCGCTCGGCGGCTCGCGGAGCTCCACGAGGCAGGTTCGCGGGCGGCGGTGGCGGCGACGCCCGGCGCCGCCCGGCGGTTCGGCGCGTTCTGCGCTGAGCACGGTGCCGATCTGTTCCTCGTCCAGAGTCAGGTCTCGTCCGCGCGACACCTCGCGACCGAGTACGACCCGTTGTCGCTCGAGGCATTCACC
>JBJMMQ010000025.1:0-7171 GCA_045804705.1 Chloroflexota bacterium
CGCGACCTGGTCGACGTCTACCGACTGCTCGCGGCGCGCAGCGACTACCCGCTCCATCTCGGCCTGACCGAGGCCGGGATGGGCGACCAGGGGATCGTCGCCTCGACCGCGGGTCTGGCGATCCTCCTCAACGAGGGCATCGGCGACACGATCCGCGTCTCGCTCACACCCGAACCCGGCGCGCCGCGCGAGCGGGAGGTCGAGATCGCCCAGCAGGTCCTCCAGTCGATGGGCCTGCGCTCGTTCCTGCCGCAGGTGTCGGCCTGCCCCGGCTGCGGCCGCACCACGTCGACCTTCTTCCAGGAGATGGCCCAGCAGATCCAGGGCTACCTGAAGGAGCAGATGCCGGTCTGGCGCGAGACCCACCCGGGTGCCGAGGAATTGCGGGTCGCGGTGATGGGCTGTGTCGTCAACGGGCCAGGGGAATCCAAGCACGCGGACATCGGGATCTCGCTGCCCGGAACCTTCGAGGAGCCGGTCGCCCCCGTCTTCATCGACGGCCGCCTCGATCGCACGTTGCGTGGCGAGGGACTCGTCGCCGAGTTCATCGACATCCTCGAGGACTACGTCGCACGACGCTTCCCGACGCCGGAGCCCGCCGTCCCCATCGGCTAGCGCGGCGCCGCCAGAGGACCGTTCGCGAACCGGGCTTTGTACAGCGGCCGGTAGCGGTCGTAGGCCGCCAGGATCAGCGACAGCAGCAGCACGAACACCAACGCGTGCTGGAGGCTGATGCCACGCAGCGTCTGGAGGACGAACTGCGCGAGGAGCACGATGGCGGCGTTGAGGGCAAGGATCACCACGAACGACTGGACGACCCCGTGCGGACGGTCGCCGCGCCGGATCAGCACGCTGCTCAGGATCGCGTTGGCGACGACCAGGACCCCGACGCCGATCAGGATGTCGATTGCGGTGGGATCCGCGCCCGGCAGCATCCGGCTGAAGATGATGCTGACGAGACCGATCAGGACGATCTTCTCGAGGAGCTCCAGCGCGACGACGTTCTGGACGATGCTGCGCCGCTCGCGGTCGATCGCGTTGCCGTCCACCATCGGCTGGTGGCGATCGGCGTCGAGCGTGAACGGATGGTCCGCCGGGTCCAGGCGGGGGACGACGAACCGCCAGACGAGGACCGCCACGACCACCGCCCCGATGATGGCGACGACGCCGATCCACGGCGCACCCCCGATGATCTCGGTCGCATCGAGCTCGGCGACGTGGATGAACCACTCCTGGGGGAGCTTGAACACGATCCAGATGAACGCGGCGATGCCGATGAGCAGGTTGCGGGCGAGCCTGCGCGGATCCCACCGAGTGCGGATCGCTTCGTAGGTGTCGAAGAAGTATTCGAACGTGTTCGGGAACAGGAGCAGCAGCGCCCGGATCTGGGTCTGCTCGAAGAGGACCGTGCCGACGAGACGGAAGTAGAAGAGGAACCGGCCGATGTCGAACGCGTCGCGGCTCACCCAGTTCCGGAGCATCGACAGGTACGCCATCGACAGGTAGTAGACGTCGAGCGCCTTGTCGTACGACTGGTAGTCCTCGAGGTTGATGCTCGTGAAGGTCTGGAAGATCGTCTGGTCGAGTCCGTCGATCACGAGTGATGCGAGCATCGCCGGCAGGGGAAAGCGGAACACGGCGAGTGGCACGAGGACGCGTGCGGCGACGACGCCCCAGAACACGATCGCGTCACTGGGCACGTCCATCCGATGGAGCGTCCACCGGGGACATGTCGGCGGTGCTAGCCGGGACGCGTTTCGTGCTGCAAACGGTCATACATCCTGCGCCTCGGAGGGCCCGGTCTTGGCCGTCCACGCTCCCGGGTGTATAGTTAGACGCAACTGAACGGCCGCTCCGCGACGTGGGTGACCCCCACGTTTCTTTTTGAGCGGCGCAAGAACATCCTGCACAGCGAACGGAGGCCATCGTGAGTCGAGACTTCGTCGGTGCCCTCCTCCAGCTCAATGCCGAAAAGCAGATCTCGCGCGAGCAACTGATCGGAGCCGTCGAGGATGGCATCCAGTCGGCCTACCGGCGGGTAGCCGGCGACGAGGACATCCATGTCCGGATCGATGCCGAGACGGGCAAGATCCGCGTCTTCCGCGCACGCCGGGTCGTGGGCGAGATCGAAGACGAGTTCACCGAGATGACCATCGACCAGGCACGCGCCATCCAGCCCACCGCCGACGTCGGCGACCTCGTGGAGACCGAGCAGCTCGACGGCGACGTCTTCGGCCGGATCGGCGCGCAGACCGCCAAGCAGATCGTCCTTCAGCGGATCCGCGAGGTCGAGCGCGACCAGGTCTTCGACCAGTTCGCGAGCCGCGAGGGCGAGCTCATGACGGGCACCGTCAATCGGGTCGAACCGCGGGCGATCATCCTCGACGTCGGCAAGAACGTGGAGGCGATCCTTGCGACGACCGAGCAGTCGATGCTCGAGCACTACCGCATCGGTCAGAACGTCAAGGCGTTCGTACTGGAGGTCCGGCGTTCGACGAAGGGCCCGCAGATCTTCGTCAGTCGCACGCACAAGGGCTTCCTCAAGCGGCTGTTCGAGCTCGAGGTTCCCGAGATCCACAGCGGGACCGTCGAGATCAAGGCGATCGCCCGCGAGGCCGGCAGCCGATCCAAGGTCGCCGTCGCGTCTCGTCAGGAGGGGCTTGACCCCGTCGGTGCGACCGTCGGCCAGCGTGGTGCGCGCGTCCAGGCAGTCGTCGCTGAGCTCTCGGGCGAGAAGATCGACGTCATCCCGTGGAGCGACGACGCGAGCGTGTTCGTGGCGAACGCGCTCAGCCCGGCCCAGGTCATCTCCGTCGACATCGATGAGGAGCACCGGATCGCGAGCGTGACGGTCCCCGAGCGGATGCTGTCGCTGGCCATCGGCCGGGAGGGGCAGAACGCCCGTCTCGCGGCACGACTGACGGGCTGGCGCATCGACATCCGGAGCGACGTATCGGTCGCGGAGGCGCGCGCTGCCGCGGCGGATGCCGCGACGAACGGGACGTCCGCGGAGCAGGTCGAGGACACCGCGGCCGTGGCCGCCGAGCCCGTCACCGAGCCGGCTGGCGACCCCGTGCCGGCCGGCATCGAGGCGGCCGAGGAGACACCGGCAGCCGACCCGGTGGCGAAGCCGAAACGAGTCACGAAGAAGGCCGCCGCTGCCGCTGCTGCTGCAGCGGAAGCACAAGCAGCCCCGGTGCCAAGCGACGGCGCCCCCGCGGAAGAGACGGTCCCAGCCGCGAAGCCCAAGCGGGTCTCGAAGAAGGCTGCGCCGACCGGATCCACCGAGGAGGTGGCGTCGTAGGCGGCGCCTCCGTCTCGGTCGCGCCGCGTCGGACGCCGGATCGGACCTGCGTCGCGTGCCGGACCGTTCGCCCGAAACGCGATCTGCAGCGTATCGTTCGAACACCGACCGGCGACATCGTCGCGGACGCGAGCGGACGGGCGCCGGGCCGCGGCGCTTACGTCTGCCGGACCGGCACCTGCCTCGACACAGCGCTCGCGAAGGGCGGCCTGAGCCGGGCGCTCAAGAGCCCGATCCCGCCCGACGTGCGAGCCACGCTGGCGGGGACCCAGATGACAGACACCACCGACATGAATGAGACGATGACGATCGAAGGAGGAACGAGTGGCCAGGAGTAGGAGCGGCACGCGCGGCCGTCGCGGCCCCCGCAAGCCGCCGCGTCGCGATGGCGCGTTCGGCGGAGCGGGCGTCCAGACGCTGGATCCGCGCGAGCGCGGCGCGATCGAGCTGCCGGGCACGATCACGGTCAAGGAGCTCGCCGAGTTGCTCGGCGTCAACCCCGCCGACATCATCCGCGAGCTGATCAAGAGCGGCATCTTCGCGACGATCAACCAGCTCGTCGACCGCGACACCGCGTCGTTGGTCGCCGGCGAGCTCGGCTTCGAGGTCGCTGAGACCGAGGCCCCGGGGGCCGGCGCGGCCGAGGAGGTCGAGCAGGCAGGCGAGGCGACCAAGGAGGTCCTGTTCGAGGACGACGATCCGGCGCTGCTCCAGCCGCGGGCACCGATCGTGACCGTCATGGGTCACGTCGACCA
The DNA here is from genome assembly GCA_045804705.1 of Chloroflexota bacterium. GTDB lineage: Bacteria > Chloroflexota > Limnocylindria > Limnocylindrales > CSP1-4 > SPCO01. Next base: position 4,060 of record JBJMMQ010000025.1, read on the forward strand.
CGGCAAGACGAGCCTGCTCGACGCGATCCGGACGACCGAGGTCGCCGCAGGGGAGCGTGGCGGTATCACCCAGCACATCGGTGCGAGTGAGGTCACCCACGACGGCAAGCGCGTCGTGTTCCTCGACACACCGGGTCACGAGGCGTTCACCGCGATGCGTGCCCGCGGTGCCAAGGTCACGGACATCGCCGTCGTCGTCGTCGCCGCCGACGACGGGGTCATGCCCCAGACGCTCGAGGCGATCAGCCACGCCAAGGCGGCCAAGGTCCCGATCATCATCGCGATGAACAAGATCGACAAGCCGGACGCGAACGCGGACCGGGTCAAGACAGAGCTGACCGAAGCCGGCATCGTCGTCGAGGAGTATGGCGGCGACGTCCCGCTCGTCCCGGTCTCTGCCAAGACCCGGATCGGTCTCGACGAGCTGATCGAGATGATCCTGCTCGTCGCCGACCTGCAGGAGCTCAAGGCGAACCCAAAGCGAGACGCGGTCGGGACGATCGTCGAGGCCAAGCTCGACAAGGGTCGCGGCCCCGTCGCAACTGCATTGGTGCAGACCGGCACGCTCAAGGTCGGCGACATCATCGTCGTCGGCGAGACGTTCGGACGCGTCCGTGCGCTCGAGAACGACATGGGCAAACGAGTCACCAAGGCTGGTCCGTCGAGCGCTGTGGTGATCCTCGGGCTGTCGGACGTCCCGATGGCTGGAGACATCCTGCGCGTCGTCAGTGACGAGAAGGAAGCCCGGTCGATGGTCGAGGGCCGCAAGGCCGCGTCGGCCGCCAAGAGCGGCGAGGGGAGTGGCCGCGCCACGCTCGAGGACCTGTACAGCCAGATCCAGGCGGGTCAGGCGAAGGAGCTGCGGATCATCCTCAAGTCGGACGTGTCCGGGTCACTCGGTGCCATCACCCACGCGCTCGAGCAGCTCGACCAGGACGAGATCCGTCTCAATGTCCTCCTCGAAGGCGCGGGCGACATCACCGACAACGACATCATGCTGGCGGCGGCTTCGAACGCGATCGTCGTCGGCTTCAACACCAGGATCACCGACACCGCGCGTCGCGCCGCAGAGGCCGAGGGTGTCGACGTCCGCCTGTACGACATCATCTACAAGCTGACCGACGATGTCGGGGCAGCCCTCAAGGGACTCCTCGAGCCCGAGATCGTCGAGGTCGTCGAGGGTCGCGCGGAGGTCCGCCAGGTCATCCGCGTCGGCAAGAACACGGTCATCGCCGGTTCGTTCGTCACCGATGGTCGCATCGTCCGCGGCGGCAACGCCCGTGTTTGGCGGAGCGGCAAGGTCATCGCGACCGACCGGATCGAATCGCTTCGCCGGTTCCGAGACGACGTCCGCGAAGTCGCCCAGAACTACGAGTGCGGCATCGGCCTGGCGAACTTCCACGACATCGTGGAAGGCGACGTCATCGAGTGCTTCACATCCCAGACGGTCAGCCGGGCGTCGGCCAGCTAGGCCGTCCATGAGCCAACGAACCGAGAGGGTCGACGAGCTCCTCCGGCAGGAGATCGGCGCGATCATCAGTCGGGACGTGGCGGATCCGCGGGTCGGGTTCGTCACGATCACCGAGGTCGAGACCACGCCTGACCTGCGGCATGCCAAGGTCTGGGTGAGCGTCATCGGCCAGCCGGGCGAACGGGATGCAGCCGTCGCGGCCTTGCGTCACGCGATGCCGTTCATCCGCCACGAGCTCGGGAAGAGGCTGCGGATCAAGCGGATCCCGGACCTGCACGTCCACCTCGACGAGACCGCCGAGCGTGGCACGCGCATCCTCCAACTCCTGGCTGAGCTCGATTCCGGGGAGAGCCCGAATCCCGACGCTCCGCTCACCGAGTCGCTGCCGACGCCTGTGCCGCGCGTTCACCAGCCCGACGATCTCGAGGCCGAACCGCCCTCGGCAGTGCGGGAACCGGTCGTGTCGCACCCACGCTCCCGCCGGACCGGACATCGCCCGACTGGACAGCGAAAGGGCTCGCCGAAGACGCCGCGCAAGGGCTCGCGATGACCGTTTCGCTCGAGCCGTATCTCGACGTCGTCCCCGAGGAGGTCGTCGATCGGCTCCGCACCGCGCGGCGCGTGCTCGCGGTGAGCCACGAGAATCCCGACGCCGACACGCTCGGAGCCACGCTCGGGGTGGTCCGCCTCGTCGAGGCCATCGGCGGTCTTGCCGATGCGGTATGTACCGATCCCGTCCCGCCCCTGTATGGCTTCATCGAGGGCATCGATCGCTTTCGAACAGATCCGGATGAGTCCGCGCCGTATGACCTCCTGGTGATCTCGGACTGCGGCTCGCTCGAGCGGATCGGGGAGGTCGCGACCCGCCATCCCGACCTCTTCGCCCGATTGCCCCGCGTGATCATCGACCACCACGCATCCAACGACGCGACCGGCGCCGCAGACTGGATCGATCCCGGGGCCGCCGCGACGTGCGAGATGGTCACCCTCCTCGCCGCACGGCTCCAGGTGCCGCTCGATGCGGACGGCGGCGGGTTGGCGGCGGCGCTCATGGCCGGGATCGTGATGGACACCGCGACGTTCGCCCATCCGAACGCCACGCCGAGGACCCTCGTCGTGTCGGCGGCGCTGGTCGACGCGGGTGCGCCACTATCCGATATCTCGCGGCGGCTCTACCGCTCGAAGCCCGATGCCCAGCTGAAGCTCTTCGGCGTCGTCCTGGCGCGGATGGAATCAGCCGAGAACGGACGGATCGTGTGGTCGAGCGTCTCCGACGCCGATTACGCCGCGACAGGTGCGAACCGACCCGACAGCGAAGGCATCATCGACCTGCTGTCGCAGTCCGAGACAGCGGACGTGGCGATCCTGTTCAAGCAATCCGGCACGGCCACGCGCGTCAGCGTCCGTACCAAACCAGGTGGCGTGGACGCGACCGTCCTGACCGGGGCCTTCGGCGGTGGCGGGCACGCACGTGCGGCCGGCGCCTCGGTCGACGCCTCGCTCGCGGAGGCGCAGCCGCGCGTGATCGCTGAGGCGACCCGGCTGGTCGCGGCGCTCGCGGGCTGAGATGGCACGCTCCTCGCTCGGTCCTGGTCTCGACGGGATCGTCGTCGTCGCGAAGCCGGCGGGACCGACGTCCCA
>JBJMMQ010000026.1:0-29073 GCA_045804705.1 Chloroflexota bacterium
ACTGCCCGAACGAGGGCTTCCGGAACGCATCTGACGTCCTCGAGACACCGCGCGGGACGATCTGCCCGAACCATCCCGAGATCCCTCTGCAGTGGCTGACCGAGCGCAACTGGTTCTTCCGTCTGTCGGCCTACCAGGAGCGCCTCGAGCGCCACTTCGCGGAGCACCCGGACTTCGTCCAGCCCGACTACCGGCGCAACGAGATGCTCGGGTTCATCCGGCAGGGTCTCCAGGACTTCTCGATCAGCCGCGCGGGCGCGACCTGGGGCATCCCGTTCCCGATCGCGGAGAACGGCGAGACGGCGGAGCGCGAGGACGGCTCGTGGGATCCCGAGGCCGGCGTGATCTATGTCTGGTTCGACGCGCTCATCAACTACATCACCGGCGCCGGCTTCCCGGCGGATCCCGAAGCGTTCGCGCGCTGGTGGCCGGCCGATCTCCACATCATCGGCAAGGACATCGTCCGGTTCCACTCGATCTTCTGGCCGGCGATGCTCTGGAGCGCGGGGCTCGAGCCGCCGCGCCAGGTCTGGGTCCACGGTTTCCTCATGGCCGCGGGTGGCGAGCGGATGAGCAAGAGCCGCGGCAATTTCCTCGACCCGAACGACTTCGTCGGTTCATTCGGCTCGGACGGCGCGCGGTACGTCGTCCTCCGGGAAGTGCCGTTCGACCGCGACGCTGAAGTCAGCTGGGATTCGTTCGTCCGCCGCTACAACGCCGACCTCGCCAACGACTTCGGCAACCTCGTCAATCGAACCGTCTCGATGACGAACCGCTACCTCGATGGCGCGAGGCCCGCACCCCGCGCGGCCTCGGACTCGGCCCTCGGCGACATCTGGGACGAGACGCTGCGCATCTACCGAGACCACCTCGCCGGGTGTCGGCTGCACGATGCCCTCGCCGAGCTGTGGGCATACATCGGGGGCGCCAACAAGGTGGTCGACGCGGAGCAGCCTTGGGTCCTCGCAAAGGCGGCGAAGGAGGGGGACGACGTCGCAGCGACGCGCCTCGCGGGCGTCCTGGGCGACCTCGTCGAGGCGTGCCGGCTGGTCGGGCTCGCGGCCTCACCGTTCCTGCCCGGGACCGCGCCGCGTCTGCTCGGGCAGCTCGGGCACACGTACCCATACGCCGCAGACGGGAATGGCGGGCCGCCCGTCCTCGATGAGCTCAGGTGGGGAGCGCACGCAGGTGACGAGGGCCGCGTCACTGCGCCGGAACCGCTCTTCCCGCGCCTCGATGTCGATTCGGAGGCATCCTGAACGTCGTCTGGAGAGAGGTCGAACGACCCCGGAGCGGAGGACACCGCCATGACGAAGGGCACCATCAGCCACATCGAGTTCCCGGCCGACGATGTCGACCGGGCCAAGGCGTTCTACGCCGCCATCACCGGCTGGGAGTTCAGTGAGATGGAAGGGATGGCCGGCTACTGGCTGTTCCGCACCGGACCAGAGGTCGGCGGCGCCATCGGCAGGCGCGGTGAATCGGTCGGCGATGTGGTCCGTGTCTACATCGACGTGGACGATCTCGAGGGGGCGGTGGCGGCGGCCGCTGCGAACGGCGGCTCGGTGATCACCCCACCGTCGGATATCCCGGGTCAGGGACGCTACGCTGCTGTCCGCGACCCCGAGGGCAACGAGATCGGGCTCTATCAGGACACTCGCTCCTGACGTCCCTCGTCGACAGCCATTGCCATCTGAACGCCGACCGATTCGAGAGCGACGTGGACCAGGTCGTCGGCGGAGCCCGGCTGGCCGGGCTCGAGCGGATCCTCGTCCCGGGCTGGAACGTCGCCTCGTCCGAACGTGCGCTCTCCTGCGTCGAGCGGTTCGCCTGGCTCGACGCAGCGGTCGGCGTCCACCCGCATGACGCCGCAAAGGTCGATGAGGCGGGGTGGGGGAGGATCGTCGGCTGGAGTCGGGACGCGCGGGTGGTGGCGATCGGTGAGACAGGGCTCGACTATGACCGCGTGTTCAGCCCGATCCCGGATCAGCTCGCGAATCTGCGGCGCAACCTCGCACTGGCGCTCGAGACGGGCAAGCCGGCGATCCTTCACTGCCGGTCCGCGGCGGGCAGGCGCGACGGCCAGGATGCGCTGGTCGACGAGCTCCGATCGGCCGGCGTCGGTGGCCCTGCCTGGGCTGCGGTGTTCGGCGACCGGCCACCCGCCGTCATCCACTCCTTCTCGGGTCCCGTCGACTACGCGCGGGCGGTGATCGACCTCGGGCTCGCCGTCAGCTTCTCAGGGCTGGTCTTCCGCCCGGGTGAGGAGGCCTCGGCCGAGGTCGCCCGACTCGTCCCCGCCGATCGCGTCCTCATCGAGACCGACTCGCCCTTCCTTTCGCCCCCGGGCGCCCCGCGCTCGCGCAACGAACCGGAGTGGGTGCGCGTCACAGGTGCGTGGCTGGCAGATCGACGCGCGACGACAAGCGAAGGCCTTGGGCAGCTGCTCGTCGCCGCCTACGACCGGACGTTCCCGAGCGTGCGGCGCCAGGCATGAACGTCCGGACCGTCGCAGGTGCGATCGTCATCGCCATCTCCATCGTCGCCTGCGGGAACGCGGCAACGACCACACCCACGCCGACGTCGTCACCCGCACCGACCCTGACACCGACTCCGTCTGCGGTCACCGCCACCGCCACTGCGACGCCGATCGCGACCCCGTCCACGAGCGCCACGCCGACCGCATCGGTTGCGGCCTCCGCCGCGGCGTGTGCGGTCGTGCGCCAGAGCGGCCTTCTGCCTTCGGACCGGATGACGAACGTCGAGATCGTTCCCGAGGCCGGTCGCGACGTCGTCCGGTTCAGCTTCGGACCGCGTTCGCTCGAACCGAAGGGACCCGCGAGGGGAACGCTGGACGTCGCAGCGCCACCGTTCACCGGCGGCGCGAGCGGCCTTCCCATCGAGATCCATGGCGAGCATGCCCTGCAGGTGGTGTTCACCGGGATGTCGCTCCAGAACGATGTCGGGCAGCTCGCGTACGACGGCCCGCGCGAGTTCACCGTCGCCGACGAATCCAGGAGCCTCCGCCATCTCGTGCTGTATGACGAATCGGAGGGGCAGCTCGGCTGGTATGTCGGGTACGACGGACCAAGCTGTCCCACGCTGACCCGCCACGGGAACACCGTCGAGCTCGCACTCGACTTCGGGCCAGGCGCCTGACGTCTCCGCGCGATGCGCGCGGGTTGACAGCGCCCATCGGCGTTCGGTAGTCTCTTGGCACTCTCGAAGGGAGAGTGCCAAAGCAGCGCGAAGCGGCCACACCCGACGGCGCCTGGAGATACAGGCTGGAGGGTCGGGCAGAGGCCACAGCGATGCCACCACAGAGGTTCGGGGCCATCGCTCCAACCGGCCACCACCCGGCCGCCGATTGCCCCACGAGTCCGATGCCCGCGGCCGGCCCTGGCCGAAACAGGAGGAAAGCACGTTGGCCAAAGCCACTGCGAACGCGACGAAGCTCAGCCCGCTCGGTGATCGCGTCGTCATCAAGCCGAGCGCGCGCGAGGAGATGACGAAGAGCGGCATCGTCCTGCCGGACACCGCGAAGGAGAAGCCCCAGGAGGGCGAGATCATCGCCGCCGGACCCGGGAAGATCCTCGAGGACGGCAAGCGCGAGGCCATGGACGTGAAGGTCGGGGACAAGGTCCTCTACGCGAAGTACGCCGGCACCGAATTCAAGCTCGAAGGCGATGACCTGCTCATCGTGAGTCAGAAGGACATCCTGGCGATCGTCGCCGGCTGACGCGCGCGCGCCGAGTCGTCAGACCACCACACGTTCCTGGAGGGACATTCGAATTGGCTAAGCAACTCATCTTCGACGAGACCGCTCGTCGCTCGCTCAAGCGCGGCATCGACCGCCTGGCCGACGCCGTCAAGGTCACCATCGGCCCGAAGGGTCGCAACGTCGTCCTCGACAAGAAGTTCGGCTCGCCGACCATCACCAATGACGGCGTCACCATCGCTCGCGACATCGAGCTCGACGATCCGTTCGAGAACATGGGCGCGCAGCTCCTCAAGGAAGTCGCGACCAAGACCGACGACGTCGCGGGCGACGGCACGACCACCGCGGTCGTGCTCGGCCAGGCGCTCGTCGCCGAAGGCCTTCGCGTCGTGACCGCCGGCGCCAACCCGATGGTCGTCAAGCGTGGCATCGAGGCCGCGGTCGACGCGGTCGTTGACGAGATCAAGCGCGTCTCCCGCCCCGTCGACAACCGCGAGCAGATCGCGGCCGTCGCGGCCATCAGTGCCGCGGATCCGGAAGTCGGCGAGATCATCGCCGAGGTGATGGACAAGGTCGGCAAGGACGGCGTCATCACCGTCGAGGAAGGCCAGAGTCTGGGCCTCGAGAAGGAATACACCGAGGGCATGCAGTTCGACCGGGGCTACATCTCGGCCTACTTCGTGACCAATCCGGATCGGATGGAGGCTGTCCTCGACAACCCGCTCATCCTGATCACGGACAAGAAGATCTCCAGCGTCGCCGACATGCTCCCCGCGCTCGAGAAGGCGGTCCAGCAGGGCAAGCCCACGCTGATCATCAGCGAGGACGTCGACGGCGAGGCACTCGCCACGCTGGTCGTCAACAAGCTGAAGGGGACCATCCAGGTCCTCGCGGTCAAGGCCCCGGGCTTCGGTGATCGCCGCAAGGAGATGCTCCGCGACATCGCGGTGCTGACCGGCGGGACCGTGATCAGCGAGGAGATCGGGCGCAAGCTCGACTCGGTCGCCTTCGAGGACTTCGGCTCGGCCCGCCGCGTCGTCGCCACGAAGGACGACACGACCATCGTCGACGGCGATGGCAAGGCCGACCAGATCAAGGCCCGGATGACCCAGATCAAGGCCCAGATCGAGGACACCACGTCGGACTACGACCGCGAGAAGCTCCAGGAGCGGCTCGCCAAGCTGTCCGGTGGCGTTGCTGTCATCAAGGTGGGCGCGGCCACCGAGGTCGAGCTCAAGGAGAAGAAGCACCGCATCGAGGACGCCCTCTCGACGACCCGTGCGGCCGTCGAGGAAGGCCTCGTCGCCGGCGGCGGGACGACCCTTCTGCAGGCCATCGGCGCGCTCGAGAACGTCAAGCTCGATGGTGATGCCCAGGTCGGCGTCGACATCGTTCGCAAGGCGCTCGAGGCTCCGGCTCGCCAGATCGCTGACAACGCCGGCCAGTCCGGCGAGGTCATCGTCGCGCACGTCAAGGGCCTCAAGCCCGGCTTCGGCTACGACGCGCTCAAGGGCGAGTACGGCGACCTGTTCAAGGCCGGCATCGTCGATGCCGCCAAGGTGACCCGGTCCGCTCTCCAGAACGCGGCATCGATCGCGGCGATGGTCCTCACGACCGAGACGCTCGTGACCGACATGCCCGAGAAGGACAAGGGCGGCAACGGCGCCGGCGGCCACGACCACGGCGGAGGGATGGACTTCTAAGGGTCCTCTGTCCGCCGGCGTCAACGCCGGTGCACCAGAACGAACGAAAGCCGGGTATCCGTCCGCGGATGCCCGGCTTTCATGCTGCCCCGGTTAGAAGGGCGGGACGTCGCACTGTTGGTCTGAATCGCCGACAGCATGACAGCGCCTGCGTCGTCGTTGCCTTTGTAACGGCCGGGCGAGCACCGTCGCTTCATGGCAGTCCCAGAGCCAAGCCTTCGCGATCGATTCAACGTCCTCGCCGACGACGTCACCACTGCCGCGGGCTCCTTGCCGGCTCTTGCCGGCTCCGTCGCGCTCGTCGTCATCTGGGCGCTGACGGGCCCGGTCTTCAACTTCTCGGACACGTGGCAACTCTTCATCAACACGACGACGACGGTCCTGACCTTCTGGATGGTCTTCGTGATCCAGAACAGCGCTAATCGTCAGAGCAAAGCGACACAGCTGAAGCTTGACGAGATCATCCGTTCGCTGAAGGACGCTCGGAACGAGTTCGTCGACCTCGACCACGCGACAGACGAGGTCCTCGAGGCACACGAGGAAGAGTTCAGGCGATTGATCACCGCCGACAAGAAGGGATCCCCGAAGACGGTCGTCGTCGTCGCCGACGAGCGACGCCCCCGGCGGTCTCGCCGCAAATAGTCGCCGGTCAGCGGCCCCGTTCGGGCGCGCCGGGGCCGACACGTCGAGCGGCTGCCGAGCGACGGCGATCCTCCTCGGACGCACCGATCCGTCGGGCGAGCCGGACGACCTCGAGGAGCATGAGCAGCGGGACGAGCCGCCGCGGCAGGAATCGAAGCAGCAGGAAACGCAACATGCTGCCACCCTGCTGGACGCTGAGGTACCCGGCGATTTCCGATGCGGCGACAGGGATTGCGTCTCCGTTGCGGTTCTCGGACTGCGACGAATCTGCAATGCCCCGCGCCGATCTCTCGGGAGTCGGGCGGCTGTGGCCTCATGGATGCTGCGGACGTGATCCTCCGCATCCTGACTGCCCGCGTCCCGCGCGAGAACATAGGGCAGTTCAACGACCTGCTCCGAGCCCAGCTCGGAGAATTGCGCGAGCAACCTGGTCTCGTCTACGCGAAGCTCGCCCGCCGCCTCGATGAGAACGAGGGCGAGGAGGTCCTCCTCGTCGAGGAGTGGCGGACGCCGCCCGACCTGTTCGAGTGGACCCGCGGCCGTCTGACGAAGCCGCGACTCCTCCCTGGGACCGAGGATCTCGTCGAGAACCTCAACATCAGCCACTACGAGGCCCTCGACCTGTCGCCCGACGACCTGGCGATGCGGGTCCTCGGCGACGTCGCCGCGCACGGATCGGCCGGCGACCAGGGTTCAGACGCTGAACAGCGGCACGCTCAACCGGTCGGTGTCGACCTCGAGCCCGAGGCCCGCCCCGTCGGGCACGGGCCCCACGCCGTCCCGCGACCGCGGCTGGTACCCCGCAACGTGTTCCAGCGTCCAATCGTTCATGTAGGACGCGGCGAACAGGGAGCCTGACGGGACTCCGGACGCGAGGTGCGCGACCGCGGCCGTGACGACGTCCCCGCCCCACGAGTCCTCGATCGTCAACGTGAGGCCGAGTGCGACCGCGGCGTCGCGCATCAGGCGTGCCTTCGTCAAGCCACCGACGCGACCGATCTTCAGGTTGACGTGATCCATCGCATCGACCGCGACCGCTCGGACAAGCGTCGGAAGATCCGTGATGACCTCGTCGAGAACCATGGGCAGCGCGCTGAGCCGCCGGACGGCGATGCATTCCTCGAGGGTCGGGCAGGGCTGCTCGAGTCGAAGCCGATCGAATCGACCGAGGAGCCTCGCCGCGATGATCGCGTCCTGCCGCCGCCAGGCGCCGTTGGCATCGCCGATCAGGGCGTCCTCGGGTCCGGTCACGGCGTGGACGGCCTCGACACGCTCCAGATCGGCCTCGGGCGCGGCGCCGAGCTTGAGCTGGAAGTGATGGACGCCGCCGGCACGCTCGCGCTCGACGAACGCAGCCATCTCGGCCGGTTGCCCGAGTGGGACGGCCACGTACAGCGGCACGACAGGCTGCAGGGCACCGCCGAGCAAGGTGGCCACGGACGTGCCCGTCGCGCGGCCGAGGATGTCCCAGCAGGCGACGTCGAGCGCGCTTTTGGCGTATTCGTGCCCGCGCAGCGTCGCATCCATCCGTTCCGTGACCGCCGCCAGGTTCGTGGCGTCGACGCCGATGAGTCCGCGCGCGAGCTCCCGCAGGGCGGCCCGCGCTCCCTCGCCGAACCCCGGCAGGTAGGTTTTTCCGAGCGGGCACGTCTCGCCGAACCCCTCGAGTCCGCCACGTGTCCGGATCCGGACGACCGTGCTCGGCAAGACGTTCACGACGCGGCCGGAGGACATGACGTAGTCGCCGTGGGCGTAGGTCAGGTCGTAGCCGTGGACGTCGATCCGGTCGATGACGGTCCCGCTGTCGCCCATCGGGCCTGCCCTCCTGCGTGGAGTGCGATGGTGCATCACGGGACGCGCCCGCGTTCGACAGCTGCGGCCGTTTGACACCTTCGACTGTCACACCGACCCTTTCGGTGACCGTCACACGGACGGTCGCACTCGCGACCCCAACCCCGAGGAGCCTGATGTCCCGCCGAATCCCTGCAGTCCTTGTCCTCGCAGCCAGCCTCGGCTTCGCCGTCGGCGCATGTCAGAGCAGCAGCCCCAGCAGCGCACCAGCCCTGACGGACCCGAAGGAGATCGTCACCGCAGGCCTCAAGGCCACCGAGGGCGCGAAAAGCGTCCATGTCGACGTGATGCTCGATGGGACGGTCTCCGTGGCGCTGCCGATCGGTGGCGGCACCGCGACTCCGGTCAACGTGACCGGGACCACGGCCTCGGCCGACGTCGACTTCGCGAAGCCTGCGGCAAGGGCGGTCTTCGCCGTGCCGGCCATGCTCGGTCTCGCTGGTGAGGTCATCGCCGTCGATGGCAAGAGCTACATCAAGACGACGATCACGGGTCCGCTCTACCAGGAATCGGCGACGTCGAGCGCGCCGCTCGACCCGTCTGCCGCGGGCGGGGTGGTCGACAACCTCGACGCCCTCCTGACCAAGGAAGGCATCGTCCTGACGAAGGGCGACGACGTCGCGTGCGGCTCGAAGCAGTGCTACACGGTCAGCGCCGACCTGAGCGCCGACCAGCTCGGCACGTCCTCAGGGTCGCTCGCCGGCTTGCCCGTCGACCTGACCGGCGCGTCGGTCGCGCTCACGATGCGTGTCGAGAAGGACGCGCCGAACCACCTCGCAGGAGTGGACGCTGTCGTCACGATGAAGGACGGCACGAAGCTGACCATCAACCTCACGGCGTCCAAGTGGGACCAGCCCGTCACGGTCACCGCGCCGCCCGCCGACCAGGTCAAGCCGGCCGCTTCGTAGGGCCTGGAGGGCCAGCTTACGATGGTCGGGTGACCCGCCCGACCTACAATGGACGGGTGAGCCCCACCCGGCGCCGGCGTTCCGGCGAACAGACGCTCGATGCCGCGATCGAGGCGGCGACTGCGGCCGCGGGCACCTCCTTCATCGACCTCGACGACGCCCCGCCGACGGTCTCGGACGAGCCCGCCTGGATGCGGGAAGCGCCATCGGCGACCGCTGATCCGAGTGCCCCGATCGCGGCGCCGGATCCCGCGGCGCGCGCAGCGAAACAGCGAGCGCGCGCCGACGAGATCGTCCGGGCGCTCAACCCTGAGCAGGCCCGCGCGGTGACGACCACCGAAGGCCCACTGCTGATCCTCGCCGGTGCCGGCTCGGGCAAGACTCGCGTCCTCGCCCATCGGATCGCCTATCTCGTGAGCGTCAAGGACGTCGCGCCATGGCGGATCCTCGCCGTCACCTTCACCAACCGCGCTGCCGCGGAGCTGCGCGAGCGGATCATCAGCCTTGTCGGCGAGGGCGGCCGGGACGTCGTGGCCGGCACGTTCCATTCGCTCGCCGCGCGCGTCCTCAGGGCGGACGGAGAGGCGATCGGCATCGGCCGGCGGTTCGTCATCTACGACACCGACGACCAGCAGGCGCTCATGAAGCAGATCCTCCGCGAGGAGGACATGCCGCTCACGGGCGAATTCCGGCCGAGCGCCGTCCTCGGCGCCATCAGCCGGGCGAAGAACGAGATGCTCGACCCGACGTTCCTCGCGGAGAACGCCGCGAACCATCGCGAGCGGACGATCGCCCGCCTCGCGACGCGTTACCAGGAGCGGTTGCGGAAGGCGAACGCGCTCGACTTCGATGACCTCCTGCTCGAAGCCGTCCGTCTCTTCGACGAGGCGCCCGAGGTGCTTGCGAAGTACCAGGAGAAGTGGCGCTACCTCCATGTCGACGAGTACCAGGACACGAACCGTGCGCAATACCTGTGGGTGCGAGCGCTGGCCGCACGTCACGGGAATCTGTGCGTGGTCGGGGATGACGATCAATCGATCTATTCGTGGCGGGGAGCGGACCTCCGAAACATCCTCGACTTCGAGCGCGACTGGCCGAAGACGGCCGTCGTCAAGCTCGAGCAGAACTACCGCTCGACCCAGCTCATCCTCGACGCAGCCCACGCCGTCGTGTCCCGCAACAGCGCGCGCAAGGACAAGAAGCTCTGGACCGAGAACGAGGGCGGCGTCAGGATCCAGCGCTTCGAGGCGTACAACGAGGAAGAGGAGGCCGAGTGGGTCGCCCGCCAGGTCGAGGGCATGATCGGCGGCCGCGGGACGACGCTCACGCGGCGCGCCGACGACGACGAGGTGCGCTTCAGGGCCCGGGACATCGCGGTCATGTACCGGATGAACGCGCAGTCGCGCGCCATCGAGGAATCGTTCCTGCGCTACGGCATCCGCTACCAGCTCGTCGGTGGGACCCGCTTCTACTCCCGGCGCGAGGTGAAGGACGCGCTGGCGTATCTGCGCATCCTGCGGTCGGACACGGACAGCGTGAGCTTCGAGCGGGTGATCAACGTCCCGGCGCGCGGGATCGGCGACAAGACGATCGAGACCCTGCGCGCCGCAGCCGCACGCGAGGGCGGCACGACGTGGGGTGCGATCGAGGCGGCGGTCAACGGCGAGCTCGCCGGTCTTGCGTCGCGGACCCGGAACTCGCTGACCGACTTCGCGATCCTCGTCCGACGACTCCGCGGTCGCGTCGGCGTCCTGCCGCTCCCCGAGCTGCTCGACGAGGCGCTGGAAGCCTCGGGCTATCGGGCGATGCTCGCCGACGGGTCGGAGGACGGTGAGGAGCGATGGGCGAACCTGCTCGAGCTCCGCGCGGTCACGACCCGGTACGACGACCTTGCGCCCGATGACGCCCTCGATCGCCTGCTCGAGGAGACCGCGCTCGTCGCCGACCAGGACTCGTACGAAGGCGACGCCGATGCGGTGACGCTCATCACGCTTCATGCGGCCAAGGGCCTCGAATTCCCGGTCGTCTTCATCGCCGGGCTCGAGGAGGGGTTGTTCCCGCACAGCCGGGCGCTCGACGACGAGAAGGAGCTCGAGGAAGAACGGCGGCTCGCCTATGTCGGGATCACCCGCGCGAAACGACGCCTGTTCCTGTCGCATGCCTGGCGCCGGGCGACGTGGGGGATGGGCCAGGCGTCGGTGCCGTCCCGGTTCCTGCTGGAGATCCCGGCCGAGCTGATGGACGGACCGCAGCTCGGCGGGTCGGACGATCGGGATCTCGACCTCGACCTCGTGTTCGGCGCCAGACGCACGAGTCGCTTCGGGACGCCGGTCCGTGGCGGCGGACCAGCCTACCGGCAGGGGAGCGGCCGTCCGGGTGCCCCAGCGGCGGGTGAGACGTTCCGGCCATCGCGTGACCTTGTCGCGAGGCGCGAGGCGTTCGACGACGGTGCACGATCGGGATCCCTCGGGCGACATGCTCGCGCCTGGGACGACGATCTCGACGGGGCCCCGGGCCCGCCTCCACCGGCGAAGGCGCCGACCCGCGTCGTCATCCCAGGCGAGCGCATGTTCCGCGACGGCGACCGTGTTCGGCATGGTCGATGGGGCGACGGCATCGTCGTGACCTCCAAGCTGACACGGAGCGATGAGGAGGTCACCGTCGCGTTCAAGGACGCGTCGGTCGGGCGCAAGACGATGCTGGCCAGCCTGGCCAACCTCGACCTCGTCGGATGACCGATGTCCTCGCCGGCGTCGTGTCCCTGGCAGACTTCGAGCCCCTCGCGGCGGCTGCGATGGACCCGCTGGCTTATGACTATGTCGCCGGCGGCGCGTGGGACGAGCTGACGCTGGCCGACAACATGGCGGCGTGGCGTCGTCACCGGTTGCGTCCGCGCGTCCTCGTCGACGTCTCCTCCGTGGACACCTCGACGTCGATGCTCGGCTGCCCCGTGGCGATGCCCGTCGCGATCGCGCCGATGGCGACGCAGGAGCTCGCTCATCCCGAGGCCGAATCGGCCATGGCTCGGGCGGCTGCTGCTGCTGGGATCCCCATGATCGTGTCGACCACTGCCTCGCATTCGATCGAGCTGGTCGCCGCTGCAGCGCCGGACGGGATGCGCTGGTTCCAGCTCTACGTCCAGGCGGACGAGGGCATCACCCGCTCCCTCGTGGAACGCGCAGCGGCCGCCGGCTATGGCGCGATCGTGCTCACGGTCGATCTGCCCGTGCTGGGCTACCGGCTCCGAGACCGCCGCTCGGGTTTCCGACTCCCGTTCCTCGGCAACTTCACCGAAGCGGTCGCGACGCACGGCAGTCACGCGCTTGATCCGCAGTCGTCGGTGATGGACGAACTCGCCACGTTGACCTGGGCCGACCTCGAGCGGATCCGGTCGTGGTCGCCACTCCCGCTCGTCCTGAAGGGCGTGCTGACGGCGGAGGATGCCGCCCTCGCGGTCGATCACGGCGCGGACGCCATCGTCGTCAGCAACCATGGCGCCCGCCAGCTCGATCGTGTCGCGGCGACAGCCGACGTCCTCGGCGAAGTGGTTGACGCCGTCGCCGGGCGGACCGAGGTCTGGGTCGATGGCGGCATCCGGAGCGGACTCGACGTCGCGATCGCACGTGCGCTCGGGGCACAGGGCGTGCTCCTCGGTCGGCCCGCCTATTGGGCGCTGGCAACCGCGGGCGCTCGCGGTGTCGAGCATGCCCTGACGATCCTGCGAGAGGAATTCCGGCTTGCCCTGATCCTCCTCGGGACGCCGACGCCTGCTGCCATCACCGGAGCGCATCTCGTCGCCGGGTAACGCTCGGGCATTCGGCGCGTCACGTCCACGGAGACCGCTTCCGACGCCAGCCAGACGACTGGGGTCTACGGTGACCGAGGCGCACGGCTCGTCGCCGTCACGAACGCATCGGCGACCGGCGGCCGGGATCCGAGGAGCAGCTTCGATGGTCGAGCCGTCAGCACCCGCACCAGCGGTCACGGACGCGACGGATGCGGCGGTCGCGTGGGCCGCACCGAGCACCGATCGCCCCGAGGACATCGATGGAGCCGGGGTCGAGGCGGTCGCGCTGTGGAGCCCGGGCGGGATCGGCATCGCATCGTTCCTGCTCGGGTTTCCCGGCGGCCTCGTCCTCGCCGCGCTCAACTGGCAGCGGATGGGGCGCCCGGCCAAGGCCATCGTGCACGTCATCGCCGGGATCGCCGCCATGTGGGCCTTGGTGTTCACGCCGACCCTCGCGTCGGCAGGTCTCGTCATCGGGATCGTGGTGGCGTTCTACCTCTACCGCGTCCAGCGGACCGACCAGGCCGCACTCCTGGCCGCTGGCCGCGTGACCGAGCGCAACGGGCTCCTCGGGGTCGTGATAGCGATCGTGGCGACGATCGGGATCATCGCATCAGGCGTTGTCCTTGCGACGGCGGTCGGCGTCAGCGCCGTGGAGCACCGCGGCTCGGTCCTGTTCAGTACGACCACGCCGACAGACGCATGCATCCCGCCTCCGACGGTCTCCACGTTCGCACCGTCCGACTCGATCTACTCGGTGGCGATCATGCGCGAGACCGTCCGCGCCGGGTCACACGTGACCTACCAGCTCGAGGGTCCCGACGCGATCGCCGGTCCGTTCCCGGTCAGCGCTGCCCCGCCCTTCGACTGCATCAACACACAGGACTCGCTCGGACCGCTCGGCCCCGGCACGTATGTCTTCCGCTACCGCTACGGGGATCAGACGACGAGCGCGGATCTCGCGACGGGAACCTTCACGGTCATGGCGGGGTCGTCCGCGAGCCCGGGTGTCGCACTCGCTTCGAGTCCTGCGTCCGCCGCGGCGGCGTCCATCCCTGCCGGGTCGGCGACGCCGTCGCGATCGTCGGCCACCTGCATCGACCCCACGTCTGGCGTCTTTCCCCATCAGGCCCCAGAGATCGAAGCTCTCCTCCCGGCGACCGTCGGCGGACGCCCGCTCGCGCGATGGTCGGTCCGCGGCCGGTGTTGGCTCGAGCTCGCGGTCGACACGCCGGCGCACGCCGACGCGCTCGTCGCGGGGTTCACGACCGCCGACAACCCTGACCCGGTCGACGACGCGAAGCTCGTCTACGGCGTGGCCGGGCGATCCGACACATCGAACGACCCGCCGTACTTCATCTGGGCGGCCGGGCGACCCGAGAACGAGGACGAGATCGGGTTGGTCCTGACGCTCCTGTTCGGCTCGGCCGGTTTCCACGACGTCGACGCCGCTATCGATCTGAACAACTATCAGAAGACGGCCTTCGCGGACAAGGACGTCTACGTCGGCACCACGGACATGCTCGACCAGAACGTCCACCAGAAAGGCCGGCCCTACCTCTACCAGACCGCCGACCACATGTTCGTGCTGATCGCCGATGACGCGGCGTGGGCGGAGGAGGCGATCGGGAGCTTGCCCTGACCGTGAGGGGGCGGTTGACGCGAGCGTGATGCCGCTCGCATCGCCGCCGCCGATGACTGCGCGGGATGCTGCCGTTCGGTACCCTCGCATCGATGACAGTCCAGCTGCCCCCGGTCGACCCTTCGCTCGTCGAGATGGCAGCCGCCCTCGATCCGGCCGCGGCTGCGACACGACACGCGGAGCTCGCTGCCGCTGTCGACCATGCCAACGAGCTGTACCACGTCCAGGACGCGCCCGAGATCTCCGACGCCGCGTACGACGCGCTCTTCCGGGAGCTCGTCGCCCTCGAGACGGCGTTCCCGGATCTGACGACACCCGACTCGCCGACGCAGCGCGTCGGCGGCACGCCGACCGGCGGGACGTTCGATGAGGTCCGTCA
This sequence comes from Chloroflexota bacterium, assembly GCA_045804705.1. GTDB lineage: Bacteria > Chloroflexota > Limnocylindria > Limnocylindrales > CSP1-4 > SPCO01. The sequence continues at coordinate 14,631 of JBJMMQ010000026.1, forward strand.
CTCACGTCCGATGCTGTCCCTCTCGAACGCGTTCAGTCACGACGAGCTGCGCGCGTTCGACGCCCGCGTCCGTCGTGGGCTCGGCCTCCCGGCGGCTCCCGCGCCAGCCGACGACCTGCGCTACGTTGCGGAGCTCAAGATCGATGGTCTCGCGATCAGCCTCCATTACGAGCGCGGCCGGTTCGTGCAGGGGGCGACGCGCGGCGACGGAACGACCGGCGAGGACGTGACCGCGAACCTGCGGACCATCACCGTCATCCCGGATCGCCTGACCGAGCCCGCCGCTCTCGATGCTCGCGGCGAGGTGTTCATGCCGAAGGCCGAGTTCCAGCGCATCAACGAGGAGCGCGAGGAGGCCGGCCTGCCGCTGTACGCCAACCCACGCAACAGCGGCGCCGGATCGCTCCGCCAGATCGATCCGACCGTCACGGCGCGCCGGAAGCTGTCGGCCTGGTTCTACCAGCTCGTCGAGGACACGGGCCGCGTCGGGACGCAGACGGCCGCGCTCGAGCGGCTGTCGGCACTCGGTTTCCCGGTCAACCCTGACCACGAGTCGGGGCTCGACATCGAGGCCGTCATCGCGTTCACGGAGCGCTGGCGCGAGGAGCGTCACGGCCTCCCGTACGAGACCGACGGCGTGGTCGTCAAGGTCGACCGGTTCGATCAGCAGGCACGCCTCGGCATGGTCAGCCGGGCCCCGCGCTGGGCCATCGCCTTCAAGTTCCCGCCGGAGCAGGTCGAGGCGTTCATCGAGGACATCGTGCCGTACGTGGGACGGACAGGGACGCTGACGCCCGTCGCGCACATGACCCCCGTCAAGGTCGCGGGCTCGACCGTCGCGCGGGCGACGCTCCACAACATCGACGAGGTCCGGCGCAAGGACATCCGCATCGGCGATTGGGTCGTGCTCCAGAAGGACGGCGACGTCATCCCCGAGGTCGTCCGGCCGCTCGTCGACCGCCGCACGGGCCCCGAGCGGGAGTTCGAGATGCCCCTGCGGTGTCCCGTCTGCGACACGCCCGTCGTGCGCGACGAGGGCGCGGTCCGCGTCTACTGCCCGAACCTCGCGTGCCCGGCGCGCGTCGGCCAGGAATTCGGTCACTTCGCCGGACGCGGCGGGATGGACATCGAGGGAGCGGGCTGGAAGGTGCTTGTCCAGCTCATCGAGCGCGGGCTCGTCAAGCGCCGCGGCGACTTCTACCGGCTCAGCGTCGAGGACCTCGAATCGCTCGACCGATTCGCCCGCAAGAGCGCCGAGAACCTGTATGCCTCGATCCAGAAGTCGCGCCGCCGTCCGCTGGCGCGAGTGCTCAACGCGCTCGGCATCCCGCAGGTCGGCGAGACGACCGCCATCGACCTCGCGCGGTGGCTGACCGTGCAGGTCCCGCCCGAGGACGACTGGCTCATCGCCCTGGGCGCGTTCCTGCGGAAGATCGCCCGTGAGGAGCCGGAGCGTTTCGCGGAAGTCGAGGGCGTCGGGCCGACCGTCGCCGCAAGCCTCGCCCGGTACTTCACCGACGAGGCGACCGCCCAAGTCCTCGATGACCTGGCCGACGCGGGCGTCGAACCTGAGCCGCCGCTGATCGTCGCGCCGGACGCGGCCGGACCGCTCGATGGCAAGACCCTCGTCGTCACCGGGACCCTCGAGGGGTTCAGCCGGACCGAGGCGGAGGAGGCGATCCGCGGAGCCGGCGGCAAGGTCGCGGGATCGGTCTCGAAGAAGACCGACTATGTCGTGGCCGGCGAGAGCGCCGGTTCGAAGCTCGCGAAGGCCCAGGAGCTCGGGATCGAGGTCCTCGACGAGGACGGCTTCCGCCGTGTCCTGGAAGGCGGCGGCTAGGCGGATCGCGCGAGGGCCAGCGCGACTGCAGAGTCAGCCGAGCGCGTGGTTGAACTGACCCCAGATCGCCTCCGGGCGCCAGACCATCGGGTCGCCACGGACGAGACGCGGTGCGCGCCACGCATCCCTCCAGCCGGTCGCGAGCAGGCGCTCGATGCCTGCCTCGTTCTCGGCCAGGAGCCCGGCCCGAATGCGGCCCTCCGGGCCGTGGGCCAGGCGACGCGCCTCGAGGATCGCGCACGCGTCCTCGACCCGTGGCGCGATCGTCGCGCCACCGCCCCACGGCGCCCTCACGACGAACCCGCCCAGGATCCCGTCCCCGGAGTCGAGGACGCGTGCCGTGGTCTCCGTGGCGAATGCCTCGAGCAGGTGAGCACGGTCCTCGCCGGTCGCCTCCGCGTCGAGCGCGGCCATCGCTGGAAGGTCGTCCGGGGCGAACGGCCGGATCCTCGGGTCGACCGAGGTCGACTCCGGGAGTCCCGGCGCCTCGAGCGTCCGGTACCAGGTCTGGACCTCGAACCCGAGCCGCTCGTACATCGGTCGGCCGACGTCGGTCGCGACGAGGACCATGGTCCGGCAGCCCGCTTCATCCGCAGCGTCGAGCGTCGCTCGGGTCAGCGCAAGACCGACGCCGCGCCGCCGCCAGGCAGGATCCACGAAGACGGTGCCGATCCAGGCGACTGGGCCATTCAGAGTGACGACCCCCGTCCCGACGACGGTGCCGTCCGCGTCAGCGATGAACGGGCGCGACTGCTCGTGTCCGATGACGAACTCGAGGTTGCGCCGCCGGTCACCCCAGTCCTGGCGGACGAACAGGTCGACGACCGTGTCGACGTCGTCGCGGGCCATGGGCCTGATGAGGGGAAGGTGCACCAGCCGATGGTAGCGGGACGTCCGCTATCATCGACCGCCATGGCCACCCTGTCGCGCTCGGACGTCGAGCATGTCGCCCACCTTGCCCGACTCGGCCTGACCGAGGCCGAGCTCGGGCGTCTCGAGCTCCAGCTCAATCACATCCTCGACCAGTACGCGATCCTGGCGGAGCTGCCGACCGACGACATCCCACCGACCGCGCAGACCATCGAGCTCGAGAACATCCTGCGCGACGACGTCGCGCGGGCGTCGCTGCCTGTCGAGGCTGTCCTTGCCAACGCCCAGGCGACCGAGGGCGATTTCATCGTCGTGCCGGCCATCCTCGACGAGCGCTGACCACGCCTTGACCGATCTGACGCGTCTCCTTGCGCACGAGATGGCCGCGCTCCTGCGAACCGGCGAGGTCTCGTCGCGCGAGCTCACCGAGGCGCACCTTGCCGCCGCCGAACGCGACAATCACGCGCTCAACGTCTGGCTGACGATCGACCGCGACCGCGCACTCGCGGAGGCGGATGCCGCGGACGCTCGTCTCGCAGCGGCTCGCGCGGACGCCTCGGCTGCGCTTGACCGGCTCCGGCCGCTTCTCGGGATCCCGGTCGCGCTCAAGGACCTTGTCTCGGTGGCCGGCGGGCAGTGCACAGCGGGCTCGCGGATCCTCGAGGGGTATCGCGCTCCGTACGATGCCCACATCACCGAGCGACTGCGTGCGGCGGGCGCGGTCATCCTCGGCAAGACGAACATGGATGAGTTCGCGATGGGCTCCTCGACCGAGCACTCGGCGTTCGGCCCGACCGCGAACCCGTGGGCACTCGACCGCGTGCCCGGTGGCAGCAGCGGCGGGTCGGCTGCGGCGGTCGCGGCGTTCCACGCACCGCTCTCGATCGGGACCGACACGGGCGGCTCGATCCGCCAGCCCGCGGCACTGTGCGGCATCGTCGGCATGAAGCCGACGTACGGGCGCGTCAGCCGGTATGGCATCGTCGCGTTCGCCAGCTCGCTCGACCAGATCGGACCGTTCGCCCGCGATACGCGCGATGCTGCCGCCCTGCTCCACGCCATCGCCGGACGCGACGACCGCGATTCGACCTCGTCGGACGAGCCGGTCCCGGCGACCCTCGCGGCACTGCCCGCCGGCGACGACGAGGCAGCCGCCACGCTCCGCGGGAAGCGGTTCGGGCTGCCGCGGGAGTATTTCGTTGCCGGCATGGAGCCAGGGGTCGAGGCGCGGATCCGCGAGGCGGTGGCGGCGCTCGAAGCTGCCGGAGCGTCGGTCGAGGAGGTCAGCCTGCCCCACACCGACTACGGACTCGCGACGTACTACATCGTCGCACCGGCCGAGGCATCCGCGAACCTCGCCCGGTACGACGGGATCCGTTTCGGCCCGCGACTCGGTGACGGCGACGTGCTGGCCGACTATCTCGCGACGCGCGGCCAGGGCTTCGGGGCCGAGGTCAAGCGCCGGATCATGCTCGGGACCTACGCCCTCTCGGCGGGCTACTACGACGCCTACTACCTCAAGGCGCAGAAGGTCCGGACCCTGATCAAGGCCGATTTCGACAGGCTGTGGGACCAGGGCTTCGACGCGCTGGTCGCCCCGACCTCGCCGACCGTCGCCTTCCGGTTCGGTGACCGGCTGGCCGATCCGGTCGCGATGTACCTGTCCGATGCCTGCACGCTTCCCGTCAACATGGCGGGGTTGCCGGGCGTGTCGGTCCCGTGCGGATTGTCGGACGGCCTTCCCGTGGGCCTCCAGTTCATCGGTGCCGCGTGGTCCGAGGCTGCGTTGTTCGGCCTCACACGTGCGTACGAGGCGATCACGGCGGGAGCCGAGTGGCGGGTTCTCGAGCCATCCGACCTCCAGACGGCCGCGGATCCGGCGACGCCGACACCCCTCGAGCGGATGGCCGCCTTCACCACCGTCGTCTGACCGGTCGGTCGCAAGGTCCCACAGGTTCGGGCGGGACGGCCCTCGTGCGCCGCCCGCAGCGCGACGCACCATCGTCCCGGAGGTGACACACATGCGCATGCGCATCGTTCTCGCCGGAACGGCCATCGGGACCGTGACCGGCGTGGGTCTCAGTCGGGTCGCCCGCTGGCGACGGATGTGGGGCGTCGACCCGAGCGAGGCGGCCAAGCCTCTTCGCGGTGACGACCTCGTCCCGGTCACGACCGCGGTCGAGACCCGGGGAATCACGATCGACGCACCACCAGAGGCAGTCTGGCCGTGGCTCCTCCAGATGGGTTATGGACGGGGCGGCTGGTACAGCTACGACCAGCTCGACATGGGCGGCACGAGCGCCGTCACGCTGAAGCCGGAATGGGCGACGCTGGCGGTCGGCGACATCATGCCGACGAGTCCGGCGACCGGGTTCGAGGTCAAGGCCGTGGAGCCGGGTGGGTCGCTCGTCCTGTTCACCGATACGGCCCTCGTCGAGAGCCAGGCCGCGTCCGCCGGTCCCGAGTCCGTCCCGCCTGGCCTCGCTGCTACAGGAGCCTTCCTCGGGACCGCACCCCAGGACTTCAGCGCGAGCTGGGCGTTCGTCCTCGAGCCGCTCGACGGTGGCCGCACGCGGCTGATCGAGCGCTTCCGGGTCCGCTTCGGGAACGGCGGCCCGCAATTCCGGATCATCGGACCGATCATGGGCTTCGGTGTCTTCGTGATGATGCGTCGCCAGATGCTCGGCATCCGAGACCGTGCCGTCCTGACCGCGGTCGCACCTCGGCTGTCCGATGAGACGACCGAGAAACCACGGCACACCCCGGCGAACGGACGGGCGCTCGAACCTGCCGGCCGGACGGAGGTGCTCGCCTCCGCGTGAGGGAGTTCGGTCAGCCCGCGTCGAGGCGGTCGAGCACGGGCGCGGTCGCCACGATCGCGGCGGTGGACGCCGCGTGCAGGAACCTGGCATGCGGCCCGCGATCTCCGCGAGTGTATGGGTGCCCCAACGTCGCGGGCGCTTGCCGGACTCGATGCCGTACCCTGTCCCGACGATGACGACCGACCTCGACGCCCGTGCGCCGCTTGCCGACCGCGTCCTCGCCGAGCGCGTCCGGGTCGTCCCACCGTCGGGGATCCGTCGTTTCTTCGACATCGCGGCGACGATGGACGACGTCATCAGCCTCGGGGTGGGGGAGCCCGACTTCGACACCCCGCGGGTCATCGAGGAAGCCGGCGTCGAGAGCCTGCGCGAGGGCCGCACCCACTACACGAGCAATCTCGGCACGCTCGAGCTCCGGCGGGCGCTCGCTCGCCATCTGGAGAGCCGATACGGCGTCGCGTATGACCCGGCGACCGAGATCCTCGTCACCGTCGGCGCATCCGAGGCCGTCGACCTCGCTCTTCGGGCGACCTGCGATCCGGGCGACGAGGTCATCCTCCACGAGCCGTCGTACGTCGCGTACGTCCCCGCGATCGTCTTCGCGGGCGGCGTCGTCCGTCATGTCGCCACTCGTTTCGAGGACGACTTCGCACTGGATCCAGCGGCCGTCGAGGCGGCCATCACGCCCCGGACCAAGGCGCTGTTCCTCGGCTATCCCTGCAATCCGACCGGCGCCGTCCTGCCCGACGCCGTCCAGGACGCTATCGCCGACATCGCGGCGCGGCACGACCTGCTCGTCTACAGCGACGAGATCTACGACCGTCTCGCCTACGGGAGCTACCGTCATCGAGCGATGAGCGCGCTGCCCGGCATGCGCGAGCGGACGATCCTGATGGGCGGCTTCTCCAAGGCGTACGCGATGACCGGCTGGCGCGTCGGTTATGTGGCGGCGCCAGCCGGGATCCTCGAGGGGATGCTGAAGGTCCACCAGTACGGGATCATGTCGGCGCCGACGACGGCGCAGGACGCGGCGCTCGCGGCGGTCATCGAGGGTGAGCCCGACGTCGAGCGGATGCTCGCCGAATACGACCGCCGGCGCCGTCTCATCGTCGACGGCCTGAATGCACTCGGCCTCGAGACGTTCGAGCCCCGCGGCGCGTTCTACGCCTTCCCGCGCATCGGCTCGACCGGCCTCACGGACGACGAGTTCACGGAACGGCTTCTGACCGAGGAGCACGTCGCGGTCGTGCCGGGGAGCGCATTCGGGCCGTCCGGCGTCGGGCATGTCCGGATGTGCTACGCGACGTCGTACGAGCGACTCGAGGAGGCGCTTCGGCGCATCGGGCGATTCGTGGAACACGTCCGGGCATGACCGAGGCGGGAGGAGCGCTCGAGCGATACGAGGCGGTCATCGGCATCGAGGTCCACAGCCAGCTCCGGACCGAATCGAAGATGTTCTGCGCCTGCTCGACGGCATACGACGGGGCCCGGCCCAACACGCACGTCTGCCCCGTCTGTCTCGGCCTTCCGGGGGCATTGCCGACCATCAACCGGCGAGCGGTCGAGCATGTCCTCGCGACCGGGGCGGCCATCGAGGCGACGGCGCCCGCGGCGACCCGCTGGGACCGCAAGAACTACTTCTATCCGGACCTCCCGAAGGGCTACCAGATCAGCCAGTACGACCTGCCGCTCGCGTCGCGTGGGCGGCTGACGTTCGATACCTCGGAGGGACCGTTCACGGTCGCGATCACGCGTGCGCACCTCGAGGAGGACACGGCGAAGCTCGTCCACGCGACGGACGCCGCCGGTCGCAAGGTCAGCCTGCTTGACTTCAACCGGTCGGGCGCGCCGCTGATGGAGATCGTCACGGAGCCCGATATCCGGACCGCCGAGCAGGCGCGCCGCTACGCGGAGGAGCTCCAGCTCCTCCTCCGCTCGATCGGGGCGTCGGACGCCGACATGGAACGCGGTCAGATGCGCGTCGAGGCGAACGTGTCGCTCCGGCCGCGCGGGACCGAACCGTTCGGGACGCGCGTCGAGGTCAAGAACATGAACTCGTTCCGGTCGGTCGAGCGTGCGATCACCTTCGAGATCGACCGCCAGGCGGCACGTCTCGATGCCGGAGAGCCACTCGTCCAGGAGACCCGCGGCTGGGCGGACGATCGCGGCGAGACGTATCGGATGCGCGTCAAGGAGACCTCGGACGACTATCGCTACTTCCCCGAGCCCGACCTGCCGCCACTCCACCTCGACCCCGAGTGGCTGGGCCGCATCGAGGCAAGCCTGCCGGAGCTGCCGGCGGCGCGCAGGGCGCGCTACACGGACGAGCTCGGCCTGACTGCGTATGACGCGTCCGTTCTCGTGGCTGATCCCGCGGCGACGACACTGTTCGAGGCGACCCTGGCGGCGGCTCCCGGTCCGGGCCCGAAACCCATCGCGAACTGGGTCACCGGGGAGTACCTCCGTCTCCGCAACGCGGCGAGCGGTCCGGTGGACGTGGCGCCGGCCGAGCTCGGGGCGATCATCGACGCCGTGACGACGGGGTCGATCTCCCGCGCCCAGGGGCGTGAGGTGCTCGAGGCTCACGCCGCCACGGGTGAAACGTCGGCGGCGATCATCGCGGCACGCGGGTTCCGGCAGATCTCCGATACGGACGAGGTCGCGGCGGCGGTGGATGCGGCATTGGCCGCGAATCCGGCCGCGGTCGCTGACTACCGGGCCGGCAAGGAGCAGGCGGTGGGCTTCATCGTCGGTCAGGTCATGAAGGCGACACGTGGCCAGGCGAACGCGGCGCTCGTCCAGGCGGCTGTGCGCGAGCGACTCGCGAACGAGCGAGCAGGGGAGGACTGATCGAGTGGGGCTGGTGAACATCGCGCTCTGGCTGGCGGGGGTCGCGCTGATCGCGGTCGGATACTCCCGCGCACGCGGTCCGTGGGCGCGCTACCAGCAGCTGAAGGCGCAGGACGCCAACGTCGCCCGGTACGAGTCGTGGCGGGGCGGCCTCCGCGACGACAGCACGACGGGTGCCTCGGTGGCGATGGCCGTGCTCCGGCGTCAGGCACGGATCGGTGCCGCCATCGCGATCGTCGGGGTCGTTCTCGTGTTCCTCGGGTTCCTGATCCGCTAGGACGGCTCCGCCGGATCGTGGCCGCGACCGCCGATCCGCCCCAATTCGATGGCGGTGCAGCGGTCCATCACGACCTCCAACCCGCCCTCGTGGGCGATCCGCGCTGCCTCCCAGTTCACGATGCCGAGCTGGAGCCACAGCACCCGTGCGCCCGCCGCGACCGCCTCGCGTGCGTGCGGGACACACAGCTCAGGCCGGCGGAAGACGTCCACGATGTCGAACGGGCCCGTTGCGGCAACGGCCTCGCCCAGCGATCCGAACGCCGGCACCCCCGACACTTCGTCGCAGTTCGGGTTGACCGGCACGCAGTCGTAGCCCGCGCCGACGAGAGTCCGGAACACGCCGAACGACGGTCGTCGCGGATCGGCCGATGCACCGACGACGGCGATCCGTCGCGAGGCCCGGAGCACCCGTTCGATGCCCGCGTCGTCGAGCACGGGGACAGGTCCTCGCCCTTCCTCGAGATCGAGGTAGGCCGCGGCCCGCTCGCGTTCCTCCCGTGTCAGGTCGCCGCCTCGCGCTCGTACGGCTGTCCGTCGGCCGCGGGCGGGATGCTCCTCCCGACGACGCCCGCGAGGATGATGATCGTCACCAGATACGGCAGCGCGTCGAAGAATTGCGGCGGCAGCGAGATGAGGATGTCGCCGAGCTGGCCGGGCGGGGGCGCGATGAGGATCGACTGAGCGATCCCGACCGTCGACGCGAAGAGGACAGCGGCCCCGAACGCCCCGATCGGCGTCCACCGCCCGACGATCATCGCGGCCAGTCCGATGAAGCCCTTCCCGACGGTCATCCCGGGCTGGAAGGCGGACGTTGCCTCCATGCTCAGGAAGGCGCCTCCGAGACCTGCCAGGACGCCGCCCAGCATGACGTTCCGGTAGCGCAGCCGGATGACGTCGATGCCGACCGTCTCGGCGGCACGTGGGTGCTCCCCGACGGCCCGGCTGCGGAGGCCCCAGCGCGTCCGGAACAGGGCGATCTGGAAGATGATCATGATGACGATGAGGCCGATGGTGATCGGCCCCTGGCCAAGGATCGTATCGAACAGCCAGCCGACGATCGGGAGGGTCACGAGCGCAGCCGGCGGATGCCAGGCAAGGAACTGACCGGCTCCCTCGGGTGAGTTGAGGGACAACAGCGAGATCAGGTAGCCGGTGATCCCGAAGGCCGCGATGTTGATGATCGTGCCGCTGATGATCTGGTCCGCCTTCACCGATATCGATAACCAGGCATGGATGAGGGACACGAAGACGCCGGCGAGGACCGCGAGCAGGAGGGCGACGACAAGCGTCGGGGTGGCCCCGAAGACCGGGCCGGCCGTCGAACCGAGGACGGGCTGGAGGTAGACGCCCGCGGTCCAGCCGACGAAGGCCGCCACGAGCATGGTCCCCTCGATGCCGATGTTGACGACGCCCGAGCGTTCGCACATGACACCGCACAGCGCGGCGAAGCCGATGGGGACCGAGGCCTTCATGACGATCGGCGCGATGATCGGGGTGATGCTCACGAGGTAGCCGATGAGCTCGAAGAAGAGCCCGAGAACAGGGATCCCGTACAGGAATTGGTCCATCAGCGGATCGTCGCCTCCCCGCCGTAGGTCGCCGTGAAGGTGGTCGCCTCGTCTTCCAGGCCGGTCTTCGCGCCTTTCAGACGGAAGATGCGCTTGATGACGGGACCGATCACGAGGAAGAACAGGATCGTCGCCTGGAGGACGCCGACCAGGTCTGCCGGGACGCCCGCCTGGATCTGCATGGCCGAGGCACCGGTGTTCATCGCCCCGAACAGCAGCGCCGCGAGGACGATCCCGATCGGGCTCGTCCGTCCCAGGAGGGCCACGGCGATCGAGTCGAAACCCACGGTCGTGCCGTAGCTCGTGCTCATGGCGTGCGTCGCACCAAGAAGGTCCGTCGCGCCGGCCATCCCGCCGAGCAACCCGGAGACGGTCATCGTCCAGATGATCAGGTTGCGGGGCGACATGCCCGCATATCGGGCCGCGTCAGGACTCGCGCCGGCGATCCGGATCTCGAACCCGCGTGTCGTCCTGAACAGCAGGAAGCCATACACGATCGCCATCAGCGGGGCGTAGATCAGGGCGATGGTCCCGTTCCGGCCGATGATCACCGGGAGCGACGCGTTGCCCACCGGGAGCGTCTGCGGCGAGGCCGATCCTTCGACGTTGAGCGGCCCACTGACGGCCGCTGCCAGGATCGCGATGGCGACGAAGTTGAGCATGATGGTGGTGACGACTTCATGGGCACCCGAGACCGCCTTCAGGAACCCCGGGATGAAGCCCCACGCCGCCCCGAAGACCATCCCGGCAGCGAGGGAGACGGGGATCGCGACGATCGGCGGGCTCGCGCTCAGCTGCACCCCGACGATGACCGCGCCGAGTGCGCCCATCAGGAACTGGCCCTGGACGCCGATGTTGAACAGTCCGGCCTTGAACCCGAGGCCGACGGCAAGGCCGCCGAGGATGAGCGGCATCGTGTTGTTCAGCGTGTTGACGATGGCCCGTTCGGAACCGATCGATCCCGACACGAGCGCGCCGTACGCGTCGATGGACAGACCGGGCTGCAACTGTCCCGTCACCAGCCACTGCGAGAAGATGATCACGAGCGAGCCGACGAGCACAGAGAGCACGATCGAGATGACCGGCAGGGCCAGGATCGCCCACGCCCTGCTGAGCGAGCGACTCATGGGGCGCTCCCGGGGCCGCCCGTGGACGCCTCCTCCAGGGCCGTCTCACCCTTGGATGTGCCGTCGTCGCCTTGGCGTCCACCCGTCGCCATCAGCAACCCGACGTCGTTCTTGTCCGCGGTCCGTCCGTCACGCAGGCCCACGAGCCTGCCTCGATAGATCACCGCGATCCGGTCCGAGAGCTCGAGGATCTCGTCGAGCTCGGCCGACACGAGCAGGATGGCTGCGCCGGCATCGCGCTTCGCGATGGTCTGCTTGTGGATGAACTCGATGCTCCCGACATCGAGTCCGCGCGTCGGCTGGTCGAGCACGAGCAGGCGGAGATCGCGGCTGAACTCGCGCGCGATGACGACCTTCTGCTGATTCCCGCCCGACAACGTCGAGGCCTTCGCATCGGATGAGGGTGTCCGGATGTCGAAGGCCTTGATCCGCTCCTCGGCCGTCTCGTGGATCGCCGCGTCGTTGCGCAGGAGCCCCCGCGAGTACGGCTGGCGGTGATAGCTCGTCAGGACGAGGTTGTCGGCGATGCTGAATGAGAGCACGAGACCGAATCGATGCCGGTCGGCCGGGACGTACCCGACACCGTGCTCGTACACGTCGCGCGATCGGAGACCGGTGATGTCGGTCCCCTCAAGCGTGACCGTGCCGCCGCTCGGCTTGCGCAGGCCGACGATCGCCTCGACCAGCTCATCCTGACCGTTCCCGGCCACCCCGGCGATGCCCAGGATCTCGCCGGCGCGGACCTCGAGGTCGACCTCGTGGACCACCTCGTGGCCGCGGTCATCGCGGACCGTCAGGCCCCGGACCTGGAGGGTGGCGCCCGCCGGACTCGATTCGCCGCGATCGACCGTCAGCGAGACTTCGCGCCCGACCATGAGCTCGGCCAGGTCTTCCTCGTTTGTCTCGGACGGGATGCGCTGGCCGACGACCCTGCCGCGCCGGATGACGGTGATCCGGTCCGCGATCTCGAGGACCTCGTACAGCTTGTGGCTGATGAAGACGATGCTGTGGCCCTCGGCGGCGAGGCGGCGCAGGACCTCGAAGATCTCCTCCGTCTCCTGGGGCGTCAGCACGGCCGTCGGTTCGTCGAGGACGAGCACCTTCGCATCGCGGTAGAGCGCCTTCAGGATCTCGACCCGTTGCTGCCACCCGACAGACAGGGAGCCGACCTTGACCTCCGGGTCGACCTCGAACCCGAACCGGCGACCGAGGTCGACGATCCGCTTGTGGGCCTCGTTGCGGTCAAGGAAACCGCCCCGGACCGTGGTCTCCTCGCCGAGCATGATGTTCTCGGCGACCGACAGCACCGGGACGAGCATGAAGTGCTGGTGGACCATGCTGATGCCGCGCCGGATCGCGTCGGACGGACCTGACAGGTCGACCTCGGCGCCGTCGATGAGGATCTTTCCCTCGTCGGGGCGTGCCAGCCCGTAGAGGATGTTCATGAGGGTCGTCTTGCCGGCGCCGTTCTCACCGAGCAAGGCGTGGATCTCACCCGGTCGGATGTCGAGGTCGATGGACTGGTTGGCGACGACCCCCGGGTAACGCTTGGTGATGCCCCGCATCTCGAGGGCGGGGGCGCGAACTTGCGGGGACTCCGATGTCATCGGTGCCTCGGCTGCGTTCACCACGACGGAGATATGACGAGCGGGTCGGCCAGGAGTGGCCGACCCGCTCGAGCTACTGGGTCCGGATCAGTTACCGATCGGCGGAGCTGGGGTCTTGCCGCAGTCCGGGGCCGGCGGGCAGGTCTTGATGGACCCATCCTTCATGCCGGCGAGAGCGGCATCGATCTTCGACTGGAGGTCGGGGATGTCCTTGGCCGCGTTGGTGAAGGCCGAGACGCCGATCCCGTCGTTGGCCGCGTTGTAGAACACGAGGCCGCCCTTCGCGGACTTGTCCGAGATCTGCTGGATCGAGGTCGAGACCGACACCGCAAGGTGCTTCTCGGCGCTCGTCACGAGGCATTTCTGCGAGGCCGCATAGGACTGGTACTGGTCGACGTCGACGCCGATCGCGTTGATGCCGGCGTTGCAGGCAGCGTCGATGACGCCGTTGCCGGTCAGACCGGCGACCTGGAAGACCACGTCGATGCCGGGGTTCTGCTTGATGAACTGGTCACCGTAGGCGGTGCCACCGGCCTGGTCGGCGAAGCCCTTGACGAAGTCGGACGCGGAAACCCACGCGGACTTCATCTTGATCGCCGGGTTGACCGACTGGGCGCCCAGGTAGAAGCCCTGGATGTAGCGAACGCACGGTCCGCACACGGCGACGCCACCGACTGCGCCGATGATGCCGCTCTTGCTGGTCGAGGCCGCGACGATGCCGGCGAGGTAGCCGGCCTGGTCTTCCTGGTAGTTGATCGCGATGTAGTTCGGGATGAGCGTCGCGATGTCGCCCGAGCAGTCAGCGAACTTCGGATCGATGTCGCCGTTCTTGTTGATGCAGGGGTTGTGGTCGACGCCGATGAACCAGATGTCCTTGTTGGCCTTGGCCAGCTTGGCTGTCGGCGCGATCAGGTTGAACCCGACGGCCACGATGATGTTGTAGCCCTGGTCGACGTACGCCTGCAGGTCCGGCTCGTAGTCGGCGGGCTTCGTCGGGACCACGACGGACGGGGTCTTGGCGCCGATCGAGACCGCGCCATTGACTGCGCCGGCGTAGCTGAACTGGTTGAAGTTCTTGTCGTTGACCTTGCCGACGTCGGTGACGACGCCGATCTTCAGGTCCGACGTCGCGGCCACCGACGGAGCCGTGGACGGCTCGGTCGACGCGGGCGCGGACGCGGCCGCGCTGGCTGCCGTCGAGGGAGCCGCGGCCGACGGTGCGGTCGATGCGGTCGAGCTGCTACAGGCAGCGACCACCATGGACAGGCCCACGAACAGGGTCAGTCCGGTACTGCGGATGCGCATGTGTCCTCCTCCAGGTCCAGGACCGGACGACCGTGACGGTCAGCTGACCATGGATCGTTCCGGCCGGAATCGCGGTCAGCCCTCCCGGCTGACCGTTGGGGGACATCCTAGCGATACGGGGCATCAGGCGGCAAGGCGCAATCGCAGCCCTCTCGGCGGCTCATCTTCCGGCTCG
>JBJMMQ010000027.1:0-29643 GCA_045804705.1 Chloroflexota bacterium
CGTAGTCGAGCTCCTCCTCGGCGCCGTGCTCGTGCTCATGCACGTGTTCGTGCTCGTGCTCGTGCACGTGTTCGCGATGGTCGTCCGTCATGCCAGTGCCCTCCCGACGACGCCTTGGGCCTCGTCGATGATCCGTTGCAGGTGGTCGTCGCCGCGAAAGCTCTCCGCGTAGATCTTGTAGACGTTCTCCGTGCCGGATGGCCGGGCCGCGAACCAGCCCTGATCGGTCATGACCTTGACACCGCCGATCGCCTCGCCGTTCCCGGGCGCCGTGGTGAGGATCGCGGTCACAGGGTCGCCGGCGAGGTCCGTCGCCGAGACCTGGTCGGGTGACAGGCGCCCGAGGATCGCCTTCTGCGCCGGCGTCGCGGGAGCGTCGATCCGTCGGTAGGCGGGGGCCCCGAACCGTTCGGTCAGCGCCTCGTAGGCAGCGCCGGGGTCGCGTCCTGTCCGGGCGGTCATCTCGGCCGCCAGGAGGCAGGCGATGATGCCGTCCTTGTCGGTCGTCCAGACGGTGCCGTCACGGCGCAGGAACGACGCGCCGGCGCTCTCCTCCCCGCCGAAGCCGAGACTTCCGTCGACCAGACCGGGCACGAACCATTTGAAGCCGACCGGGACCTCGAGGAGCCGTCGGCGGAGGTCCGCGGCGACCCGGTCGATCATCGCAGAGCTGACGAGGGTCTTGCCGACGGCGACGTCGGCGCCCCATGTGCGTCCGTCGCCGAACAGGTGACCGACCGACACGGACAGGAAGTGGTTCGGGTTGAGCAACCCCGCACCCGGGGTGACGATGCCATGGCGGTCCGCGTCGGTGTCGTTGCCGAACGCCACATCGAACCGGTCGCGCAGCTCGACGAGCCGGGCCATCGCATAGGGCGAGGAGGGGTCCATCCGGATGCGACCGTCCCAATCGCAGGTCATGAACGCGAACCGGGGATCGACCGTCGTGTTGGTGACGGTCAGGTCCAGGCCGTAGTGCTCGCCGATCCGTGGCCAGTAGGCGACGCTCGCGCCGCCGAGCGGGTCCGCGCCGATGCGCAGACCGGACGCCCGGATCGCATCCATATCGATGACCGAGCCGAGGTCGTCCACGGACGCCGACACGAAATCGTGCCGCGTGGCCGCGGCGCGCGCGTCCTCGAGCGACACCTGCCTGACCCCCTCGAGTCCCGTCTCGAGCAGCTCGTTCGCCTCGTCCTGGATCCGTCGGGTGACGTCGGTGTCGGCCGGGCCGCCATGCGGCGGGTTGTACTTGAAACCGCCGTCTTCGGGCGGGTTGTGCGACGGCGTGACCACGATGCCATCGGCCAGCTGGTCCCACCGCCCGCGGTTGTGGACGAGGATCGCGTGCGAGATGACCGGCGTCGGCGTGTAGCCGTCGTCGGCGTCGATGCGGACATCCACGCCGTGCGCGACCAGGCCGCGGAGGGCGGTCTCGAAGGCCGGTTCGGAGAGCGCGTGGGGGTCCTTGCCGATGAACAGCGGCCCGTCCGTGCCCTGGGAGGCGCGGTATCGGCAGATGGCCTCGGTGGTGGCCGCGATGTGAGCCTCGTTGAAGGCGCCGTGGAGTGACGACCCGCGATGGCCGGACGTCCCGAACGCGACTCGCTGCGCCGGGTCGGACGGGTCGGGCGTCTCGTAGTAGGCCGCGATCAACCGGTCGATGTCGACCAGGATCGACGGGTCCGCCGGGCGCCCGGCACGTTCGCTGATGGCCATCACGCCTCCTTCCCCACGATCGTACAGGCCCGACGGACCGACGATCGACGGCGCGGCGGAGGGGCCAGCCATCGCTCGCCGCCGCTCAGCCGGCCTCGAGCAGCGGTTCCGAGAACTGCGAGTCGTACAGGTCGTAATAGAAGCCACGCCGTGCGAGCAGCGCCTCGTGCGTACCCTGCTCGACGATCCGGCCATGGTCCATGACGAGGATCGTGTCTGCGTCGCGGATGGTCGACAGGCGATGTGCGATGACGAAGCTCGTTCGGCCGAGCATCAACCTGTTCATGGCCCGCTGGATGAGGATCTCTGTCCGCGTGTCGACGGAGCTCGTCGCCTCATCGAGGATCAGGATCCGCCGGTCCGCAAGGAAGGCCCGCGCGATCGTCAGCAGCTGTTTCTCGCCCTGCGACACGTTGGTCGCGTCGTCGTCGAGGATGGTGTCGTAGCCGTCGGGGAGCGTCCGGACGAAGTGATCGACATGTGCGGCCTTGGCAGCTTCGACGATCTCCTCCTCGGTCGCACCGAGCCGCCCGTAGACGATGTTGTCGCGGATGGTGCCGTGGAACAGCCAGGTGTCCTGGAGGACCATCCCGAACGTCGAGCGGAGGGCGTCGCGCGACATCCCGCGGCTGTCGATGCCGTCGATGGAGATGCGTCCCTCGTCGATCTCGTAGAAGCGCATCAGGAGGTTCACGAGAGTCGTCTTGCCGGCCCCGGTCGGACCGACGATGGCGACCGTCTGGCCTGGCTCGACGGTCAGGTTCAGGTCCTCGATCAGGGGCACGTCGGGCAGGTATCGGAACGACACGTTCTCGAGAGCGACACGTCCGGCGACGGCAGGCCGCGCACCGACCAGCTCGACGTCCGGGCTCTCCTCACCTTCATCGAGGAGCTCGAAGACGCGCTCGGCCGAGGCGACCGCGGACTGGATGACGTTGGCGATGCTGGCGGTCTGGGTGATCGGCATCGTGAACTGCCGCGAGTACTGCACGAACGCCTGGACGTCGCCAAGGCTCATCTGCCCGTTGGCGACCTGGATGCCGCCGATCACGCAGATCGCGACGTAGTTGATGTTCGCGATGAAGGCCATGATCGGCTGGATCGTCCCGGACAGGAACTGCGCCTTGAAGCTCGCCTCGAAGAGCTGCTCGTTCTCGCGTTCGAAGGTGTCGATCGCCTCCTGCTGGTGGCCGAACGCCTTCACGATCGAATGCCCCGTGTGCATCTCTTCGACGTGCCCATTGAGCTTGCCGGTCTGCGCCCACTGGGCCGCGAACTGGACCGAGGAGCGCTTCGCGATGAAGATCGTGACCGCGATCGAGACAGGCACCGTCAGCAGCGAGATGACCGCGAGCAGCGGGCTGATCCAGAACATGATCGCGATGACGCCGATGATCGTGCACAGCGCGGTGATGAGCTGGGTCAGCGTCTGCTGGAGCGAGTTCCCGATGTTGTCGATGTCGTTGGTCACCCGGCTCAACGTATCTCCGCGGGGATGGCTGTCGAAGTAGCTGAGCGGCAGCCGGGACAGCTTTGCATCGACGTCGCGACGCATCCGATAGACCGTGCGCTGGGTGACGCCGGCCATGATGTACGACTGCCCCCACGAGAAGATCGAGCTGATGATGTAGATGACCGCCACGAACAGCAGCGTGTCGCGGAGGGCCGTGAAGTCGATGCCCTGTCCCGGCGTGACGGTCATCGCCGCGAGCATGTCGGCCTGTTGTGTCTGACCGGAGGCGCGCAGCGCGTCGACCGCCTGCTGCTGTGTCACACCGGCCGGGATCTGCTGGCCGACGACGCCGTCGAAGATGATGTCGGTCGCGTTGCCGAGGATCTTCGGCCCGACGACGGCGCACGTGACAGACAGGATGGCCAGCGCGATGACGAGGACGATGCGCGGTGCTTCAGGACGGAGCGTCCCGACGAGTCGCCCGAACGACGCTTTGAGGTTCTTCGGCTTTTCGGCGGGCAGTCCCGGGCCGCCGAACGGTCCGCCGCCCATGCCACGCGGCGGTGGTCGCCGGCCTGCGGCCGCACCGCCCGGGCCGCTCATGCAGCTTCCTCCGCGCTGATCTGCGAGTAGACGATCTCGCGGTAGGTCTCGCAGGTCTCCATGAGCTCGGTGTGGGTGCCGATGCCGACGATGGTCCCGCCGTCGAGGACGACGATCCGGTCCGCGTTCATGATCGTTCCCACCCGCTGGGCGACGATGACGACGGTCGCGTCGGCGATCTCGTCGGCCAGGGCCGCGCGAAGCATCGAGTCGGTCTTGAAGTCCAGGGCCGAGAAGCTGTCGTCGAAGACGTAGATCTCGGGCCGCTTCACCAGCGCCCGGGCGATGGCGAGGCGTTGTCGCTGGCCGCCCGACAGGTTCGATCCGCCCTGGCTGACCGGCGCCTCGAGCCCACCCTCGAGGTCGCGGACGAAGCTCTCGGCCTGGGCGATGCGGAGCGCCGTCCAGAGTTCCTCGTCGGTCGCGTCCGCCTTCCCGTAGCGCAGGTTGCTGGCGATCGTGCCGTTGAACAGGAACGCCTTCTGCGGGATCAGCCCGATGCGCGACCAGACGTCGTCGCGGTCGAGCTCGCGGACATCCACGCCGTCGATCTGGAGCCGGCCGCGGGTCACGTCGTAGAAGCGCGGGATGAGGTTGATGAGGGTGGTCTTGCCGCTGCCGGTGCTGCCGACGATGGCCGTCGTCACCCCCGGTTCGACGACGAGGGAGATGTCGCGGAGGACGGGGTCCTGCGCTCCCGGATAGCGGAATTCGACGTCCGTGAACGTCAGCGTCCCGGTACCCGGAGGTGCAAAGACCGGCGTCTCGGGATCGCCGATCGACGGCTGCGTCCTGAGGACCTCCTGGATCCGCCCGGAGGAGACGACGGCCCGCGGGACCATGATGAACATGAACACGGCCATCATCACGGCGAACAGGATCTGCATCGTGTACTGCAGGAACGCGATGAGATTGCCGATCGGCATCTCGAGGCTGTTCACCCGGATCGCGCCGAACCACAGGATCGCCACGCTGGTCAGGTTGAAGATCGCCATGAGCAGCGGGAGCATGATCGCGAACAGGCGCTGGACCCGGAGGGACGTCCCGGTCAGGTCCTTGTTGGCGATGTCGAACCGGTCCTCCTCGTGCTCGGTGCGCACGAACGCGCGGATCACCCGGATGCCGCTCAGCGCTTCGCGGGTGACCTGGTTGACGCGGTCGACCTTGGTCTGCATCGCCTGGAACAGCGGCAAGGCCCTCGCCATCAGCGTGCCGACGATGAGCGCCATGACCGGCAGGACGACGACGAGGATGCCGGACAGCGGCACGTCCTGGCGGAGGGCCATGATGATCCCGCCGACCGCCAGGATCGGGGCGATGATCATCATGTTGAGGCCCATCAGGACGACCATCTGGACCTGCTGGACGTCGTTCGTGTTGCGTGTGATCAGCGAGGGCGTCCCGAACTGGTCGAGCTCGGCCCGCGAGAAGCTCTCGACCTTGCGGAAGATCGCACCTCGGACGTCGCGTCCGAAGGCCATGCCGGTCCTCGACCCGAAGTAGACGGCGATGATCGAGGCGACGAGCACGACAGCCGAGATCCCGAGCATCAGGGCGCCGGTCGACAGGATGTAGCCCGTGTCGCCCTTGGCCACGCCGTTGTTGATGATCGCGCCGTTGAGCTCGGGCAGGTACAGCGTCGCCAGTGCCTGGATGACGAGCAGGCCCACCACGAGCGCGAGCGTCGCCTTGTACGGCGACAGATATGTCTTGAGCAGCGCGATCATGCCTGCGTTTCCTGCCGTTCGATGATGTGGCGGACGAGCCTGTGGAAGCCGGACAGTTGTCGAGGGCTGAGCACGCCGAGGGCTTGGCGAACGGACTCGATGCGGACGCCGACCACCTCCTCGAGGAAGTGCTGGCCGTCGGCGGTCAGGACGCACTCGACGATGCGGCGGTCGTCCTGGCGATGACGTCGTTCGACCAGCCCGTGCCGCTCAACGCGGTCGACGAAGCCGGTGGCGGCCGTCGAGCTGAGCTCGAAGGCGTCCGCGATGGCGCCCATCGGCTGCGGGCCGGAGCGGAGGAGCATGAGCAATCGGAGTTGGCCGAGGGTCAGGTCCCGGACGAGCGGCGGCGGCACGACCCGGGGCATGCCCCGGAAGACTTTGAGCAGGTCGACAGCGGCGTCGGTCAGCCGCGGGTCGTGGGTCGGTACTTCAGGCACCCGCGGATAGTACGCGTCCACGTGAAGTATCGTCAAGTCTGCTGGCGGCCTCAGCAGGGATTGCCGGCACTCCCGCGCTCGAGGGGCGTCAGTGTCCCCTCGCACACGATCTTGGTCGCGAACCGGTCGTGCGTGTCCGCGAGTAGCAGGACGTTCCCGACCAGCGCCACCGCCAGGACGAAGGCACCCAAGGCGTATCCCGCGGGACGGCGTACCCGCGCGAGCAGGACGGCGCCGGCGATGATGATCGACGGCGCGACGATGTAGACGTAGCGGGGCGCGGTCGCCTGTTCTGGCCCGAGCTCGGCGCGCGCGAAGCCCGCGATGATGAAGAAGGCGAGGCCCGAGGCGAGCAGGGCCCCGACCACACGCGGAACGGAACGCAGCCAGCCGTACCCGAACGCGAGCGCGAGCAGGACGACCTCGCCGACGACGAGCGAGGTGACCCCGACCGCTCCTGCGGCGCTCGCATTCATGCCCGTCGCCACGTACTCGGCGAGACCGACGAGGTGTGGCGAAGCGATCGCCGACGCCCCGAACGCAGCGAGCCATGCCCCGTAGGCGACGGCCGGGATCGCCAGCCAGACGAGCGAGCGCGGTCGGACGAGCAGAAGGTGCAGCGCGGTCCCGACAACGAATGCGAGCGCTGCGCCGGACGTCGCGAGTGCGACGGTCAGCAGGACCGCGGCGATCACCGGGCGGCGCGGCGCGATGACCACAGCTCCCATCCCCGCAGCGACGGCCCCGATCGTCCCCGATTGGAAGGCCCACAGGATGTCGTCTCCGCCCGACCCGAGGAGCAGCACGACCGCCATCGCGCCGAGCGCCCAGATCTCGCCGGCCTCCCGCCTGACGACGACATAGACGATCAGCGCGACCGCCACGTGGAGCGCGAACGTTACCGCGAGGTACGGCCAGTACGAGTCCATGCCGACGGTCGCGAGAAGCACCCGATAGAGCAGCACGAGGGTCGCGCTCAGATGCTCGTTGTGGGGCTTGAGCAGGCCATCGATCGAGAGGTCGCGTTGGAGGATGAACGACCACTCGTCGTGGTAGAAGGTCATGTCGCGTGCGAACCAGACCAGCGCGGTGACCGCGACGATCACGAGCAGGATCGGCGCCCAGCGCCACCGGACGTCGACGTCGGATGACGCGTCCGAACTGGGATCGGAGGCGGACTGCAGGGCGGCCATGGCGCGACGAGTCTACGGGCCGGGACCCGCCCCGGGCGCTCGACAAGGTGAGCGTCGGCTGAGACGATGCGGTGCACACCGGAGGGCCGCCGCTGATGGATGCCACCCAGACGCCGTACGCCGCCGATCTCGACGCCGAGGAACGTGGCTGGTACGAGATCGTGTCGCTCGTCCGGCGGTGCTCGCTCGAGGAGCGGATGGTCCCTGGCTACTACGGCGATCCCGACTGGTCACTCCGGGATCTCGTCGGTCACCTCGGGACGTGGCTGGCGGAAGCCGCGTCGCAGTTCGAACGGCTGATCGCCGGAACGTACGACGGCCACGATGTCGACATCGACGCCCTCAACGCCTCGTTCCTTGAGGCGCTCCGCGACCAGCCGTGGGATGTCTGCTGGTCACAGGCGAACGCCGCCCGAACGCGGATGCGCCAGGCTTGGACGCTCCTGCCCGCACCGAACGACGAGGCGGCCTGGTGGATCCGGAAGTCCGCCGTCGACCACTACGCGGAGCATGTCGACCGGTTGGCCGAGTGGGTCGACGAGCTCGAGGGACGCCGGCCCCACTGAGCGGTCAGGCGGAGGCTGTCGCCTCGTCCTTCCAGGACTGATAACGGGGCGGCCAGTCGTCGGCGGTCGGGCGCGAGCCGAGCAGCGCGATCTCGATATCGAACTCGAACAGCGCGTAGGTGTCATCGACCTCGAACGCCCAGCCGCCCGCGACCGCAGCACGCTCTGAGGAGCCGGTCACCAGGCGAGCATGGCCCCGCAGCATGACCTCGCTCGGCGCGGTCGGATCCTGGTGCGTGTGCATCGCATAGCGGCCGTCGGTCTCGAGATCGAGTCGCTTGGGTGAACGGGCGATGATGAAGGCATAGAGCCGTCCCTCGACGATCGCCACGTTGATCGGGTGGATCCGCGGCAGATCGTCGCCGCGGACCGTGGCGAGCAGCGCCTCGCCGTCGCCGCGGGCGTAGATGAGCCGGCGACCTTCCGCGCCGATGTCCGGCGCGTCAGCGGCGAATTCGTTCCAGCTGGCCATCGGCGTCTCCTGCGCTGTCCGGGGCGGGCCGGCGTCCCCGATGCGGTCCTCGCTGATGTCCGCTCTCGACCGGAACGTGTTCTGGACGGCTCGGTGATACTACGCGCAGACCCTCAGAAGGTCCGAGTCCGGGAGCCCAGGATGCCAGACCCCAAGACCAGGGAGCAGACCACCTCACAGGCCCTGAACGAATGGCGCCAGGCCGAACAGGCGGCAGCCGTGGCCCGGCGCGGACGGGTCGCCGCCGAGACCGCGGTCGAGGCCGCACGGGAAGCTGCCGAGGCTGCCGCTGCCACCGCTGAAGCCGCGAAGGCAGCGCTGCATGCTGCGACCCTCGCAGAAGCCTCTGCCACGAAGACCGCGGCGGCGGCACGCGTCGTCGTCGAGACGACCCGGGTCGACATGGCCGACGCCGACACCGATGTCGCGATGGCTGATGTGAGCGAGGCCATGGCGCACGACCGGTACAAGGAAGCGGTCGACCGCGCGGCGGGCCGTCAGACCGGAGTCCGATCGCCCTCCTGAGACGGACGCTGCAACCCATACTTGAGGCATGCCGCAAACCGACCTGCCGGTTCCCGAGCTGCGCGCGTATCGCGCGGCGCTGACCGAACCGGATGACCTAGACGCCTTCTGGGCCGGGACGCTGGAGGAGGCGAGGGCGCAGCCGCTCGACGCGATCTTCGAACCGGTGGCGACCGGGCTGTCGGTCATCGATTCATGGGACGTGACGTTCCGTGGTTTCGCCGGAACGCCGGTCAAGGGCTGGTTCCACAGACCCGCCGGGCGCGAGGGCCGTCTGCCCACCGTCGTCGAGTACATCGGCTACGGCGGCGGTCGCGGCCTGCCGCACGAGCGAGTCATGTGGGCCGCCGCGGGCTACGCGTCGCTGGTGATGGACACGCGCGGGCAGGGATCGAGCTGGCTGGTCGGCGATACCGCGGACCCCGACGGTGACGGCGCGCCGGCACACCCGGGCTTCATGACCCGCGGCATCCTCGATCCGGCGACCTACTACTACCGGCGTGTCTTCACGGACGCCGTCCGCGCGGTCGAGGCAGTCCGTTCACACCCGTCCGTCGACGCCGCGCGGGTGGCCGTCACGGGGGGCAGCCAGGGCGGTGGGATCACCATCGCGGTCGCGGCGCTCGTCGCGGATGTCGCCGCGGCGATGCCGGACGTCCCGTTCCTGTCCGATTTCGAACGCGCGATCACGATCACTGACCGGGATCCCTACACGGAGATCGCGCGTTATCTGAAGGCCCACCGCGACCACACCGAACGGGTCTTGCAGACGCTGTCCTACTTCGACGTCGCGAGCCTCGGGCGGCGCGCATCGGCTCCCGCGCTCTTCTCGGTCGCGCTCATGGACGAGATCTGCCGGCCATCGACCGTCTACGCCGCCTTCAACGAGTACGGCGGCTCGAAGGAGATCGTCGAGTACCCGTTCAACGACCACGAAGGCGGCGCGGGCTTCCACGACATCGCCAAGATGCGCTGGCTGGCGGAGCGGCTCGGAAGCGGGCACTGACCGATGCGCGTCGCGCTGTTCATCACCTGCTACAACGACCTCCTGTTCCCCGAGGTCGGTCGGGCGATGGTCACGCTGCTGCGGCGGCTGGGCCACGAGGTCGAGTTCCCGGCGGAGCAGACGTGTTGCGGCCAGATGCACTTCAACTCGGGCTACCAGGACGCGTGCGTCCCGCTGGTCGACCGGTTCGCGGATGTGTTCGCGGGCTACGACGTCATCGTGACTCCGTCGGGGTCGTGCGCGGCGATGGTCCGCCACCATCACTCGGCCGTCGCGGAACTCGCGTCAGGCGATCTCGCGGCTCGCGTCGCCGTCGTTGCGCCGCGCGTCCGCGAACTCAGCGAGTTCCTCGTCGACGACCTCGGCCTGACCGATGTCGGGGCACGTTTCCCGCACACGGTCGCCTTCCACCCGACGTGTCACTCGACCCGCCTGCTCGGCGTGGGCGACCGACCGACTCGCCTCCTGCGCGCCGTCGACGGCCTCGAGCTCGTCGACCTGCCTCGGTCGGAGGCGTGCTGTGGCTTCGGTGGCACGTTCGCCGTCAAGAACGAGGACACCTCGATCGCGATGGGGCTCGACAAGGTCGATGACGTCCTGGCGTCCGGCGCAGAGGTCCTGACCGCCGGCGACACGTCATGCCTGATGCACATCGGTGGCCTGCTGTCCCGTGGACGAGCACCGGTTCGCGTCATGCATATGGCGGAGATCCTGGCATCGACCGGGGGTTCGGCGTGACGACGCCGCGGCCCATCGTCGGAGGAACGCCTGAGCCGAGCTTCGCAGGGACGCCGCCCTTCCCGGAGGCGGCGCGCGCGGCGCTCGCCAACGAGCAGCTCCGAACGAACCTCGACCGGGCGACGACGACCATCCGGACCAAGCGTGCCGCGGCCGTCGCCGAGAAGGCCGACTGGGAGGGCCTGCGGTTGGCGGGCGCCGCCGTCAAGGACGAGGTCATGCGCGACCTTCCCGCGCTGCTCGAGCGCCTCGAGTCGGCAGTCACCGCGGCCGGCGGCACCGTCCATTGGGCCCGGGACGCGGCCGAGGCCAACGGGATCGTCGCTTCGATCGTCCACGGCCACGGCGCGACCGAGGTCGTGAAGGTCAAGTCGAGGGCCACGCAGGAGATCGAGCTCAACGAGGCCCTCCGCCAGGAGGGGATCGACGTCTGGGAGACCGACCTCGCCGAGATGATCGTCCAGCTGGGACACGACCTGCCGTCGCACATCCTGGTCCCGGCGATCCACAGGAATCGTTCCGAGATTCGCGACATCTTCATCGATGAGATGGGCCGGGTCGGGCGACCGGCGCCGGCCGGCCTCACCGACTCTCCGCCCGAGCTCGCTGAGGCCGCCCGCCTCCACCTCCGTCAGAAGTTCCTTCGAGCGCGGGTGGCGGTCTCGGGCGCCAACTTCGCGATCGCAGAGACAGGGACCGTCGTCGTCCTCGAGTCGGAGGGCAACGGCCGGATGTGCCTGACCCTGCCCGAGGTCCTCGTCACGGTCATGGGCATCGAGAAGCTGCTCCCGACCTGGCGCGACCTCGAGGTCTTCATGCAGCTCCTCCCGCGGTCGTCGACGGCCGAGCGGATGAACCCGTACACCTCCATGTGGACAGGTGTCACGCCCGGCGACGGGCCGCAGGAGTTCCACCTCATCCTGCTCGACAACGGCCGCACCGACGTCCTGTCCGATAAGCTCGGGCGACAGGCACTGCGCTGCATCCGTTGCTCGGCATGCCTCAACGTCTGCCCCGTCTACGAGCGGACGGGCGGCCAGGCCTACGGGTCGGTCTACCCCGGGCCCATCGGCGCGATCCTGACTCCGCAGCTCCGCGGCATCGCGAAGGGCCCGGTCGACAAACAGACTGCGTCGCTGCCGTTCGCCTCGTCGTTGTGCGGGGCGTGCTTCGAGGTCTGTCCCGTGCGGATCGACATCCCGGAAGTCCTCGTCCACCTCCGCGGTCAGGCCGTCCGACACTCCGAGGCGACGCACAGGCTTCCGACGCCGGAGGCTGCCGGATTCGCACTGGCCGCGTGGACGTTCCGCAGCCCACGTCGACTCGGTCTCGCGGAGCGCGCTGCGGGTCTCGGCGGGCGGGTCCTTGCTCGTCGAGGACGGATCCGACGACTCCCCGGCCCCGGTCCGATCGGTGGCTGGTTCCGGCGCCGGGACATGAAGGCACCGGCTCGCGAGTCGTTCCGTGCGTGGTGGCGGCGGACCGACGGCGGGCGGGGAGGGGAGCGATGACGCGCGAGACGTCGGCGACCGAGGCGCGTGCCGTCGTCCTCGGGCGGATCCGCGACGCGCTGGTCGACCGACCGGCCTCGGTCCCGATCCCGCGGGACTACGAGATCGGCCTCGGCGCCGGGGAGGATGTCGTCGCACTGTTCTCGGAACGTGTCAGCGACTACCGCGCGACTGTCCACGCAGCCACGACCGCATCGCTCCCAGAGGTCGTCGCGAGCGTCCTCGCCGGCCACGCCGCGCGTCGGATCGCAGTGCCCGTCGGCATCCCGGCCACGTGGCTTCGGGGTGTCGACGTGGTCGCAGTCGGTGACGACCCGCCGCTGACCTGGGACGAGCTGGACAGCATCGACGGCGTGATCACGGGCTGCGCCGTGGCGATCGCCGAAACGGGCACGATCGTCCTCGACGCGGGTCCCGACCAGGGTCGGCGAGCACTCAGCCTCCTGCCCGATCTCCACGTCTGCGTCGTCTCCGACGAACGGATCGTCGGCAGCGTGCCCGAGGCGCTTGCTCGGCTCGATCCGACGCGACCGCTGACGTGGATCAGCGGCCCGTCGGCGACGAGCGATATCGAGCTCCAGCGCGTCGAGGGAGTCCACGGCCCGCGACGGCTCGATGTGATCATCGTCCGGCGGGGCTGACCTCCCCGAACCGACCCGGGTCAAGCTGCGCGGGCATCTGTGGCCGGCGGCCGAGGATCTCGTCGACGATCAGCCGGGCCGATGCCGGGCCGGTCGAGATGCCCCACGCGCCGTGGCCGGCGCACACGAAAAGTCCGCGCGTCCCGGGCACGGCGCCGATGAGCGGCCTGCCGTCGAGGCTCTGTGGTCGCGCACACGCACGGGTTGCGCGGATCGGCGCGTCCGCGACCGAGGGCACGAACCTGCTCGCACGAGTGAGGATTCGCTCGGTCCAGGTCGCCGGATCGGGCCGCTCCGCGAGGAACGTGGAGCCGACGGAGGCGACCCCGTCGAAGGGCACGAGGCTGAAGTCGGCACGGTCCGTCTCGGCTGGGTCGGTGCCCTCCGCGACGGGGCCGTCCGTCCGCGTCCCGATCGACGCGCCGATCTCGGCCTCCTCGAGGACGTGGGTCGGGCCTCGCGGCAGCTCGGCTTCGACGACGACGCCCCACCGTTCGGCGATGGGTCGCCAGGCGCCCGTCGGATCGATCAATCCCGGCGACCACGGGCCGGCAGCGACCAGCACGGCGTCCGCAAAGGTGGGCACGTCGTCGACGTTCACGCCGGCGACCGTGTCTCCGCGCCACAGCAGTGACGCCGACCTGCCCATCCGAACCCGGACACCGCCGCGCTCGGCGATCGTCGCGTAGGCATAGGTCGAGGCAGCCGGCGCGACGGGAAAGCCGATCCCGACCCGGCACCCCCAGATGCCCGGAGCGATCGCCGGCTCGATGGCAGCCAGAGCAGCGCCATCGGCGACGATCCGGTCGAGTCCCGGGAAGGCCTCGGCCAACGAGCGGTCGACCTCGCGGACCGCGGCGTCGTCTGCCGAGACGTAGAGCAGGCCTGCAGGCTCGTCACCGAGTCGGAACCCTACGTCTGCGGCGGCAAGCTCGCCATAGAGTCCCAACGTCTCGCGATACAACCCGGCGAGGACCGGGTCGAATGGGTGCTGGACGACGCCCGAATTCGCGCCCGAAGCGCCTGAGGCAAGCCCATCGCGCTCGATGAGCGTGACCCGGGCGCCCGCCTCATTGAGGAACGCCGCAGCAGCCGTCCCGACGATCCCGCCGCCGATGACAACGACATCGGATCCGGTCGGTCTCACCTCGTCACCCTAGCAGTGGAGATGGGCTCAAGACGCTCTCGCGCCGAGACGCCATCATGCGCGGATGACCCAGCCCATGCCGCTGCTCCGGCAGCACGACTTCCGCGCGCTGCTGGGAGCGCGCCTCACGAACAGCCTCGCGACGAGCGCGCTCGCGACCGTGGTGGGGTTCCAGGTCTACGCGATCACCGGCGACCCGCTCGCGCTCGGCTGGCTCGGCCTCGTCGAGGCGATCCCGGCGCTGTCGCTCGTCCTGTTCGGCGGCCACGTGGCCGATCGCCGCGACCGCCGCATGATCATCCTCGTCACCAGCACGGTCGTCACCGCATCCGCCTGGGCACTCGCCCTGCTCTCGCTCGACGCCGCGCTGACGCTCGTGCCCATCCTGGCGGTCATCTTCGTGACGGGCCTCGCGAGCGGTTTCGAACGACCGGCGCTGACCGCATTCGAGGCACAGGTCATCCCACTCGAGCAAGCGGTCCAGGGCGTCTCGTACCAGAGCAGCGTCAGCCTGACGGGTTCGATCCTCGGGCCGGTCATCGGTGGGATCGCCGTGGCGGTCATCGGCCTGGTCGGCAGCTACGGCCTCATCGGCGGTCTGCTCGCGATCTCGACCGTCTGCCTCTTCGTCATCCCGAAGAAGCCGATGCCCGAGGTCGTCCCCGGCGAATCGATGATGCAGAGCCTGTCGGGCGGGGTCCGCTACGTCTCGCGGACGCCGGCGCTCATCGGCTCGATGGCCCTCGACCTGTTCGCCGTCTTCTTCGGCGGCGCGATCGCGCTGCTTCCCGTGTTCGCGACCGACATCCTGCACGTCGGACCGGCGGGTCTCGGGATCCTGCGGACGGCGCCATCGCTCGGCGCGCTCGGCGTCATGCTCATCGCCACACGCCGACCGCCGAGCCGTCACGCCGGCCGCACTCTGCTGATCTCGGTCGCGGGATTCGGTGTGTCGATGATCGTGTTCGGCCTGTCGACGACGTTCATCCTGTCGTGGGTCGCCCTGTTCTTCAGCGGCGTGACCGACGGGTTGAGCATGGTCATCCGGAACACGATCCTGCGGGTCCTGTCGCCCGAGCGGATCCGTGGCCGTGTCGCGTCGGTCAACTGGGTGTTCATCGGCGCGTCGAACGAGCTCGGTGCCTTCGAGAGCGGCATCGCCGCAAGCGTCTTCGGCACGGTTCCCGCGGTCGTCGGTGGCGGGTTCATCACGCTCATCGTCGTCGGCGCTGTCGCGGTCACCGTCCCGACGCTCCGTCGACTCGACATCGGCCGGGCCAAGCCGACGGAGGACCCGCCACCACTCGGCGTGAGCGCCTAGCGGCCGATGCGCTCCACAGCGCCCTCGAGGACACCCGTGGGCGACGTATCGTTTCGCGGTGGAGATCGAGCTTGCCGTCCTCGCGTTGCTGGTCGCCGGTTACGCGCTCGTCGCGGCCCGCCTCGACCGATGGTCCATCGGACCTGCGCTCGCGTTCCTGCTCATCGGCTTCCTTCTCGCAGATGATGTCCTCGGGCCGATCTCGATCACGCCCGACAACGAGGCGATCCGGATCCTCGCCGAGACGACGCTCACCCTGCTGCTGTTCGTCGATGCGTCGACGATCCGTGCCCGTGCCCTTCGTCATGACCTCGGACCCGTCTCCCGTCTCCTGCTCGTCGGATTGCCGCTGACGATCCTGCTCGGGGCTGTCGCGGCGCTCCTCCTGTTCCCGGGCATCCCGGCGGGACTCGCCGTCCTGATCGGAGCGACGCTCGCCCCGACGGATGCCGCGCTCGGCCAGGCCGTCGTGACGAACCAGGCGGTCCCCGCGCGGATCCGGCGACTCCTCAATGTCGAGAGTGGTCTCAACGACGGGATCGCGACCCCGTTCGTGGTCCTGGGGGTCGCGTTGACCGCGGCCGAAGGAGGCGGCTCGACGTGGCTCGGGGACGCCATCACAGAGCTGGCGATCGGTGTCGTGGTCGGTCTCGTCGTCGGATTCGTCGGCGGTCGGCTCCTCGACGCGGTCGATCGCCGCGGTTGGACCTCACCGGTGTCGCGCCAGCTGTTCGTGCTCGCGCTCGCGGCGTCGTGTTATCTCGTTTCGGTCGGCGTGAGCGGAAACGGGTTCATCGCCGCATTCGTCGGCGGACTCGCGTTCGGAAGCGGCACGCGGGGGAAGGAGCATGACGCCGTCCGGTTCACCGAACTTCAAGGGTCGCTGCTCGCGATCGGTGTCTGGGTGGCGTTCGGCCTCACCCTTGCCGGGCATATCGCGACGGAGACCGTCGATCCGACCGTCCTCGTCTACGCGGCCCTGAGTCTCACCGCCATCCGGATGGTGCCGGTCGCCGTGGCCCTCATCGGCGTTGGGTTCCGGCCGTCGACGGTCGCGTTCATCGGCTGGTTCGGCCCCCGCGGGGTCGCCTCCATCGTCTTCCTCATCCTTGGCATCGACGGTCTCGCGGAAGCAGGTGTCGCGTCGGGCCCGTTCACCGCGGTCGTCGTCTGGACGGTCTTGTTCTCGGTCGTCCTGCACGGCCTTTCGGCTGGTCCGCTGGCCGCCTGGTACGGGCGGAAGACGACGGCACTGGAGGTCGCCGCGCCCGAGCTCGCCGATGACGCCGAACCACGCCCGCCGCGCGTCCACTGGGGCGGCGAGTTCAGGCTGCCGCCGTCGGTCTGATCAGCGCTCCGCCGAGGCTTCCGTGGGCGTCCCGGCTTCGCGGGGCGTCGGCCGCTCGGGACGTCCATCTCGGTCCACGGCGTCGAGACGCTCGATCAGCAGTCGTGCGCCGAGCGACTCCAGGATCTCGCGTCCCTCCGGAAGGACCGACCGGACAGCGGGATCGTCCGGGCCGATCAGGCTCGCCATGTCGAGGACCGTCAGCGCCACGTCGAACCGACAGCCCGCTTCGCGATAGCCCGCGAGGGCCGAGCGGTACAGCGCGATGGCATCGCCCGTCCTGCCCTCGACCGCTGCGACGCCGGCCCGGACGCTCGTCAGGTCCGTATCGATGATCCCGCCGCCCTCGTTGCCGTAGAGCTCGACCAGATGTCGCGCGATGTCCGGTCGTCCGGCGGCTTGGGCGAACCGCGCGACCATCGCGAAATCGAACGTCGTCGGGTCGTTCTCGGCATGCCGAATGAGAGCCTCGGACCAGCGCAGGGCGTCGGCCGGCCTCCCCGCGGCGAAGGAGCACCGAGCGAGCCAGAGGGCCGTGTTCAGCTCCGTCTGCCAATCGTTCTCGCGCAGTGCGATGGCGTGCAATCGTTCGGCACGCTTCACGTTCGGATCGCCGGTCCACGCCGTCGCCATCTCGGCGCAGGAAGCGATCCAATCCGCCTCGGGGCCCTCCGGGTGGCCTTGCAGGAGATCGCCGATCGCCTCCTCCGCCCAGGCCCACTCCCCGAGTCGCTCGGCGGCACCCGACGCATTCCCCGCGTGGTAGCCATCGAAGCTCAACATGCCGAGGCGGCGCGCAAGCGCCATGCCCTCGCGCGACGTCTCGAGCGAGGCCCGGGGATCGGTCTCCGAGATCGTCGAGGCGATATTGTTCGTGCCGCGGAGGGCTGCCAGGGATTGGCCATGCGCGTGCGCATCGAGGACCGCGCCCTGGAGCAAGGCGATGCCTTCGCGCCGGTGGCCGGAATAGATGAGGGACGTGCCCTTGGTCACGAGCGCCATCGCCACGATCTCATCGATCCGCAGCGGCTCCGCAAGGACGAGTGCCTGCTCCGACCAGCGGATCGCCTCGGCAAGGTCCTCGCTGCGAAAGGCGATCCGGCCCGATGCCTCGGCGAACAGCGCGGCCGTCTCGGCGGCGTCGCGGTTGGCGTCGGCCGAGATGAGGTCGTCGCGCATCGCCAGTGCCTCGGCGGTCTCCTGGACCGGTCGCATCACCTCCGCCGCGGACGCGATCTGGGCGGCAGCGAGGTAGCCGAGCGATCGTCGGGTGGTTGCCCGGATCATGCCGATCTCGTCACCGATCCCCCGGTAGGCCTCGACCGCCGCGGCGAGGATCGTCTGTCCATCGTCGAAGCGCGAGGCGAGGATCTGGAGGAAACCGACCCGCTCCAGCAGGCTGGCGTGGTCGCGTGGGATGCGAGTCACCTCCAGGGCGAACGTCAGCGAGTCGATCGCCTGGCCTAGCGCCCCGAGCGCCTCTGCGCGGTCCCCGGCCGCCAGGAGCGACACCCTCGCCTGGGCGGCCACGGCCTCACCCGGGGGACCATCGGGCGCCGCGCGATACGCCGCGACGAAATGGCTGGCGACGGCCCCGGCGAGCTCGTCATCGCCAAGCGATTCGAGATACCGCGCCGCAGCGAGATGCCGCTCGCGGCGCTCGCGCTTGGCGAGCGTGCCATACGCGACCTCGCGGACGATCGCCTGTACGAAGGCGTGCTGCCCTCGCGTGGGTGCGCGCGGGTCCGTCTCGACCGTCAGGATCTCACGCCGGACGAGCACGTCGAGCCGCTCGGCGAGATGATCGGCTGTCTGGCCGGAGATGGCCGCGAGCCCCTCGAGGGTGAACGTCTGGCCGAGTACCGCTGCATCCTGGAGCAGCGACCGATCCCCGGCCTCGAGCCGGTCGAGCCGCGCCGCGACGAGGGCATGCAGGGTCGGCGGGACCTCGAGCGCCCCGACATCGGTGGCGCCGAGCGGCTTGCCGGCGGCGACCAGCCGGGGACCGTCCTGGACGAGGCGGCCGCTCGCGAGCAGCATTCGGATGGTCTCGACCGCGTAGAGCGGCAGGCCGTCGGCACGCTCCACGATCCGCGACGAGACGGACTCGGACAGCCCCGGGATCATCCCGTCGAGCATCTCGCGCATGGCGGAGTCCGTCAGCGGGTCAAGCCGCATGGATATCGCACCACGGCGGTCGGTGCCCCAGCCCGGACGACGCTCGAGCAACTCCGGCCGGGCGAGAGTGAGCACGAAGATCGGGCTGGAGCGGCCCCAATCGAGCAGGTGC
The DNA here is from genome assembly GCA_045804705.1 of Chloroflexota bacterium. Classification (GTDB taxonomy): domain Bacteria; phylum Chloroflexota; class Limnocylindria; order Limnocylindrales; family CSP1-4; genus SPCO01. The sequence continues at coordinate 18,701 of JBJMMQ010000027.1, forward strand.
TCGAGGAAGTCGAGCAGGCCGTCGTCGGACCACTGCAGGTCCTCGACGACGAATGCGACCGTGCCCGTCTCGGCGAGGCGCTCGAAGAACGTCCGCCACGCGGCGAACAGCTCCGTCCGCCCGCCGGCCGGTGACTCGCCGATCCCAAGCAGGACGAGCATCCGCGGCTCGATCCACGCGCGTTCCGTCTCGTCGGCGACGTGGTCCCGAAGCATCCGCGCGACCGCCGTCCGGGTCGCATCCTCGTCGGCGCCCTCGACCAGCCCCGCCCGGCGGCGGATCATCTCGCCGAGCGCCCAGAACGTGACGCCTTCCCCATAGGACGGCGACCGCCCGCGGTGCCACCACACCTGTTCGACGACGCCATCGAGGTATTTCTCGAGCTCCCACGCGAGCCGGCTCTTGCCGATGCCGGCCTGTCCGACGAGCGAGACGAGCCGAGCCCGCCGCTCTCGTCCGACGGCGTGGAACTGCTCCTTCAGGAAGCGCAGCTCATCGTTCCGTCCGACGAACGGTGGCTCGAGCGCGTCCGGGCGGCGCGCACCGCCGCGCTCGCCGACGACACGCGTCGCGAGCCATGCGAGCATCGGAGCGGACTTGCCCTTGAGCGCCTGGTCGCCCGCAGGTTCGAACTCGATCGCCGCCTCAGCGGCGATGCGCGTGGTCTCGCCGACGAGCACGCCGCCCGGCGGCGCCGCGGCCTGGAGGCGCGAGGCTGTATTGACGAGGTCGCCGGTGACCATGCCCTGGCCCTCGGCGCCGACCGAGACCGCCGCCTCGCCCGACAGGACCGCAACGCGGACATCGAGATCGACGCCGGCCTCGCGGCCGAGCGCGGGGACCATGTCCACGAGATCGAGACCGGCACGGACCGCGCGCTCGGCATCGTCCTCGTGGGCCACCGGCGCGCCCCACATGGCCATCACGGCGTCGCCGATGAACTTCTCGATGACCCCGCCGTAGCGAGCGACGATCACGCGCGTCCGTTCGAAGTAGCGGTCTTGCAGCTCGCGCATCGTCTCGGGATCGCGGTCGGCGGAGAGCGAGGTGAACCCGACGAGATCGGCGAACAGGACCGTGACCACACGTCGTTCCGTGGCTCCGGTGCGGGCGTCCGCGTCGACCGGTGCCGCCGCCGACGCCGGTGCCACCGCCGCTCCCAGGCCCGTCCCGCACTTGCCGCAGAACCGAGCACCGGCGGGGTTCGCGGCGCCGCAGTTCGGGCAGCCGCCGAGAGCGGTCCCGCATTCGAGGCAGAAGCGCCCGTCAGGCGGGTTGGTCGCGCCGCAGTTCGAGCAGTTCACGGTCCGGTCGCGGGCGGACCCGCGTGCCGAGTCAGCGCAGCGTCGAGCCTGGCGATGAACGGCTTGGCGCCCAGATCCACGATGATCTGGCGCGCGGCTTCTCCCGCGGCGCGGACGTCGGGGTCAGTCGGATCGAGAAGCGTCGCCATGTCGATGGCGCAGAGTGCCTTGTCCCAGGGCAGTCCCAGGTCGTCCCACGCCCGAAGCGTCTCGCGATATCCGGCCGATGCCTCTGTGGTCCGACCGCCGAGAGCGCCGATCCCCGCCTCGATCGTCCTCCGGTCTGCATCGACCGCCGACAACGGCTGGGCGCATTCGCCACAGAACTTCCGTCCGGCACGGTTCTCCCTGCCGCAGTTCGAGCAGACCACACGCCTCTCCAAGGGGACTGACTCAGGGAGCGTACCGCGTCTGGCGAGCGGTGCGCCCGTGGCCACCGATTCTCGAGCCCTATAGTGGCGACGATGGCCCCCGCCGCCCAGCAAGCCTGTTTCCTGATCGCCGACATCTCCGGCTACACCGGCTACCTCGCGGACGTCGAGCTCGACCACGCGCAGGACATCCTCGCGGACCTCGTCGGCGCGGTCGTCTCGGCCCTTCGACCGAACTTCCGGCTCGCGAAGCTCGAGGGCGATGCGGCCTTCACCTTCATGTCGACCGACTCGATCGATGGCTCGATGCTCCTCGACACGATCGAGCGCTGCTACTTCGGCTTCCGGCGGCGACGACGCGACGTTCGGCAGGCCACCTCGTGCGAATGTACCGCCTGCGTGCGGATCCCCGACCTCGACCTCAAGTTCGTCGTCCACCACGGCAGCGCCATCCTCCAGAAGGTCGCGGGGAGGCAGGAGCTGCTCGGGTCCGACGTGATCGTCGTCCACCGACTCCTGAAGAACGACGTCGTCGAGACGACAGGCATCGACGCGTATGCGCTGATCAGCCAGGGATGCATCGATGCGTCGGACCTCGAACCGAGCGCCCTCGGGATGCGTCCGCACACGGAGACGTACGACCGGATCGGCGAGGTGCCGTGCTGGATCCACGACCTGGGCCGCCGCTGGCTCGAGGAGGAGGCACGCCGCCGCGTCTTCGTGGCGGCGGCCGATTCGATCCTGGTGGTGTCGGTCCCGACCGATGTTCCGCCGCAGGTCGCGTGGGAGTACATCACGCGGCCCGGCCAGCGGATGTCCTGGCAGCCGTGGGTCACCGAGGTCGATGTCCAGGGTGCGACGGGCGGGCGTCGCGGACCCGGCTCCGCGAACCATTGCATGCACGGCAAGGACGCGGTCGTGGAGGAGATCCTCGACTGGCGGCCGTACGACTACGTGACGGACAGGACGATCCTGGACACGCCGACGGGCCCGATCAAGCTCCTCCATACCGTCGAATTCGAGCCGACGACCGGGGGCACGACGATCCATTTCCGATATGCCGCCCCGAAGTCGAAGCGCGAGAAGGAGCTGATGACGGTCATCGGCCCCGCCTATGGTGGGGCGCTCGAGTCGGGCATCCCGAGCCTGCTCGCACAGCTCGACGCCGTCGCGGCGACACGCGAGCCGCTCACCGGCAGCGAGCCCGAACCTGCGTTGGCGCGGCCACGGCCCGACGGACCGCTCGCGGGACTTGCCCCGCTGGTGATGATCGACTGAGCGAGTCGGCCTACTCCGCGCCCGACGAGGTGCCGACCACGACGTCCATGTCCTCGGGGTGCTTTTCGAGATAGCGGCGGACGTAGGGGCAGATCGCGATGACCTTTAGTCCTCGCTGACGTGCGTCGTCGAGCGCGAACCGAGTCAGCGCGGCGGCGATTCCGTGGCCTGCGAACACCTGCGGGACCTCGGTGTGGATCAACGCGATCCGCTCGCGCTTGACGATGTAGTCGAGAAAGCCCGCCAGCGCGCCGTCCAGCTGAGCTTCGTACCGGTGCCGTTCAGCGGCGTCGGAGACGACGAGGTTCATGCGTCGAGCAGAGCCTGTGCCCGGCGCATCCCGCTGACCCATCCCTTGCGCGCGCACACCTCCTTCGATCGGCGTGCCGCGTCCATCGCTTCTTCGTGGCGGCCGAGCAGGAGGAGCACGTGACCCCTGGAAAGCCACGCCATCGCGACATCCATCGAATCGGTCGTGTCTGCGATCTCCACGCATTCACGGGTGATCCGATCGGCCGCCTCGCGTTCTCCGCGCCTGGCGAGGACCAGGCCCTTCGCATCCCGCCAGATCATCTGCGTCACCGCATCGTCGGGTGCCCCGAGTCGGCGGGATTCGTCTGCGGCGAGGTCCGCCTCCTCGTCTCGGCCCTGGAGAGCGAGGATCCATGCCTTCAGCCCCACCATCGTGGATCGTGTGCCGGTCTCGCCGCGCAGCTCAAGCGCGTCGGCGCACTCCTGTGCGAGGCGGAGACCGCCGTCCAGGTCATCGAGGAGGAATCGTGCCCAGGCGTGCCGGAATTCGTTCGGACGTTGACCGAGCTCGTTCCAGATCGACTCCGCCTCGAGCTGCGCCGCCTCTGCGGATTCGCGGTCGCCGAGGACGGCCCGAAGGAAACCGGTCGCCTGGATGAGCCACGCCCGCGTGACCCGGCGGCGAGCTGCGGGAAGCATCGCCTCGATGGTCGCGATGGCCTCGGCCGCGTCTGTCTGACCCCAGCACAAGGCGTTCGTCACCCAGTCCGTGAAATCCTCCCGACGTCGCTCGCGTCCGAATGTCGTGGCGAGCTCGAGGCCTCGCCGTGCCACCCTGTCGCTGTCCGCCCAGTGAGCGGCGTTGAGATGGATGACGGTCTGGACCAGCATCGCCTCGAGGAGCGCGTCGACCTCGCCTGCAGCCTCGAAGTCGCGGGCGGCGGCGTCGATCTCGGCCTTGGCGTCACTCAACAGGAACGTCGGATCAGCGAAGCTGAGCATCGCGACGAGCCACAGCCTCGCCCGACGGGCGGGCACGTCGCCGAGTCTTGTTCCGACCTCCACAGCCTGCTCCGCCCAAACGAGGTTCGTCCGGACGTCCTGATTGAAGCCGACGTCGACCAACAGGAGCAGTGCGTCGTATCGCGCACCGGGATCTTCAGCGAGCAGAACCTCGGCGCGCGACAGCAGGCGGATGGAGGACTCGACCTCCTCGCGATCGGCCGCTCGTCGGCCCGCGGCCGTCAGGCGCCGCCCTGCCCGTAGGGCGAGCGCTCGGGTCCGCTCGTCCTCGGGGCCGAGGTCGAGCCGGTACGTCCGCGCCTGGTCGAGGTGGTAGCCGACGATCTCATCGAGGTCTGCAAGTCGGTCGCCGGCGGTCCGCTCCAGCCAGTCCGCGAAGCGCTCGTGGAGGTCGGCCCGCTCGAGCTTGGGCAGGCTGTCGTACGCCGCATCGCGTACGAGCAGGTGCCGGAAGCGATATGTCTCGCCACCCCGTTCGGCCCGCGGGTCGGGCCGGATGAGCTCCTTGCGGACGAGGCCCATCAGCTGCCCGGGCACGGCCGGCCGACCCTCGGCCGGGGTCAGCTCGGACACGTCCCGGTGGGCGAACTCCTTGCCCACGACCGAGGCCCGCTCGATCGTCCGCCGCTCGCCGTCCTCGAGCCGGTCGAGCCGTGCCGCGAGAAGCGCCGCGATGGTCGGCGGCACCGAGATCGTCTCGAGATCGCCGATGACCAGCGAGCCATCGGCCTCCCGGCTGACAAGACCGTCGTCGATGAGCATCTCGATGACCTGCTCGACATACAGCGGGTTGCCGTCCGCGGCGGCCGCGATCCGCGCCCGCGCGAGCGGGCTGACGGCCGCCCCCTCGAGGAGCGCCTCGACCAGCCGCTCGGTGTCCGACGCGGGCAGCGGCTCGAGCAGGAACGTCGTCGCGTCGGGCTTGCCGCCACCCCAGCCGGCGCGGCTGTCGAGCAGCTCGGGCCGGGCCATCGCGAGCAGGACGAGCGGGACGCCGTGGACCCAGTCCGCGAGGTGGTCGACGAGATCGAGCAGAGCGGGTTCGGCCCATTGCAGGTCGTCGAGCACGACGACGACCGGTCGCTCGAGCGCCAGCCGCTCCAGGAACCGCCGGATCGCCCAGAAGAGCTCTTCGACCGGGGCCGGTTCCGTGGCGATGCCGAGGGGCTCGGCCAGACGGGCGAGGATGGTCTCCCCGTCGGCGAGACCCGCGAGGCGATCACCCAGTCGCTCGAGGACCGCGCCGGGCTCGGCTGTCTCGTCGAGCCCGACCGCGGAGCGCAAGAGCTCGGCCACGGGATACCAGGTGATGCCCTGGCCGTACGGCAGGCAGCGGCCGCGGACGACCTGGGCATCCGTTCGGGCACCGGCCAGGAACTCGTGGACGAGGCGGCTCTTGCCGACACCTGCCGAGCCGAGCACGGTGACGAGGACGCAGCGCTCCTCGGCCACGGCCCGCTCGAAGGCTGCCCGCAGGATCCGGATCTCGCGGTCGCGGCCGATCATCGGTCCCGCGATGTGGCGGGCGATGGCCTCCGCCGCCCCGTCGACTGCGACCAGCCGTCGGACGCTGACCGGCTCGTCACGACCCCTGACCGCGACCGCTCGTGGCTCGCCCGTCGTGACCGCGTCGCGCACGAGACGCCAGGTGGACTCGCCGAGGAGCGTCTCGCCGGGCTCGGCCGCGGCCTGCAGGCGCGCCGCGACGTTGACCGCATCACCGGTCGCCCGGCTGCCGCCCGCCCGGGCGTCGCCGACGACGACCGGCCCCGTGTTCAGCCCGACCCGCATCGCGACCTCGAGCCCGCGCTCGGCTCGGAGGCTCTCGTTCAGGGTCGCGAGAGCGGCCTGCATCTCGGCCGCGGCGCGGACCGCCCGGAGCGCGTCGTCCTCGTGGACGACCGGCACCCCGAAGACCGCGACGACGGCATCGCCGATGAACTTCTCGACCGAGCCGTCATGCCGCTCGAGGACCGCCCGCATCGCCTCGAACCAGCGGCCCATGATCGAGCGCAGCGCTTCGGGGTCGAGCCGCTCGCCGAGCCCGGTCGATCCGGTGATGTCGGCGAAGACGACGGTGACGACCTTGCGCGCCTCGCGAGCGGGCTCGGGCGCCACGAGCGCGGCCCCGCACGCCATGCAGAAGCGGGCGACGTCGGCGTTGTCGGTCGCGCAGACCGGGCAGCTGGCCACGCCCCTGAGTCTAGGGCGCGCGATGGACAGCGAAAGGCCGCCGGGTGCAGCCCAGCGGCCTTGGTGAAGCGCGATAAGTGAGGTCAGATCCGGTGCGGTCGGCGTCCTGTGGCGGCGATGGCCTCGGTCGCGGTGGTCAGTGCGGTGCTGACGGCGGCGATGACGCGGCGGACGGGAGAGGTGCGATCCTCGGTGGAGGACTGACCCTTGCCCTGGGCCTCGCGAGCGAGCCGGTCGTTGGCGATCTCGTCGTACAGCTCGGACTGACGATAGCTTGCCGTGTCCGGTGCGTGATAGAGGTCGAACATTTCGGTTCCCTCCGGTCCTGTCGCTCGTGCGTCGGGTGATCTGGTTGTCATCCGTTCGATGACCGAACAGTAGGTCCGAGCCCGATCACGACCAAGTTCGTATCGGACCGGGATCACGTTGGGTTGCTGACCACGCCGGTGTTCGATGGCGGACAGCCCCGCTGTCAGCGGTGAGCGCCGCTTCAGCGCCAGTCGACGTTCACGACCTCGATCGGCGCCGAGATCCCCTTGAGCGTCTCGCTCCGCCGACCGGATGTCCGGTGGGTGTCGCCGACCGTCCCTGCGCTCGCAACGATGTCGCCGGCGCCTCCGAGCGCAGCGATCCGGGATGCCTCGTGGACGCCTTTGCCGCGAAAGTCTCCGGCGACCTGCGTCGCATCGGACGCGTGGAGCCCGATCCGCACCTGCGGCGCGAAGCCCTGGCTCGAACGGTGCTCCGCGAGTCGGCGCTGGATCGCGATCGCCGCCGCGACGGCGAGGTCCGGCGAGTCGAAGCTCACGAAGAAGCCGTCACCGGTCGTCGAGATCTCCTCGCCGGAGTGCGCCGCGAACACTTCGCGGAGCGCCGTGTTGTGCCAGCGCAGGATCGCGTCCCAGGCCTCGTCGCCGAGCGCCTCGACGAGGGTCGTCGAGCCGACGATGTCCGTGAACATGAACGTCTTCATGACCCGGCGCGCGGGGCCGGTCTTGCCACGGAGCTGCCAGGGCAGGAGCTCAGCGACATCCTCGAGCAAGATCGCCGCGGTCGGACATGCGAAGGCGGCGGCCTTCAGGACGTCTTCGTCGACGCTGTCCGGCCCGACGACGTCGGCTTTGCCGTAGTCGCCGGCCAGCCAGTCGAAGGCCGTGGGAGCGAGGCTGATGCAGTTCCCCGCGCCGATGCACTTGTGCCGATCGACGCGCGCCCGCAGGACCATCAGGCCGAGCCGACGGTCGCGAGCCCGCGGAACGCAAGAGAGGTCGCTTCGGCCCGACTCGAGGCGCCGAGTCGCGCGAACAGGCGGGTCAGCCGGGCGGCGACCTCTTCCTCGGTGCACTCGATCTCAGCGGCGATCTCTGCGTTCGTCCGGCCTTCCGTCAGGAGCTGCAGAAGCCGTCGCTCGATGTCGTCAACGACTGTCCCGGAGACGTCCGCTTCCGACCCCGCCTCGGGTTCCGCATCTACGGTCAGGTCCATCGGTCCTGCAAGCTCGACGACCTCGCGTCCCAGGGGACCGGTCAGCCATGCGACGCGGACCTTCTCGTCAGCCGTGCCCTGGGCCATCCGGGACAAGACCTCCTGAAGGTAGGCGCGAATGCGGTCCTGCATCTCGGGTTCGCCGCCGGCAAGGATCGCCCGCGCCGCCGGGACGAGGATCTCGAGGCTGACATCCTCGTGGAGCGCGGCCTGCAACGCTTCGAGCGCGGCGGCGCCAGCGGCGGCCGCGGACGAGGCGTCGCCGCGGGCAAGCGCGACCGCCGATAGAGCCGCGTCAGCCTGCGCGCCCCACGGTGCGTGGCCGGGGAGGACCGGCACGAGCTCCTTCACCTGCATCGCCGACCGCTCGGCGAGCTCGACGAGTGCCGGGTCCGCGTCCCCGCGGCGCGTGAGGAGCGCCGAGGATTCGATCGCGAGCCGGGCGAGGGCCTCGCATCGTGCGGATGCTCGCCCACCCTCGGTCGCAATCGTGATGGCCCGCTCGAGATGATCGCGCATGCCATCGGGATCGCCGGCGGCCGCGCGGACCCTGCCGCGCCAGGACTCGAGCTGGATCGTCCGCGTCCGTGTCTGGGCGAACGCCGCCGCCGTCGCCGCATGATCGATCCACCTGTCAGCGCCCGCGAGATCGCCCAGCTCAACGAGGGACATCGCGACGCCGCCGGCAGCGAGGAATTCGATCGACCGCTCCCCCTGGAGCCGGGCCGCCCGATGCGCGTCCTCCCCACGGGACAGAGCGAGGTCCGGCACGACCTTGGCCCGGGAATAGACGTGGACGCCGAACAGCATCTGAAGGTCGAGCCGGTCGCGCTCGCTCTCGGTCACTGTCGCGGATAACCGCCCGGTCACGCGGCGGATCTCCTCGAGGTGCCGGGCCGAGGACGACAGGTGCATGACGGGTGAGTAGCTGGCATACGCCATCGCGATGACCGTCGACATGACCCCGGTCCGGTCGCCGAGGCGCTCGAAGATCGCGAGTGCCCGCTCCAGGACCTGCCCCGCATCGATCAGGAGCGGCCCGACCGGCGACGCCAGCAGGAGGGACTCGATATCCGCTCCGGCGGCGACAGCGGCCATGGTGTCGCCGATCCTGCCCGCGAAGACTTCGCCGGCGAACCACTGTCGGCCCCTCGCGTAGTCGATCATCCCTATCTCGCGGAGGGCAGCAGCGAGGCTTCGGTCGTCGTGGATCTCCTCCGCGAGCTCGGCGGCACGGCGATAGGCCTCCTCGGCGCCGTCGATATCGGTCTCCGGCGTCGCGCCGCCGAACGACTCACCGAGTGGTGCGCGCAGGAGCGCCTGACCGAGCTCGAGGTTGGCCTTGAGCTCGGTGGCGGCATCGCCTCGGGCTCGTGCGCGGTCCCTGATACGGATGGCAAGCGCCGCGGCGGCCTCCTCGTCGTGGCTCATGCGAAGCGCCGACGCGCGCCGAAGCTGGACGTCGAGCTCGACCTCGGGATCGCGCATCGCCTCCGCGAGCGCCGCGAGCTCGGCCAGCCCATCGAGGCGCTCGCCTGTCTTGCGCAGGGCTGCGTACGCGTCATCCCGCGTGACAAGGAGCGTCCGCCGATCGGTCGCTGACGAGACGACGGGGAGTGCCTGGTCGACGAGGCGGAGCGCTTCCTCGGCAGCGTTGGAATCGAGTGCGGCCGCAGCGGCGTCGATCGAGAACCGCGCCGCGCGCGCCGTGTCGCCGGCCGCAAGCGCGTGTTGCGCGAGCATCGGGAGCCCCGCCGGGTCGGGATCGCCGCCTTCGAGCAACAGGTCGACCACCGCGGCATGGACTTGGCGGCGGCGCGCAGCCGAGAGAAGGTTCGCGGCGAACTGCCGGACCTGCTCGTGGGTGAACGTGTAGTCGGCAGCCCCGCCCACGGCCTGCGGCAGCAGGAGACCGGCGGTCACCGCCGGCTCGAGGTCGTCCGTGAGCTCGCCGGCGCCGCCGCCGACGTCGTTCACACCATCGCGTTCAGCCACGTCCGACGCGATGTCGCCGCCGCCGACCTTCGCCCGGATCGCGCGCAGGTCTCGCAGGCTGAAGCTGCGACCGAGGATCGCGGCGTCGCCGAGCGCGGCTCTCGTCGGCGCTGGTAGCCGTGCCGCGCGTCGATCGATGAGGGTCCGGACGGCGGACGGGACGAGCCGGGCGGCATTCCGGCCGAGGCGCCACTCGCCGTCCACCTGCTGGAGGGTGCCCGCTTCGCGGTGCGTCCTCGCAAGCTCCTCGACGATGAACGGAACGCCCTCGGACTGGACGTGCATGGCTGCCGCCGACGAGGCCTCGACGGGGCCCGCGAGCACGCGCTTCAGGAGCTCGGCGGTCTCGAAAGAGCCGAATCGCCCGGGCCGCAAGCGCCTGACGAGACCCATCCGCTCCATGTCGGCCACGAAGTTCACGGCCTCGGTGACCGTGGCGAACTCGTCCGGCCGGATGGTCAGGAACAGGAAGATCGGCTGGTCGGCATCGCTCCGGACCACGTACCGGAGCATCCGGAGCGTGTCGTCGTCGGCCCACTGGACGTCGTCGATGAGCAGAGCGATGGGCCGGATGTGCGAGAGCTCCGAGACCGCCACGCCGGCCAGATCGAACGCGCGCAGGAGCTTCGCGTCAGCCGACAGCCTCTCGAAGCCGGGCTCGTCCCGCCCGGAGATCGCGTCGACGACGCGCCGGACGGCCGCTTCGGCGGGCGTACCCACCGCGATGTCGCGGATCGCGGCGGAGGCGAAGAGGCTGCGCGCGAGGAGGAACGGGCCGCGGATCTCCTCGTCGGCGGTGACCGCCACGCAGGTGAAGCCCTTCGCCGACGCGAGTTCGACGGCCTCCAGGAGAAGGCGGGTCTTGCCGATGCCGGGTTCGCCCTCGAGCGTCACGGCCGACAGCCGCCGGGTCGCCTCCTCGATCTCCTGGGCGATCGCCTCGAGCTCGGCGCTCCTGCCGATGATCCCTCCGGACGCACGGCGCAGCTGGACGGCGAGGGAGCACTGCGACCCGACCACCGGGTCGAGCGCATCACCCTCC
>JBJMMQ010000028.1:0-4151 GCA_045804705.1 Chloroflexota bacterium
GATGTTGAAGTTCGCGGCGTTGACGACGCCTGCCGCAGCGGCAGCATCGACGAGGCGGCGCGATTCGGCGGCCGACATCGCAAGAGGCTTCTCGCAGATGACGTGGCGGCCTGCTGCAAGGACCTCGAGTGTCTGGGGCAGATGCAGGTCGTTGGGCGACGTGACATGGACGACCTCGTCGCGCGGGTCGCCCAGAAGGTCGGCCAACGAGTCGTAGGCGCGCGGAACGCCGAGGGCGCTGGCACGGGCGGCGCCACGCTCGGGCGTGCTGCCGAGGACGCCATGGACCTGGACGCCGATGCGCCGGAGCGCCTCGACGTGGACGGTGCCGATGAAACCCGTGCCGATGACGGCTGCGCCGACGTCGGCGATCCTCCTCATGTCCTGGCTCACCCGCTGTTCAAGGTAGGCAGTTGTCTAGACGGTCTAGATGGGAACAGGTCGCTGCTCCGAGGTTGCGCCACGGTGCATCCCCGTGTTGCGGTTCGGACTTCCTCCGCTCCACATCCTACTTTGCCATGTCAAGTGCAAAAGTCCGTGGCAACCGAAGCACGACGGCGTATCATCGGGACGTGATCCAGGAGCGTGTGGAGCCAGCGACGGAACGAAGTGGCCGGTTCGCGCCCCTCCCGGACGAGGCGTTGGACGCGCTCGTCACGGTCCTCGATGAGATCCGCTTCGGACGGTCGCGCTCGCGTTCCGAGCTCGTGACGCGGACGGGTCTCGGTCGGGCGATCGTGGCGCAGAGGGTCGGCGAGCTCATCGAGCGCGGACTCGTCACGGAAGGGGACGTCGGGCCGAGCACCGGCGGCCGGCCGCCACGGCAGCTGACGTTCCGCGCCGACGGCGGCTACATCCTCGTCGCCGATCTCGGTGCGACGAGCATCGACGTCGCGGTGACGACGCTCGACGGCCGGATCCTCGGCCACCACGACGAACCCGCTCGGATCGAGGCGGGCCCGGAGGCAGCTCTCGACCGGGTCGACGTCCTCTTCGACACGCTCGTGCGGACGACCCAGGGCCTGCCGGGCCACCTCTGGGGCGTCGGGATCGGCGTGCCGGGACCCGTCGAGTTCGAATCCGGTCGGCCGATCTCGCCTCCGATCATGCCCGGCTGGGACGGCTACCCGATCCGTGAGCGGTTCGCGACGCGGTACGGCGCGCCCGTCTGGGTCGACAACGACGTCAACCTCCTCGCGCTCGGCGAGTGGCGGTCCGGCGTCGCGGCCGGTCACGCGAACGTGGTCGTGGTGAAGATCGGCACGGGCATCGGGGCGGGGATCATCTCGGACGGACATCTCCATCGGGGCGCGCAGGGGAGTGCCGGCGACGTCGGCCACATCCAGGTCACCGATGACCCGTCCGTCGTCTGTCGGTGCGGCAACATCGGCTGCCTCGAGGCGCTGGCGGGTGGCGCGGCTCTCGGACGGGCTGGGCAGGCCGCCGCCGAGGAGGGCCGGAGCGCTCGGCTCCAGACCGCACTCGACCAGCGAGGCGAAGTGACGGCCGAGGACGTCGCGCGTGCGGCGTCGTTCGGCGACCATGTCGCGGTCGCCCTGCTCGCTGATGCCGGTCGGCGGGTCGGGTCGATGCTTGCAAGCATCGTCAACTTCTTCAACCCCTCGCTCATCGTCATCGGCGGCGGAGTGGCGAACAGCCCGGACCAGCTCCTCGCAGCGATCCGCGAGACCGTCTATCGCCGCTCGCTGCCGCTCGCGACGCGGGACCTGCTCGTCCAGCGGTCGTCGCTGGGCGGGTTGGCCGGTGTGATCGGGGCGTCGGCGATGGTCGGCGACCGGCTTTTCTCGCGGGAGTCGCTGGCCCGCTGGATCGAGGCGGGCGAGCCGACCGGCGTGACAGAGGTTGCTTCATGACGGCTAGGCCACGGCGGTTCGGGCAGGTCATCCGCATCCGGCCCGAAGCGGTCGAGCGGTACGAGGCCCTCCACGCCGAGCCGTGGCCAGCGGTGAATACCGCGATCCGGGCCGCGAACATCCGGGACTACTCGATCTACCGGTACGGCGAATGGCTCTTCGCGTCGTTCGAGTACGTCGGCGACGACTACGACGCCGATATGGCCACGATGGCCGCCGACCCGGAGGTCCAGCGATGGTGGTCGCTGACCGACGCCATGCAGGAGCCACTCCCGGAGCGTGAGCCCGGATCGTGGTGGCTGACCATGCCGGAGATCTTCCGCCTCGACTGATCAGGCGCGTCGGCGCCTGATGACCGCAGCCGACGCCGACCACAGCGTGATGGCGAGGGCGAGGAGGATGAAGGACAGCGACGGTTCGCCTCCGCTGATCTCCACGGAGCCCGGGTGGGTCCGCTCGAAGTCGGCCGCTCGGACGAAATTCCAGACGCCGAGGGCCGCATAGGCGAGGCCGGCGAGCGCGGACGCTGTGAGCACCCAGCTCGTTGTGCCACCGACGAACACAACGATCGCGAAGCAGATCGGCACCAGGATCAGGGGGAGGAGAACGAAGCCGGCGTCCACCCCGATTCCGGCGGCGCCCGCGATGAAGATGAAGCCGAATGCCGCCAACGCCAGCCACAGACATCCCGCTAGGCGACCGACCTGAACGCCAGCGCCATTCCTGCTACCCACGAGTAGCATGATAATCGCCGAAGCGCGACGAGGTCAACACGGAAGGGGCACCTCAGGCGACGCGACAAGGTGCCTCGGGGCTCTTGCAGTCACTGCAAACGGGCAGGTCGGCGGTTGGCGTCGGCGCGCGCCTCAGCGGGTCGGCGGGGCGGTGCTCTCCCGCACGACCAGCTCGGTCGCGAGCTCGACCCGCATCTGGACGGCCTGCTCACCCCGCGCGACGGCCAGGACGAGCTCGGCGGCTGCGACGGCCATCTCGTAAAGCGGCTGGCGGATCGTCGTCAACGGGGGACCGACCCAGCGGGCCACGGGGAGATCGTCGAAGCCCACCACGCTCAGGTCCTCGGGGATGTGCAGTCGCGCCTCGCGCGCGGCCTGGTAGACGCCGAGTGCCTGGAGGTCGTTGCCCGCGATGACCGCGGTCGGACGATCCGGCCGGCGCAGCAACGCGCGGCCCTTGCGGACGCCCTCTTCGACCTGGAAGGGGCCGTGGCTGGTGAGGTCTGGATCGATCGCGACGCCGGCCGCATCCATCGCGGCGCGATAGCCATCCATACGCGCGCGGCTGCACAGGATCCCGGCGGGTCCGCCGACCACCGCGATGCGGCGATGGCCCAGGCCCAGCAGGTGGCGTGTCGCGGTGAGTCCGCCATTCCAGTTCGTGGCGCCGATGGACGGCGTGTCGTGGAGGGGCTCACCCGTCGGATCGACCACGACGAACGGGATGCCGCGCGTCCGGAGCTGCGTGCGGGCCGATTCGCTGAGGTCGCTGAAGACCGCGATGACTCCCGTCGGCCGGCGCGCCAGCGCCCCTTCGATCCAGCCGCGACCAGGCGTTCGACGGCCGTGCAGCTCAGAGAGGACGACCGCGAGATGGTTCTGCCCGGCCACGCGTTCCACGCCGCGGACGATCTCGAGTGCCCATTCCGACTCCAATTCGTGGAAGATGAGCTCGAGGATCGGCGCGGTCCGTTGGATCCGCTCGGAACGGTGATAGCCCTGCTCCCGGATGACCGCCTCGACGCGGCGTCGCGTTTCGGGCGACACGTCGGCTCGGCCGTTGATCACCTTCGAGACCGTCGGCACCGAGACTCCCGCTTCGGCGGCGACGCGAGCGATCGTGGGCCGGTCCGAAGGTCGCCGCTTCGCACCCGTGACGGAGGAGCTCATGGCCGCAGTGTACCGAAACTTTCGCGGTGCGTTGCAGTGATTCGTTGCAGACTGGCAGCGGAAAAGGCTCTTGACGGTACCGCAGCGGGTGCTAAGGTTCGGGTCGAAAGTCGTCGTCCATCGGACCGAAACTTTCGTGCGCCGCTCCAGCCCGATTCGGCGGACCGGCGTCCAGGACCGCCAGAGGAGAATGCCGAACCGGACATGCGCCGCACCCACCGAGGAGGAGTGTCGAAGTGACAGGAGGGCCAGTCATGTCAAACCCAAAGCGAACGCTGGGATTGCTCGGGGTTCTCGCACTGACGATCAGTGCCTGTTCCAATGGCGGGTCGGCGAGTGTCGCTCCCGCGAGCGCCGCTGCACCGAGCGCCGC
>JBJMMQ010000029.1:0-17776 GCA_045804705.1 Chloroflexota bacterium
GGCCCTCGGCTTCAAGAAGGTCGAGCCGTGGATGGCCAACCTCAAGAGCAAGGACCTGCACAACAGCGCGCTCGTCGCCGTCGACTACCAGACCGGCGAGCTCGTCGCGTACGTGGGCAGCGCCGACTATTACGCCGCCTCGACCAAGCCTGAGTTCCAGCCGCAGTACGACGTCGTGGGCAAGGGCTACCGCCAGCCCGGATCCGCGTTCAAGCCGTTCAACTACGCGGTCGGCATCGACGACAAGACGATCACCGCCGGCACGATGCTCATGGACGTTGCCACCGACTTCGGCGGCGACTACACGCCCAACGACGCCGATCGCCTCGAGCGAGGCCCCGTCCGCGTGCGGAACGCGCTCCAGTTCTCGCTGAACATCCCGGCGGTCAAGACGATGGCCCTCAACAAGCCCTCCCACGTCTTCGCCAAGGCGCAGGAGTTCGGGATGCAGTTCCAGGGCGATCGCACGGCCGAGCTTGCGCTCGCGCTCGGTGTCCAGGAAGTCCGCCCGGTCGACCTCGTCACTGCCTACGGCACGCTCGCGAACAGTGGGCGTCAGGTTCCCCACACCACGATCCTGTCGATCAAGGACACGAGCGGCAAGGACGTCAAGCCGCCATACGTGCCACCGGCCGGCAAGCAGGTCATCAGTCCGCAGGCCGCCTACATCGTGACCGACATCCTCGCGGGCAACACCAACAAGAACGTGAACCCGTTCTGGGGCAAGTTCGCGATCACCGGGCCCGACGGGCGCCGGCCCGCCACGCTGAAGACGGGCACGAACAACGACGCGAAGGACCTGAACGCCTACGGCTACATCGCCCCGCCGACGGACGCGGGCCGGAAGGACGGCGCGTATGCGCTCGCCGTCGGCGTCTGGGACGGCAACTCGGACAACAGCCTCGTCTCGACCGCGCGATCCCCGCTCTTCTCGATCGACGTGGCGACGTATGTCTGGCAGGGTTTCCTCAACGAGGCGACCGCGAAGTGGCCCGAGACGAACTTCAAGCGCCCCGAGGGGCTCGTCCGGACCAAGATCGACCCGTTCACCGGGTTCGCCGCGACATCCGACAAGAATTCTGTCGATGAGTGGTTCATCGCCGGCACGGAACCCCAGGCGGCCCTGCCGAAGGACACGTGCGGCATCGACGTCGTCGCCGCGGTCAAGGTCGAGAATGGCCATGACGCATGGATCAAGGCGGATCGCGACTGGCTGCGACGTGCGGAACGTGGCGCAGGGGTCGCGGGCGGCCCGGACAGGACCCGAACGGCCTACTTCTACAACAGCGCGTTCCGACCATTCGGCCCCTCGTGGGGCGTCCTCGTCGGAGGCAAGTGCGGACCGGAACCGGCGCCGTCGTGCTTCGTGACGCCGACACCCGACCCGAGCGGCGTTGTGCCTTCGTTCGCCATCCCGACGCCCGAGGGATCGGCGCTCGCGGCACTCCCCTGCCCCACCGCGCCGCCGACCGCCTCGCCGAGCGCCGCGCCGTCGGCCGAGCCATCCGAGGAGCCGTCGGAGCCACCACCGACCGAAGAGCCGACGGCAACGCCGAAACCACCGAAGAACACGCCGCCACCACCACCCCCGACCGCGACCCCGAAGCCACCACCCGAAGAGACACCTTCCGCGGCGCCACAGGCTTCGTGATCGAGGCGGTCGTCGACGTCCGCGGACTGGGTGTCCGGCGCGCCGGACGGACGATCCTCGGCCCGCTCGATTGGACGGTCCGTGGTGGCGAACGCTGGGTCGTCCTGGGCCCGAACGGATCGGGAAAGACGACCCTGTTGTCGGCGATCGGGCTCGAGCTGTGGCCGACCGCGGGAACCGTCGACGTCCTCGGCGGGCGCTACGGCCGGATCGACTCGCGCGAGCATCGGCGTCGGATCGGCTCCGCGGGAAGCGCCATCGAGGCGACGCTCCGGCCGGACCTGACGCCGGTGACCATCGTGATGACCGCCCGTCATGCCGCGACCGAACCGTGGTGGCACGTCTACACCGAGGACGACAGGGCGCGGGCGCGCGCCCTCCTGGACCGGCTCGGTCTCGCGGCGGTGGCGGATCACGCGTACTCGACGTTGTCCGCAGGAGAGCGGCGACGGACGTCGATCGCCCGGGCCCTGATGCCCGACCCGGAGCTCCTCCTGCTCGATGAGCCGGCCGCCAGCCTTGACCTCGGCGCCCGCGAGAGCCTCATCGCGGACCTGGCCGATCTCGCGACAGGATCCCGCCCGTCGGCGATCGTCCTCGTTTCGCATCACGTCGAGGAGATCCCGCCCGGTTTCTCCCATGCGCTGGTCCTGGCCGATGGCGCGGCCGTCGCGGCCGGTCCGCTGGGCGACGTGGTCACGACCGACGTCCTGAGCCGTGCCTTCGGTCTACCGATCGAGGTCGATCGACGTGACGGCCGGGCATGGGCTCGGATGACGACACGCGAACGTCACACCGACCGCCGATGATGGGCGCGTGAGCACGACCACGACATCCTCCCCGGCGCCCGCGACGACCCTGTCCGTCTCGTCGGGACGCGACGCCCGCGCAGCGATCGCCGGGCTCGTCGCGACAGCGGTCGCGCTCGGGGTCTCCGAGCTGTTGGCCGGCGTGCTGCCGGGCGCCACCTCGCTGATCGCGGCCGTCGGCCAGGTCATCGTCGACCGCCAGCCCGCGGGCGCCAAGGACCTCGTCGTCAGCCTGTTCGGGACCAACGACAAGCTGGCCCTGGAGCTGTTCATCGTCGTCGTCGCCCTCGCCCTCGGTGCGCTCCTTGGCATCGTGGCGCGACGACGTTTCGAGATCGCGGCGAGCGTGTTCGTCGCGTTCGGCATCGTCGGCTTCCTCGCTGCGCTCGGCGCGCCGCTTGCCGACCCGGCCATCGCTGCCGTCGCGACGGCCGTCTCGATCGGGAGCGGGCTGCTCGTCCTTGGCTGGCTGCTCGATCATTCCGGCGCATCGGCTGCGGCGGCAACGGCGTCAGCGACGACGGCGCGGATGCCCGACTGGTCGCGGCGGGACTTCATGATCCGAGCGAGCGCGGTCGGCGTCGGCGCGGTCGCGATCGGGGTCGTGGGACGAAACCTGCTCGATCGGCAGCGGACCGCGCCGGCGAGCAGCGGGTCGGCCGTGCCGCCAGCTTCGGTCACGGTGCCGGGCTACGGAGCTGATGCCGACTTCTCCGCGACCGTGCCGGACCTGACGCCGATCATCATGCCGAACGACAGGTTCTACCGGATCGACACGTCACTGCTGGTACCGAGCGTCGACATCGCGACCTGGTCGCTTCGGATCCACGGCCTGGTCGACCGGGAGACCACCCTCACCTGGGATCAGCTGATCGCACTCCCCGTCTTCGAGCAGTACGTGACGATCGCCTGCGTCAGCAACGAGGTGGGCGGCAAGCTGGTCGGCAACGCGAAGTGGACTGGCGTCCGCCTGCGCGACGTGCTCGAGATCGCCGGCGTCCAGTCGGCCGCGACCCAGCTCGTCGGCCGTTCCGTCGATGGCTGGACCGCCGGGATGCCGACTGCATGGGTGATGGACCCGTCGCGTGAGCCGATGATCGCGCTCAAGATGAACGATGAGCCGTTGCCACCCATCCATGGCTATCCCGCGCGACTCATCGTCCCCGGCCTGTACGGCTACGTGTCGGCGACGAAGTGGCTGAAGGAGCTGGAGCTGACGACGCTCGAGGGGTTCGATGGCTACTGGGTCCCCCTCGGCTGGGCCAAGGAAGCGCCGATCCTGACGCAGTCACGGATCGACACGCCACGCGGCGGCCTGGATCCGGGGCAGGTGGCGATCGCCGGTGTCGCGTGGGCACCGGATCGCGGCATCTCGCGGGTCGAGGTCGCAGTGGACGGCGTCTGGCGGGATGCCCGGCTGTCCACGCCTCTCGCCGACACGACCTGGGTCCAATGGATGACCGAATGGGCCGCAGAACCCGGCCGCCACGAGCTGAAGGTGCGCGCCACGGACGGCACCGGGACGGTCCAGACCGAGCAGTCGTCGCCGCCGGCCCCGGACGGCGCCCGCGGCTATCACACGGTGAGCGTCGAGGTCTCCTGATCCGGGTTTCGGTATAGAGTCAGGGCATGGCGCGACGTCGTTACCTGTTCGACCCACCCGATCGATTCGTGGCCGGGACCATCGGCCGGCCGGGCGATCGAACCTTCTTTCTCCAGGCGCGTGACGGGCAGCGCGTCGTCAGCATCGTCCTCGAGAAGGTCCAGGTCGCGGTCCTGGCCGACCGCCTCGGCGACCTCCTCGCCGAGCTCGAGCGGCGGGGTGTCGAGGACGCCGCGGAGGACGCGAACGGCCTCGTGGACGACACCGGACCGCTCGACGAGCCCATCAACGAGGCGTTCCGGGCGGGGTCGTTGACGCTCGGCTGGGACGTCGACGACGAGCTGGTCCTGGTCGAGGCACGAGCGCAGTCCGAGGATGGCGAGGCGATCGATCCCGACGAAGACGATGACGAGGACGAGGACGGCCCGGACCTGCTGCGCGTTCGGATGACAGCGGACGCTGCCCGCTCCTTCGTGGCGCGCGCCACCCGGATCGTCGCCGCCGGCCGACCGCCGTGCCCGCTATGCGGAGCGCCGCTCGATCCCCAGGGCCACATCTGCCCGCGGCGCAACGGGCACTACGTCAACTGAGGAGCGGCTCAGCCGACCGTCCCGATGAACGCGGTGCTCAGCAACCAGGCACTGCCCGCGGCGACCAACACGAGGGCGACAGCACAGACCGCGGCACGACCGCCGTGGGGCGAGAAGTTGATCGCGCCTGCGAGGCCGAGGGACGCCATCGCGACCAAGGCGAACAACCCGAGGTTCAGCACGGCGGCGACGCTCCCTGTCACGACCAGAACCGCGGCGGTGACGACCACCGTGACGATCGCCACCGCAACGAGGATCTGACGCCGCAGCGGTGGCAGCGCTGGTTCAGCCCCCTCCGCAGTGGAACCTGCCATCGCCCACAGTCCGATCGCGGCTGGTATGCCGAGGACGGCGGCCAGGGCCACCGCCACGACCCCGAACACCTTGCCGAATGCCGCGCGAAGCCAGCCGTCCACTTCGGGCGGGTCTCCGAGCACCCCTATCGCGATCGCGATCCCGAGCAGCACGACGGCGGCGATGAGCAGCATCGTGAGGATGAGTCGCGATCCGTTGACCATGGCGGTTCGGTGCATTCGTCGCTCCACTGGGCGGTCTGTCTGCCGGCGAGTGTCCCCTCGACCGGTTCGATGTTCAACCCGTACCATCGTTGCGTCCCGTGGCAACGCTCTCGACCACAGGAGATCAAGACGGCTCGCCCTGGAATCCCGTCCGTCGCCTCGTTCGCCGATGCCCGTGTCCTCGCGGTGGTGACGTCCGCTGATCCGCGCGCGTGACCGACCCAACGCCCCGAACGCTCGCCCTCGACGGCCTGCGCGGGATCGCGGTGATAGCCGTCGTCATCGAGCATGCGTGGCCGCACCTGCTACCCGGCGGGTTCGCGGGTGTGGATATGTTCTTCGTGCTGTCCGGCTACCTGATCACCGGACTGCTCGTTCGGGAACTCTCGGTTAGCGGGCGCATCGACCTCATCTCGTTCTACGCACGTCGCGTGCGTCGGATCGTTCCAGCGTCCCTTGCCTGCGTGGTCGGCATCTGGGTGGGGTACACGCTGTTGCTCGGCCCGTCGGTCCCCGACACCCTGCCCCCACAGGCCCTGTCCGCCACCTTCTCGGTGTCCAACTTCTACTTCGCAAGAACGGGAACCGGCTACTTCGACGCGGACCCCAGCTCCTCGCCCTACCTGCACTTCTGGTCGCTCGCCGTCGAGGAGCAGTTCTATCTTGTCTGGCCGACGGCACTGCTCGTGGTGGCCGTGATGGCCAGTCGCCTCAGCGCGTCCCCCACCGCGCGCCGCTGGATCCCGGTTGCGGTGCTCGCCGCGGCGGGCCTGGTGTCGCTTGCACTCGCGCTGTGGACGAACCCGACCTACGCGTTCTACCTGCTCCCACAGCGAGGCTGGGAGCTCATCGTGGGCGGGCTGCTCGCGTGGACCCAGGGGCATGGCCTGATAAGGCTTGCGCCGACCTTCGCGCGGTGGCGCGCTGTCGGTGTCGTTGCGGGGGTCGTCCTCATCGTGTTCGTCCTGCTCACCGCGCCGAGCCTTGGACGTTGGCCGGGGCCGGGCACTGTGCTCGTCGTGGTCGGGACGGCGCTCCTTGTCGCGGGCGGAGACGGCATGCCCGGAGCTCGCGCGCTTCGGACCCCGCCGCTTCGGTTCATGGGCCGGATCTCGTACTCCCTGTACCTGTGGCACTGGCCCCTGATCGCGGCCGCCGGGCTGATGGTCCTGCCGACGTCGCCGGCGACGGACTTCGCGAAGGTCGTCGCGGTCGTGATCGCGATCGGCCTCGCCACAGCGAGCACGCTGTGGATGGAGGAGCCGATCCGGGTCTCCCGCCAGGCGATGTTGCGCGGCCGGAAGGCGATCGGCGTCGCCGTCGCTGCGATGTGCCTGGTGGGCCTCTCGATCGCGACCCTCACGGTCCCACTGGCGCGCGTCGTCCCTGGAGTGGAACCACTCGGCACAGCCCTCGTCGGGGCCCGTGACGATCGTGAGCGGATCATCACCGACGCGTGTCGGACCGGGAAGACGACCAGCGCACGGCTCAGCGACTGCCTGTACGGCACCGCGAGTCGGCCCGACGGCTCGCCCACCCACGGGGACACGGGCGACGCTCGAGTGGCGGTCCTGTTCGGGGATAGTCATGCATCGCATTGGTTCCCCGCCGTGAACGCGTGGGCCAAGGAACGAGGGCTCGTCCTGGTGCCGCTGCTCCGCGCGGCCTGCTCACCGGTCGATGCGCCGATCGCGCTCAGTGCGAGTGTCACCGCCGGCTGCCAGAAGTGGCGTGCGGCCGCACTGGACCGGATCCGGGAACTGAAGCCCGTCGTCACGTTCACGAGCACCAGCAGCGCCAGCATCCTGATGGTCGACGGCGTGCGGCTCTATCCCCGGGGCGATCCCGAGCGCTGGATCGCGCCGGCCGTCTCGACCTTCCGTCGCCTCGCAGAGATCGGGCCGACCGTCTTCCTCGGTGATGTGCCGCGCCCCGACTTCTCGATCCCTGACTGTCTCGGCGTGCACAGGCTCGACCCAGCCACCTGCGCACGCGATCTGGACCTCGTGCACCCGCGCGCGCTTGTCGCGGCGGAGGCGGAGGCTGCGCGTGCCGGCGGCGTGTGGTTCCTCGACCCCGGGCCCTCGCTCTGTCCGGATCGTCGGTGCACGTGGATCGTCGATGGCCGCGTCGGCTGGGTGGATGAGCATCACTTGAGCTCCGCGGCAGTCATGGCGTTGCTGCCGATGCTGGAGCCGCTGTTCGATACCTGGACGAGCCCCATGCCCGCCGGAGGCCCGCCGACGGCCGGACGGTAGGACGCGCCTCGCCGCGCTCACGACAGTTCGACATCCACGGATAGACTCTTGCCGTGATCGATCGCGGACTCACGCTTGACGTCCTACGCGAGGGCGACCTCGAGATCGTCGGGCGGATCGTGGCCTCGTCCAACAACGCCATGCTCGTCACCGTCACGCGGCCCTGTCCCGACCCCGAGCAGACGATCACGATGGACGCGATCTACAAGCCGACGCTCGGAGAGCGCCCGCTCGACGACTTCCCCGACGGAACTCTCGCCCATCGCGAGGTCGCGGCCTGGCATGTGTCCGAGGCGTCCGGTTGGGGCATCGTGCCACCGACGATCCTGCGCGACGGTCCGTACGGCGAAGGCATGGTCCAGGCGTTCGTCGACGTGGACCCGGACGTCGATGTCGTCGCGATGGTCGTCGAGGACGATCCGCGGCTGCGGAGGATGGCCGTGCTCGATGCGGTCATGAACAACACCGACCGGAAGGGCGGACACATCCTCCCGGTGGATGGCGGCAGCCACGTCTACGGGGTCGACCATGGCGTCACGTTCTCGCCTGTTCCCAAGCTCCGGACGGTCCTGTGGGGTTGGCGAGGGACGCCGCTGGTCGCCGACGAGATCGAAGGCCTGGAACGCATGCGCGGCGCGCTCCACGGCGAGCTCGCGGAGGTGCTCGCCGGGTTGCTGTCGCGCGTCGAGATCCGCGCGACTGCCCGTCGCGTCGACGCGCTGTTGGCCGACGGGCGGTTCCCCTACCCATCGCCTGACTGGCCGGCGATCCCCTGGCCACCGTTCTGACGATGCGGCGATGGAACGGCTGGGGCGATGAGTCGGTCGAGACGAGCCTTCCACCGCGCGCACGCGAGCTGCTCGAGACACTGATCGGGCCGGGAACGCCACCGCGCGACGCCACACTCGACGACGTCGTGTCCGCGGTCCCGGCGTCGCGGCTCAGCCGCGCCGATCCCGCTCTGGACGACGACCCGCGGACGCGCGTCCGCCACGCCCGCGGGCAGAGCCTCCCGGACTGGGTCGCGGTCCGGTCGGGCCGCCTTGGCTCGGTGCCGGACGCCGTCGCCCGACCGTCGAGCGCCGCCGCAGTCCGTGACCTCATGGCAGTCGGTGCGCGAACCGGCGCGGCCCTTCTGCCGTACGGTGGCGGGACGAGCGTCGTCGGCGGCGTCACCACGCGGCCGTCCCATCGCCCCGTCGTGGCGGTCGACATGAGCGCGACGACCGGCCTGCGCGCCCTCGACGAGGCATCGGGGCTCGCGACGTTCGGCGCGGGGACGACCGGACCGGATATCGAAGCTGCGCTCGGGCCTCTTGGATTGACGCTCGGCCACTATCCGCAGTCGTTCGAGCTGTCCACGGTCGGTGGGTGGGTCGTCACCCGCTCGGCAGGACAGCAGTCGCGCGGCTTCGGCCGGATCGAGGATCTGTTCGCCGGCGGGCACCTCGAAACGCCACGTGGCCCGTTCGACATACGGGCCTACCCCGCGTCGGCTGCCGGGCCTGACCTGCGCGAGATCGTCCTCGGCTCCGAGGGCCGCCTGGGCATCCTGACCGAGGTCACGGTCCGCGCGAGCACGACACCCAGACTCGAGCGCTTCAACGGATACCTCGTCCCCGACTGGGATGGCGCCCTTCAGCTGGCCCGGCGACTGGCCAGGTCGGGCCTGCCGCTGTCGATGGTCCGCGTCTCGACCCCGCTCGAGACCGCGACGACGTTCGCGCTCGCCGGCGATTCACGACCGACGGGCCTTCTCCGACGCTACCTCGGCTGGCGCGGGATGGGTCCCGAGCGGTGTCTCGCGATCGTCGGGCTGACCGGCGACCCGGGTGTCGTCGGAGCGGCGGCGAGAGCTGTCGACGATCTCGTTCGAGGGTCAAAAGGGATCGCGGGACCGGGAGTCGGATCGGCGTGGCGGCATGCCCGGTTCTCCACCCCGTACCTGAGGAACGCGCTGTGGGACGCGGGATACGCGGTGGATACGGTCGAGACCGCGACGGACTGGACGACGCTCCCTGACCTCGCCGCGGAACTCGGACGGACGCTCCGACACGGCCTGGAGGGCACCACTGAGCGCGTGCACGCGTTCAGCCACCTGTCACACGGCTACCCGAGCGGCTCGAGTCTGTACACGACCTACGTCTTCCGGCTCGCGACCGACCCCGACGAGACGCTCGAGCGCTGGCGCACCCTGAAGACGGCCGCCAGTCGCGTCATCGTCGAGCACGGCGCGACGATCACTCACCAGCACGGCGTCGGCGCCGACCACGCGCCGTACCTTGCGGCCGAGAAAGGGGTGCTCGGGATGGACGCGATCGACGCGCTCGTCCGAACGTTCGACCCCGACGGCACGATGGCACGCGGCGTTCTCCTCGAGGACGGTCCTCCGTGAGCGACCTCGTCCTCGCCGTCGACGTCGGGACGCAGAGCGTTCGAGCGCTCGTCTTCGACGCCGGCGGTGTCCTCGTCGCCGGAGTCCGGATCCCGATCGAGCCCTACGTCTCCCCACACCCCGGATGGGCCGAGCAGGATCCCGAGCTCTACTGGCAGACCCTCGGCGACGCCTGCCGAAAGGTCCTCGCCGACCCTTCCGTCGGGCGCGATGCGATCGCCGGGATGTCGGTCACGACCCAGCGCAACACGATCGTCGTGACGGACGCCGATGGGCGCCCGCTTCGACCGGCGATCGTGTGGCTCGACCAACGGCGGACGGCCGGTCTGCCCTTCGTCGGTGGCGCGACGGGGCTCGCGTTCCGGGCCCTCGGCCTCCGCGACACCGTCGGCGGTTTCATGGCCGACGCCGAGGCGAACTGGCTGCGTGCCAATGAACCGGAAACGTGGCGATCGATCCGTCATTACCTGTTCCTGTCCGGCTTTCTGGCCCACCGGCTCACCGGCCGGTTCGTCGATTCGGCGGCATCGCAGGTCGGGTTCATCCCGTTCGACTACAAGCGCCAGACATGGGCCGACGACGGTGACTGGAAATGGTTCGCGGCTCCGCTCGAGCGGGCGTGGCTGCCGGAGCTCGTCGCGCCGACCGAGCGTCTCGGCGCCCTCACCCGCGAAGCCGCCGATGCGACGGGCCTCCCGGTCGGCCTGCCGGTCATCGCCTCGGCTGCGGACAAGGCCTGCGAGGTGCTCGGCTCCGGGGCTCTCACGCCGGATGTCGCGAGCCTGTCCTACGGCACGACGGCGTCGATCAACACCACCACCGACCGCTATCTGGAGCCGATCCGCTACGTGCCGGCCTTCCCGGCCGCGGTCCCCGGGTCGTACACGATGGAGATCCAGGTGTATCGGGGCTACTGGATGGTCGAGTGGTTCAAGCGCGAATTCGGCCACAGCGAGGTCGCTCGCGCGGCTGTGGAAGGCGGCGAGCCCGAGGACTTGTTCGACGACCTGATCCGTGCGGTGCCCGCGGGCTCAATGGGTCTCACGCTCCAGCCGTACTGGTCGCCAGGAGTGCGGATCCCCGGGCCGGAGGCCAAGGGCGCGATCATCGGCTTCGGGGACGTCCACACCCGCGCTCACCTCTATCGGGCGATCATCGAGGGGTTGGCCTACGCGCTCCGCGAGGGCGGCGAGCGAACGGCCAAGCGGACAGGTGTCCCACTCACGTCGCTGCGGATCGCCGGTGGCGGCGCGCAGAGCCCGGCGGCTGTCCAGCTCACGGCGGACGTCTTCGGGTTGCCCGTCGGGCGTCCCCATACCCACGAGGCATCGGGGCTCGGGGCGGCGATCGATGCCGCGGTCGGACTCGGGATGCATCGCGACGTGCCAGCGGCCGCCGCGGCGATGGTCCGCGTGGGCGAGGTCCGCGACCCGGACCCCGCGACCCACGCGCTGTACGACGAGCTGTACCGCGGCGTCTACCGGCGGATGTACCGCCAGCTACGGCCGCTGTATCGGCAGATCCGGCGGATCACGGGCTATCCGCCGGCGTGACCGGCTAGGCGCGTCCGAAGAGCGACTTGATTCCCGGCTGATTGAGGTAATACAGGATGGCCCCATAGAGAACGGCCGTGATGAGGAAGCTCAGGATGTTGTTGCCACCGCCGATGAGCAGCAGCAGCGCCCAGATGATGGCCCCGGCGGCGAGAACGATGCCGAGCGGCCACGCCCACGGCTTCATCTGCCATGCCCCGATCCCGAACGCGAGGCCGAGACCGGCGAGAGCGAGCCACGCCAGCCCGAAGATGGCGGCGGACAGGCCGAACACAAGAGTACCCAGCGTGAACACGGTGAAACCTGCCAACAGTGAGCCGATC
This sequence comes from Chloroflexota bacterium, assembly GCA_045804705.1. Taxonomy (GTDB): domain Bacteria; phylum Chloroflexota; class Limnocylindria; order Limnocylindrales; family CSP1-4; genus SPCO01. The sequence continues at coordinate 11,701 of JBJMMQ010000029.1, forward strand.
GCTCCAAGGCCGGCGAGGATCGAAAGGATCGTGATGCCGGTCGGGCGATCGGCGATCGTCGTCGCCGCAGGCGGCGTCCAGGTCGTCGATGCAGGCGGAGGTGCGGACGCCGCTCCTGCGGGTGCGGACGCTGGGGGTGCCGACGCGGTCGGCGGTGGAGTCTGGTCTGCGGGTGTCGGATCGGTCATCTGACCTTTGCCTCCCTCGCTAGGTCTCGGGTCGGTATTCCCGCCGCCCTCGGACGGACCCATCCTAGCGACCGATTCGCGCCTGACAAGCCTTCACGCGTGCGCCGACGTGCGTCAGCGCACCAACTCTTCGGCCAGGAGGTCCATCAAGAGGGCGTCCACCCAGTGCCCATCCGGCATCCGCTGGTAGGCCCTCATGATCCCGACCGGGCGGAAGCCGACCTTCGCGTACGCGCGGATGGCGGCCTCGTTCTCCGCGGCTGGATCGATCGTCAGGCGGTGATGGCCGCGGTCGTCGATCAGATGCGTCGCGAGGGTCGTGATCGCGTCGGGACCGAGGCCGCGGCCCTGCGCGGCGGTCGCGAGAAAGAGGTCGATGCCCGCGTGGCGGAAGTCGGGTTCGGGCTCTTCCACGGCCTGGATGTAGCCGACGAGTCGTCCGTCGGCGAAGATCGTGAACCCCTCCTCGTCGGGATCGCCGCCGCCCGTCAGGTCCTTCTCGACGCGGGCGAGGCCGAATGTCCCCCACCAACGCGCGACCGACGGTTCGGCGAGGATGGCTGCCAGCGCCGGCGCATCCGCGGGTTCGACCGAGCGAAGGACGACGTGCCGGCCGCGCAGCTCCATAGGCGCACCATATCCGACAGCCTCATCGTTTCGACCGAACCGACGTCCACCCGGCAGCGTCAGAAGGGTGATGCACGAAACCGACCGAGTCCTGGGACAGGCGGCCACACACGCTACCCTTGATGCACGCGACGGCGAGGGCGAGGGGCTCGTCGAACGCGCCCGTCGGGGAGACGACACGGCTTTCGGACTCCTCGTGGAAGATCGGGTCCAGGCGACGCTCCGCGTCGCGCGGGCGATCCTCGGGAACGAGGCCGAGGCACAGGAAGTGACCCAGGAGGCATTCGTCTCCGCCTGGCGAAACCTCCCGAGGCTTCGCGACGCGGATCGTTTCGATGCGTGGCTCAACCGGATCGTCATGAACGGGTGTCGGGACCTTCTTCGACACCGCCGGCGCGTCCGACAGATCGACATCGATTCGCTCGAGCTGCCGAGCGCCGACAACGCCGCCGCCGCACTCGAGACGACGTCACTCCTGGCCGCATTCGATCGGCTCGATGTCGCCGACCGGCAGATCCTGGCACTCCATCACCTCCACGACCTTCCGATGGCGGAAGTGGCGCGCCAGCTCGGGATCCCGATCGGGACAGCGAAATCACGGCTCTGGAGCGCCCGACGCGCCCTGGAGCGCGCGATGGAGGCAGAAGCATGACGACGGATCGCTCGACCGTCACGGACGCCCTGATCGCACGCGCCCTCGCCGAACGCGCGCGTGGACCAGAGGTGAGCCTCCTCGCGCCGATCATGGCCTCGGTGTCGGCAACACCGCAGCGCCGCGGAGTGCTGGTCCGGCTCGGTCTCGGTCACCGGACCGTGGTGCTGGGGTTCGCCGCAGTCACGCTCGCCGTCTCCCTCGTCGCGGCGGCGGTCATCGGCTCGATGGTCCTCCGGCCCAGCCTTCTCGAGCGGCCGCTGCCTGGGAACGGGCCGATCACCGCCCAGCTCGACGGCGGGATCGTCGAGGTCGACCCGCTGTCCGGGCGCGGGCTCTCCACGATCCCACTTCCGCGATCCGGCATCGGATCCGCCACGGACCTCGCGTGGTCGCCCGACGGCTCGCACCTCGCGATCGCCACCGGCCTCGACGTGTCCATCGTGGACGTCGCGAGCGGCCAGACGTCGACGGCCATCACTTGCGCGTACTGTCCCGTGGCATGGTCGCCCGATGGGACCGAGCTGGCCCTCGCCGACCGTCAGGCGATCCTGGTGATCGATCCCCTCGATGGGCTGCTGATCTCGCGGATCGAGATGAATGGCCCCGGTCTCGTCACCGGAATCACTTGGGCACCCGACGGCCGTCGTCTGGCGTTCGCTCGCGGCGGGCCGGCGTCCCTGTCGGTGATCGATCGAGACGGCTCACGCGGGCGATCGTTGGCACTTCCGAAGGTGGACGTCATCCTCAGCGATCCGAGCTGGTCTCGCGACGGCTCCACGATCGCCTATATCGAGTCTGCGGTCGACATCCAGGACGGCGCAAAACCGCTCGACGTGGTCCTGCTCGATCCGGAGGGAGCCCGCCCGAGTCGCGTCGTCAATGTCGGAGAGTGTTTCTGCCTCGGCTTCTCGCCGGCACTCACGTGGTCTCCCGACGGGCGCTTCCTCGCCTACACGGCGCTGACGGAAAGTGGGAGCGCCCTGTTCGTCGCGAACGGGGACGGCACGGAGCCGCGCGCGATCTCGAGTGGGACCAACGGGGCCCTGGCCTGGCGGCCGGTCCCTCCGGCGCCCTCGGACTGATCCGGCGGCCGGTGAGCCGTCGTGCAGTGCCCGCGACTACGATGGCCGGGTGCCACTCCCCCAACCCGACGACCTGCTGAGCGACCTCGATCCGGCCCAACGCGAAGCTGTCACGATCACGTCCGGGCCGCTCTGCATCCTCGCCGGCGCGGGCAGCGGCAAGACCCGGGTCATCTCGCGCCGGGTCGCCTACGCCCTCGCCACGGGCGTCGTCCGGCCGCGAGACGTCCTTGTCGTCACGTTCACGGACAAGGCGGCCGGGGAGATGGCAGCCCGGCTCGCGGCGCTCGGTCATCGCGGGGTGGCGGCGTCGACGTTCCACGCTGCGGCTCTCCGCCAGCTCCGCCATTTCTGGCCCCGCGTCCACGGCACCGAGCCGCCGGAAATCCTCGCCTCGAAGGCGCCCGTGCTGGCACCGCTTGCGGCCGGGCTGCCCGGCGGCTATCGCTACCTCGCGGTCCGCGATCTCGCCGCTGAGATCGAATGGGCCAAGGCGCGACGGATCGGCGCGGGTGAGTACGAGGCTCGGGCCATCGCCGAGGACCGCGACGGTCCCCTGCCGCCCGACCTTATGGCTGGCCTGTACCGGCGCTATGAGACGAACAAGGGACGCGCCGGACGTATCGATTTCGAGGACATGCTCGAGCGGACCATCGGGCTCATCGAGGAAGACGAGTCGATCGCGTTCGAGGTTCGCGACCGGTACCGCTGGTTCTCCGTCGACGAGTACCAGGACACCAACCCTCTCCAGGCTGCGCTGCTCGATGCCTGGCTCGGCGGACGCGACGAGATCGCCGTCGTTGGCGACGAGGACCAGACGATCTACACGTTCACCGGCGCGACCAGCGACTACCTCATCAACTTCGCCGCGCGCTACCCGAAGGCGCGTGTGGTCCGGCTCGAGACGAACTACCGCTCCACGCCGGAGGTGCTCGGGCTCGCGAACCGCGTCCTGGCTGCCGGCCGCAGCGCGCTCGACGAGCGTGAGCCTGGCTCGGTAGCGCGACCTCCCAAGCGACTCACGGCGAGCCAGCCGACAGGACCGGCGCCGGAGATCGGCGGTTTCCGGACCGAAGAGGCCGAGCTCGCCGGGGTGACGACGGCGGTCCGAGCGCTGGCGGCAGCCGGGACCGGACACGGTGCGATGGCAGTCCTTGTTCGAACGAACGGACAGCTTCCGGCCATCGAAAGCGCCATGGGTGCCGCGGGCATCCCGTTCCACGTCCGTGGCGAGCGGTTCTTCGCGCGCCCGGAGGTCCGCCGGGCGGTCCGTGTCGCCGAAGCTCTTGGTCGCGTCGAGAGCGACAGCCCGCTCATCCAACGACTGGCGGCGGCCTTCGAACGTGAGGTCGGCGTACGGCGCGACACGGTTCCCGACGGCGAGGTCGCGAGCGAGCGGCATGGCGCCGTCGTCACGCTGCTGGAGCTCGCCGAAGAACTCGTCCGCGCCGATGCGAGTGCCGATGTCGCGGCGTTCCTCGACGAGGTCGCACGCCGCACCGCCGTCGAAGCCGGTGGCGAGGCGGCAGGAGTCGAGCTCGTGACGTACCACCGGGCCAAAGGCCTCGAGTGGGACGCTGTGTTCCTGCCCGCGCTCGAGGAGGGGACGCTGCCGATCCGCCAGGCAAAAGAACCGACCGAGCTGGCAGAGGAGCGGCGGTTGCTGTACGTCGGGATCACTCGTGCCCGTCGCTACCTGTGGCTGTCATGGTCGACGTCGCGGGTCGGGTCGTCGGGGCGCGAGGGCCGGCGAAGCCGCTCACGGGTCCTCGACGGGCTCGTGCCGTCCACCGCTGGAGGTGGCCGTCCACTCGCGGCGGTGGGACCGGGCACGACCCCCAGAGAACGTGCGGGCAAGGTCGATCCCGAGGATCGATCGCCGCTCTCCAACGCGCTCCGTGCCTGGCGCACGGCCCGTGCCAAGGCCGACGCCGTCGCTCCCTTCATCGTCTTCCACGACTCGACGATCGAGGCCATCGCCGAACGCCGGCCGCACTCCATCGCCGACCTCCGCCGGGTGCCGGGAGTCGGCCCGACCAAGCTCGACCGCTACGGCGAAGAGATCATCGGCGTCGTCGTCCGCGAGGGCTAGGCGAACCGCGAAGCCGCGAGGCAGGGGCGTTCAGGCGAAGGCGCGGCCGAGTACCGGAGCGAGCGCACCCCAAGGTGCGTGAGCGACCGAGCGAAGCCGGCAACGAACGCCTGGACGTCCATGCCCGCGGCCGTCGACCTACGCCCGCACTTCTTGGCGCATGAATGCTACGTAAGCGGCCCCGAAACAGACGATCGTGAGGCCGACCAGCGCGACCATCTGCGGCCAAACGAGGAGGAGGCTCTGATCGAGCGATAGCAGGGTGTCGATGCGCTGCTGGCCCTGGACGACCTGACCGATCGTGGTCGGGGCGCTGACCTGGGTCACCGACGGGTTGAGGATGACCCGGGAGATCTCGGCGTAGAGCGTGCTCGGCATCAGCCGGCTGATGAGCTGCTGGAGCTGGGCGTTGCCGAGCACCGTGTCGATGCTCGCATCGGCCGTCGGTCGGAGGAAGCCGGTCACGATGGTCGTGATCAGGCCACCGAACACCGAGACCAGCAGCCAGACACCGAAGCCGATGAGGGCGGCGGTCGCCGCGCGCCTCAGGAGCACCGACAGGAGCAGGCCGAATGCGAGCCACAGCCCGACATACACGAACGTGACGAGGACCCACGACGCGAGGCGTAGGACCTCTGATCCGTGCGGAACGATGCCGAGGCGGAGCATGCCGAAGCCAGCGATGAACACGATCACGGACACGAGCACCAGCCCGATGACCGCCATCCCGGCCGTGAACTTGCCGTTGATGACGTCGTCTCGATAGATCGGTTGGGCCAGCAGCCGCGGCAACGTCCCCTCGGCTCGCTCGCCGTTGACGGCGTCGAACGCGAAGGCGAGACCGAGCAGTGGGGCGACCATCCCGACGAAGGCGTCGACGCGAAGCAGGTCGACCTGTTCCGACCCGAGGGTGAACAGCGCGAGGAACACGGCCGGTGCGCCACTCGCCGCGGGAGCAAGGGTCCGGATGCGGTCCGCGGCGAAGTACAGGGGGATGGCGGCCGCGAGACCGAGGACGACGAGCAGGACGATGAACCGGACGCTCAGCAGGTGGTCGCCGAACTCCTTGGCGGCGATCACCCGCCAGCCCGAGTGCGGGATGCGGGGCTCGGGGCGGACAGGCCGAGCTTCCGCAGTCATGCGTCACGCTCCTCGGGCGACGGGGTGGTCTCGACCGACTCGCCCGGTGCGGCGGGCCCCACGCCTTCCGCGGGTTCGACGGCCCCGGAGGACCCCTCGTTGGTGGCCGACGACGCGGCGGCGGCCGCCATCGCCTCGCGCCGTCGCCTGCCCTTGACCTTGACGCCGCGCTTCGGAAGCGGCCGCTCAACGGCGACCCGGTAGATGTCATCGAGCGAGGGCACGAGCGGGCGGATCGCCGTCAACCGCAAGTTGTGCTGGACTGCAGCGAGCAGGATGTCCTGCCGGACAC
>JBJMMQ010000030.1:0-6374 GCA_045804705.1 Chloroflexota bacterium
GAACGCCGCCGCGGCGTCGTCTGACCCGGAACGCGCCGTCGCGAGCGCACCGGCGTTCGGAGCCGCCCTCCCGGCGCAACCTGGGGGATCGGGTGCGCCGATCGCGGACGGGACCACGAAGGGGGCCGCTGCCGGACCGGGCCCGACGCCAGGGGCCGAGGGCAGCACCACCGCCGACGTCTCGACGACCAGCCCGCCACCAGGTGTGAACGCGCTGCTCGTCGTCTCGACGACGTTCCTCGTCGTCGGACTGGGCCTCTTCCTCCTGCGCTGGAGCGCTCGCCGGCTCACCGACGGCTGACGCGCCGACGGCTCCCGCCGGAGCCTCGCGGGTACACTTGGACCGTGCCCACTGAACGCCTGATGCTCCTCGACGGCAACGGGCTCATCTACCGCGGATATTTCGCGCTGCCGCCCCTGACGACCTCGAAGGGCGAGCTCGTCAACGCCGTCTTCGGGTTCTGCAGCATCGTCCTGCGGGGCATCGCCGACATTCGTCCGGACTACGTCGCAGTCGCGTTCGATCTCCAGGGGCCGACCTTCCGGCACGAGCAGTACGCCGACTACAAGGCGACCCGCCAGCGGATGCCGGACGACCTGCGGGACCAGTTCCCGAAGGTCCGCGAGGTGGTCAAGGCGCTGCGGATCCCCGTGTATGAGCTCACTGGCTACGAGGCCGACGACGTCATCGGGACGATCACCGTCGACGCCGAGCGGCGAGAGCTCGAGACGACGATCGTCACCGGCGATCTCGACATGCTCCAGCTGGTCACCGACCGGACGCGGCTGATGACGACGCGGTCGGGCGTCGAGAACACCATCCTGTACGACCCGGCACGGATCGCAGAGCGGTTCGACCTCGTCCCCGGGCAGATGATCGATTACAAGGCGTTGAAGGGCGACCCCACTGACAACATCCCGGGCGTGCCGGGAGTGGGGGAGAAGACCGCGGCGAAGCTGATCCGCGAGTACGGCACCCTCGAGGCTCTCTACGAGCGGATCGACGAGGTCAAGCCCGACAAGCTGCGCGACAAGCTCGTGGAGCACCGCGACGCGGTGTTCATGGGCAAGGACCTTTCGACGATCGTCCGCGATCTGCCCGTCGAGTTCGACCTCGAGGCGGCACGGCTCGGTGACTACGACCGCGAGACCGTCATCCGGCTCTTCCGCGAGTACGAGTTCCGCTCACTGATCGAGCGTCTCCCGGCGATGACGGGTGAATCAGCGGGCGACGCTGCCGAGGTGCTGCGGGGCGTCGCGACCGATGGGTCAGTGCCAGCCGCGCGGGTCGCAGGGTCGGCCCGGCCGTCGGGTTGGGGCACGGCACGGCCGAGCCGGCCCGTGACCGAGGGCGGCGGCCTCCAGCTGTCGCTCGACTTCGATTCAGTGTCCGCAGCGGCCGCCACGGACCCGGCGGCCGGTCGTGGTGAGGATGCGGCCGAGCTCGACGCCGACGCGCGCTCAGGCGTTGTCCCGTCCGATCTTCCGACCGCCCTGGCCGCCGCCATCGAGGACCCGTCACGGATCGAGGTCCACACGACCGACCAGGTCCCCGCCCTCGAACCATGGCTGGCCGCACAATCTGCGGTCGGCGTCGGGTTGCTCCTCGACGATCCTCGCCCTCTCCGAGGCGACCCGATAGCATTCGCCATCGCCGGTTCGGACGGCCGGACGATCGCCGTCGCGGGACCCGACGACGCGGCGATCCTCCTGGCCCTGCTCGACCGGCTCGGAACCGCGGTCGTCGGCCACGAGGTGAAGCCCCTGCTCGTTCGGAGGATCGCCGACGACCCGCGAGCGGCCGCTGTGCCGGTCGCGTTCGACACTCAGATCGCCGCTTACATCCTGAATGCGGCGCTCCGCAGCCAGACCATCGCCGACATCGTCGCCGAGCAGCTCGACCTGATCCTCCCTGACACGGCGACCCTCGACGGTCCCGCCCGCGCCGGACTCGAGGCACTGTCCGCTCTCGCCGTCCGCGAACCACTCGATCGCCGGCTGGTCGAGGAGGGGCTCGACCGCCTGTTCCGGGAGATCGAGCTACCCCTGATCCCGGTCCTCGCCCGGATGGAGGCGACCGGCGTCGCGCTCGATCGCGATGCGCTCGCGCTCCTTGCCACCGAGTTCGGTGCCGAGATCTCGCGGCTCGAGGCGGAGATCTACACGGACGTCGGGCACGAGTTCAACCTTGGCAGCCCGAAGCAGCTCGAGCAGGTCCTCTTCTTCGAGCTGAACCTGCCCAAGGGCAAGCGGACGAAGACCGGCTACTCGACCGACGCCTCCGTTCTCGAGGACCTCCGCGGGGCCCATCCGATGATCGACAAGCTCCTCGAGTGGCGCATCTACACGAAGCTCCGTTCGACCTACGTCGACGCCCTCCCGACGCTGATCGCCTCCGATGGTCGGCTCCACACGACGTTCCACCAAGCCGTCGCCGCCACGGGCCGGCTGTCCTCGTCCGACCCGAATCTCCAGAACATCCCGATCCGAACGCCGCTCGGTCGTCGCATCCGGCGGGCGTTCGTGGCCGGGTCACCCGACCTCACGCTGGTCGCCGCGGACTACAGCCAGATCGAGCTCAGGATCCTGGCTCACGTGTCTGGGGACGAGCATCTGCGTGACGCCTTCGCCCGGAACGCCGACCTCCACCGAGAGACCGCGGCACTCGTACTCCACAAGGACCCGGCCGAGGTCACCCTCGGTGAGCGGTCGATGGCGAAGATGGTCAACTTCGGGATCGCCTATGGGCTATCCGACTTCGGCCTGTCGGAGCGAGCGAACATCCCGCGCGCCGAGGCGCAGGCGTTCATCAACACGTACTTCGCGACGTATTCGGGCATCAGCTACTACATGCTCGCGATCAAGGAGCAGGCCCGCGAGCAGGGATACGTGACGACGTTGCTGGGTCGGAAGCGACACATCCCAGAGCTCTCGGCGCGCAACCCGACGCTTCGGTCGGCGGGCGAGCGGATGGCCATCAACATGCCCATCCAGGGAACGGCCGCGGACATCGTCAAGATCGCGATGATCCGGCTGGACGAACGGCTCGCCGCGCGTCGATTCCGCGCGCGGCCGTTGCTCCAGGTCCATGACGAGCTCCTGCTCGAGGTCCCGCGCGACGAGGTCGACCGGCTGGTCCCGGTCCTGCGCGAGACGATGGAGGGAGCGCTTCCGCTGAACGTGCCGCTGACGGTCGACGTCAAGGTCGGCGACGACTGGGAATCGATGACGCCGCTCACGCGCGAGGACGCCATCGCGGCCGAAGCGGACGAGGCGCCCGAGCTCGAGGCGCCGCTCGCGCCGACGCTCGGGTAACGTCGCTCGATGCCCGAACTTCCCGAGGTCGAGACGGTCGCGCGCGACCTGCGTGCCCGCATCCTCGGCGCGACGATCAGCGGCGCACGCTGCTCGTGGCCGCGGACGCTGCGCACGCATGCGCCCGAGGCCTTCGAGGAGGCCATCGCCGGCCGGGCGGTGGAGGCCGTCGGCCGACGCGCGAAGCTCGTCGTCGTCGAGCTGTCCGGAGAGGCGGCGCTGACCATCCACCTGAAGATGACCGGCCAGCTGTTCGTGGTCCCCGCCGAGGCGCCGCAGGACCGGTATGTGCGGCTCGTCCTCGAGCTCGCGGATGGGCGCGAACTGCGGTTCCGCGACATCCGCAAGTTCGGGAGGATCGGGTTGTACGGTCGGGATCCTGTCACCGGCGAGCTTGTCATCGAGGCCGGCGGATCATCGGTCTTCGCGGCGTTCGGTCCCGAGCCGCTCGACCCCGACTTCGACGTTCGCGCATTTCGCAAGGGTCTTCGACAGCGGAAGGGCCGGCTGAAGTCGCTGCTCCTGGACCAGTCATTCCTCGCCGGCGTCGGCAACATCTACGCCGACGAGGCGCTGTGGGCCGCGCGGCTCCATCCGCTCCGGAGCGCCCGGACGCTCCGGCCTGCCGACGAGCGGCACCTCTACACCGAGGTCCGGAGGATCCTGGCCGAGGCGGTCGAGCGGCGCGGCAGCTCGATCGACGACTACACGGCGCCCGACGGCGACGGCTCGATGCAGGAGCACCTGCAGGTCTATCAGCGGACCGGCGAGCCGTGCCCACGCTGCGGTCGGCCGGTCAAGCGCATCGTCGTCGGGGCGCGCTCGACGCACTTCTGTTCGTGGTGCCAGCGCCTGGCGGCCGGAGATCGAAAGGGGGCGGCCGCGATCCTTCGGACGATGACGGGCGGAACGCGTCGACCGGGACGCCGCTGGACCGAGCTCGCCGGGGACGGAACGCTCGGGCTCACGGCCGGCGAAGCGTCGCGTGCGGCGGCGCAGGCCCGCAGCGAGCGAACGCGCCGGGCGGCGGCGACACGGAGGGCGGCGGCCCGAACATCTGCGGGCGGTTCCGTGTCGGAGGCGCGACCGTGAGCATCCTTCGGCTGACCGGCGTGACGCGCGAGGTCGGGACGTTCGTCATCCTCGACGCCATCGACGCTTCGATCGCGCTGGGGGACCGGATCGGGCTGGTCGGCCCGAACGGCGCGGGGAAGACGACCCTGTTGCGCCTGGCGTCGGGCCGCGACGAGCCGGACCGCGGCGAGGTCCACCGGAAGCGTGGCCTGACCCTCGGCCTCCTCGCGCAGGAGGCCCATTTCGACGAGGCGTTCATGGCCTCACCCGATCTGCGTCGTGCCGTCCGGACCGGTGCCGCACACCTCGACAGGATGGCCGAGCGATTGGCGGCGATGGAGCGCGCCGGGGCGGTGACCGACCACGCATACGCCGAGCTTCTTCACGAGTACGAGATCCTCGGCGGTTACACGCTGGACCAGCGGGTCGAAAGCGCTCTGACGGGTCTCGGGTTCACGCGCGAAGAGTGGGCAAAGCCACCGTCGGCCCTGTCAGGCGGGGAGCAGACCCGCGCGTCGCTGGCGCGGCTGGTCATCGCGGACCCCGACCTGCTCCTGCTCGACGAACCGACGAACCACCTCGATCTCGACGCTCTGGAGTGGCTCGAGGAGCACCTGCGGCGGCGGAACGGGTCGCTCCTCGTCGCATCCCACGACCGGGCGTTCCTGGACGCGACCGTGACCCGGATCTGGGAGCTGCGCGACCGGCGCCTGACGACGTTTCGTGGCGACTACACCGCCTACCACCGGCAGCGGATCGAGCGTGACCTGCGGACCGTGAAAGAGGTCGACACGCAGGCCGAGCAGATCGCCCGCGAGAAGGAGCTCGTCCAGCGGTATCGGAGCCACCGCAAGTTCAGCAAGATGCACGAGCACGAAGCGCGACTCGAACGGCTCGAAGCCGACCGCCGCGACGCTCCGAAGGCGACGAAGAAGATGGCCATCCCGGCAGGAGCACTGCTGGGCGGGGCTGGGCCGTCGCGCAGCGGCGAGATCGTCGTCCGGGTCGAGGACCTCGCGGTCGGCTACCTGCCTGGGCGGGGAGCCGTGGCAGCTGACGGGACGCCAGCCACAGAACCCACACACGTCGCACGGGTCCCGTTCCTCGCGGCACAGCGCGGCGAGCGGATCGGGATCGTGGGGCCGAACGGCGCGGGCAAGACGACGCTGTTGCGGACGATCGCCGGCGACCTCCCGCCACTCGACGGGAACGTGATGTTCGGGAACGCGGTCCAGATCGGCTACCTGGCTCAGCTGCGGAGCGCTGGCATCGCGGGGGCGACGGTCCTCGACGCACTTCTCGAGGCGGCGCCGGTGACGGCCGGCGAGGCCCGCGGGTACCTGGCGCGGTTCCTGTTCCGAGGTGACGACGCGTTCAAGGAGGTCCGGCTGTTGTCGGGCGGCGAGCGGTCCCGGCTCGAGCTCGCGCTCCTCGGCATCCAGGCGTCGAACCTGCTTCTGCTCGACGAACCCACGAACCACCTGGACATCCCGGCGCGGGAGGCGATCGAGGCATTCATGACGGGATCACCAGCGACGTTGCTGGTCGTGTCGCATGACCGGCGGTTGCTGGAGACGGTGTGCGAGAAGCTGTGGGTCGTTGGCGATGGGTCGGCCGTGGCGTTCGATGGTGGGTATCGGGAGTGGCGGGCGGCGGTGGCGGGTGGGTGGACGATCAGGGGGGCGCTCGAGGTCGAGGCGGCGCGTGTCCGTGGGGGAGTGCGCCGGGGCGCCGTCGACGCGCCTCGCGCTCCCTACGGCGCTGCGCCTAACGGTCGCGGAGGTCGCGCCGCCGTCGCCCCGGCGGGACCGACGACCCCCCCACGGACGGTTTTGAAGAGTAAGAAGAAGGAAAAGCTCTCCAAGGAGGCGTATCGGCGGGGGAAGGCTGCTGCTGAGGGGGAGTTGACTCGGCTTGGGTTGCGGAAGAATCACTTGGAGTTGGCGCTTGGGGATCCGTCGGTGCAGGGGAACTTCGTGGAGTTG
>JBJMMQ010000031.1:0-6084 GCA_045804705.1 Chloroflexota bacterium
TGGCCCCTACGGCCGGCCGGCGCCCCGAAAACGGGCTCGGCCGCAAAAAAACACGCCGAACAACCGATTTCCCTCTTGAGCATGGGATTTTGGACACGTATACTGTGCCAAAACCCGCCCACGATGGGGACCCCAGCACCCCAGAGGCCGCCCCCAAGCCCCACACGTCGCCCGCTGGTGCCCGCCGCATAGAGAGGGAGTCCGTGAAGCAGGCCGAGGAAGCATCGTTTGTCGATCTCATAGCCTGTGAGCGTGACTGCCGGAGTTGCAGTTACGCCGCGGCCCTGGACTGTGACGGCAACTGCGGCGTCTGCCCCCACAACGGATATTGTCCCTGCGTGAACCCCGTCGTCGCCCGAAGCAAGACTGCGCTGCGACTCATCGAGTTGCGCCCGATCCTGCTCCAGGATCTCCAGGGCCGGAACTAGGTGGAAGCGTCCGCCATCCGCGACCTGGCTGAACGGATCCGGTCGACCTCGGGGCATCTTTGACCTCGAGGCCAAAGAGGCACGTGTCAGCGATATCGAGGCGCTGACCCAGGAACCGGGCTTCTGGGATGACGGCCGCGCCGCGCAGAAGGTCCTGCGCGAGGCGGACGGCCTGCGCTCCGAGATCGCGACATGGCGCGAGCTGCTCGTCCGCGCCGACGATCTCCTTGCCGCGGTCGAGCTGTTGCTCGAATCACCCGACGCCGAACTCGAGGCCGAGCTCGACCGCGATTTCGCCGCGCTGGAGATCGACTTCAAGCGTGAGCGGACGGCCCTGCTCTTCGCCGGCGAATACGACGAGCGCCCGGCCCTCCTGTCGATCAGTGCCGGCGCCGGCGGAACGGAGGCGACCGACTGGACCGAGATGCTCCTGCGGATGTACCTCCGCTGGGCGGAACGGCACCGTTTCCCGACTGAGATCCTGGACCAGCAGGAAGGCGAGCAGGCCGGCCTCAAGAGCGTGACCGTCGCCGTGAACGGCCGGCGGGCGTACGGCTGGCTGCGCGCCGAGCGCGGCGTGCATCGACTCGTCCGGATCAGCCCGTTCGACTCCCAGAATCGCCGGCAGACGACGTTCGCGCTCGTGGAGGTCCTGCCGGAGGCCGAAGACGACGTCGAGATCGAGCTCGACTGGGACCAGATCCGCGTGGACACCTTCCGATCGCAGGGGGCGGGCGGCCAGCACGTCAACAAGACCGACTCGGCGGTCCGCCTGACCCATCTGCCGACAGGGATCGTCGCCCAGAGCCAGAACGAACGCAGCCAGACGCAGAACAAGGAGATGGCGATCAAGGTACTGAAGTCGCGGCTGCTCGAGCGAGCGCTCGAGGAGAAGGAGGAGGAGGTACGCAAGCTGAAGGGCGAGCACGTCGAGGCCGGTTGGGGAAACCAGATCCGAAGCTACGTGCTGCACCCGTACCAGATGGTGAAGGACCTTCGGACGAACTACGAGACGGGCAACACGGGCGCTGTGCTCGACGGCGACCTCGACGCCTTCATGCAGGCCGAGCTCGAACGGAGCATCGGCGAGGAGGCTGTCGCCTCGTGACGGACGGCGCCGCCAAGGCGGTGGCCGCACGCGGACTGACGGTCCGCCCGGCCCGGCCCGAGGATGTCGCGGCCTGCGCGGCGATCTGGCGCATCTCCATCAACGACTACACCTCGCGCCTCGGCCAGCCCGAGATCCCGATGGAGCTCGGGCCGATCACCCGGCTGTACACGCATCTCCAGATCAGCGACGGCGACCGCTTCCTCGTCGCCGAACGGCCGGGCGAGCACCCGGAGATCGTCGCGTTCACCGCCGCGACCGTGCGCGATCGGCTCTGGTACCTGTCGATGCTGTTCGTCCTGCCCGAATTCCAGGGGTCGGGCCTGGGCCGCGAGCTGCTCGAGCGGATCCTCCCCTCGGATCCCGAGGTCGTCCGCGGGGTCGCCACGGACAGCGCCCAGCCGATCTCGAACGCCCTGTACGCCCGCTACGGGATGGTGCCGCGGATGCCGCTCCTGAGCCTGACCGGGTTGCCACAGCGTCCCGAGGCGTTCGGCGATCTGCCGTCCGGGGTCGTCCCACTTGCTTTCGAGGAGATCGCGGGAGGCTCGCCCGACGGCCAGGGTCATCGCCTCCTCACCGAAGCCGTGGATCAGCTCGACGCCGAGCTCGCTGGGGCGAGCCATCCCGTCGACCATCGCTTCCTGCGGACCGAATCGCGCCGCGGATGGCTGTACCGTGGCCCCGACGGCTCACCGATCGGCTACGGCTATGCGGGCGAGGCCGGACGGGTCGGACCCGTAGCGGTGCGTGACTCGGCACTGCTCGGCCCGGTGCTGGGTCACCTCACATCGGCCGTGCAGCCGCGCGGAGCCTTCGCGATGTGGGTCCCCGGGTTCGCCGGCGAGGCGGTCGTCACGGCGCTCGCGGCGGGCTTCCGGCTCGACCCCTTCCCGGTCCTCCTGTGCTGGGACCGGCCCTTCGCCGACTTCTCCCGATACCTCCCGATCTCGCCGGGACTCGTCTGACCGCCCGACGATGGTCCGGTGCCTCGATGCACCGCATGTCCCGTTTGCCGGACCACCGCGCTGGTGGTAGCCTCGGCTCCGATGTGGCTCCCCTTTGCCGTGCCCGCGGACGGAGTCGTGAGATCGTGACGATCGGCGGCCCCGACCGCCGCAAGCCTTGCCCGCGGAGCCGAATGTGACCGTCGCCCCACAGATCGCCCCGCGCTCGATCCGCAGCCGCGTGCTCGGCCGGAGCCGCGATCACGCGAAGCAGGAACGAGCGGTCCTGATCCTGCATGACGTCACGAAGGAGTACCCGAACGGCAAGGTCGCGCTGCGTGACGTCGATCTCGTCATCCCCGAGGGCGATTTCGTGTTCCTCGTCGGGCCGTCGGGCGCCGGCAAGTCGACACTCATCAAGCTGCTCATCCGGGATGAGGTCGCGACGCGCGGCGCCGTCGTCCTCGACGGTCAGGACGTCGCCCGGCTCGGGCGGCGCCAGGTGCCCAAGATGCGCCGCAAGATCGGGATCATCTTCCAGGACTTCAAGCTCCTGCCGTCCAAGACCGTGTGGGAGAACGTCGCCTTCGCCCTCGAAGTGACAGGCACCCCGCGACGGAAGATCCGACCGGCGGTCGACCGCGTCCTCGCGCTGGTCGGCCTATCCGCCCAGGCCCAGCAGGTGCCATCGCAGCTCTCGGGTGGCGAGCAGCAACGGACGGCCATCGCGCGTGCACTCGTCCACGACCCCCGCCTGATCATCGCCGACGAGCCGACAGGCAACCTCGACCCGCTCATCAGCTGGGAGATCCTGCAGCTGCTGCTGCGGATCAACGACCTCGGGGTCACGGTGATGATGGCGACCCACAACGCCGAGGTCGTCACGGCCCTGCGCAAGCGGGTCGTGGCCCTGGAGGAGGGTCGGATCATCCGCGACGAGCTCGGTGGCGCGTACCACCGCGAGGACTGACCGCTGATCCCGTTCGTCTTCTTCAGCTTCAAACGCGCGTGGCAGGGGTTCTGGCGGAACGCCGTGATGAGCCTCGCGGCCACGGCGACGATGGTCCTGATGCTCCTCCTGCTCGCAGGGTTCTGGATCATCCAGACCGGTCTCCTCGCCGGGCTCCAGTTCACGGAGCAGAAGGTCGAGGTCGTCGCCTACCTCCAGCCGAATTCGACCCAGACGCAGGTCGACGCGCTCCGGACCCAGCTCGCGGCGATGCCCGAGGTCGCCTCGGTCGCCTACATCAGCCGGGCCGAGGCGCTGACCCGGTTCCGGGCGTCGATGCAGGCCCAGGGCCGGGAGGACCTGACCCGCTACCTCGACGCCAACCCGCTGTACGCGAGCATGGAGGTCAAGCTGGTCAACCCGTCCCAGGTCCGTGTCGTCGGTGACGCGATGCGGGGCGACCCGAGCGTGCGCAACGTCATCAACATCGACGACCTCGTCGAGCGCCTCGTGACGGTCACCAGCATCCTGCGGACGGCCGGGACCGTCGTCCTCGTCATCGTCGGGGTCATCGCGCTGTTCATCATCATCAACACCATCCGATTGGCGGTCCTCGCGCGGGCCGAGGAGATCGAGGTCATGCGTCTCGTCGGGGCCTCGGACGCGTTCATCCGGTGGCCGTTCGTGTTCGAAGGCGCCTTCGTCGGGCTGCTCGGGTCGCTCGCGACGCTGGCCATCCTCGCCGCGGTCGCCGACCCGCTCAGCGCCTTCATGGCCGACTTCTTCCGGGTCCTGCCACTCCAGATAGGATCGCTCACCAGGGACCTCGTGGCGCTCGTGATGGGGGCCGGCGTCGGCCTGGGGATCGTGGGGTCATGGCTATCGGTAAGGACCTATCTAATCCGCTGATCTTGGCGTAACGTAGAGTCCTTCAGGGGATGAGACCCGGTCCGATAGACCGGATGCTTCCTGTCCACCCGTCACTCATAAGGACAGCCAGGAAACGTAGCGCGCGATGGAGCTTGCCGACCCCGACGTCCCCTTGCTCCCGCCCGAACCTGACCCTGTCCGCGATACACCTCAAGCTCCTCACAGCGCGCCGGTACTGCGCGCTCCAGGCGCCCGCCGGATCCCGCTCCTGGCGATCTCGATCGCCGTCGTCGCGATCCTGGCCGGCTCCGCTCTGTTCGTCTCGGGGTACTCGCTGGGCCGTCACGCCGCCGGCGAGCCAGGAACGGCGGCCTCGGACTCGCAGGCGTTCCAGCCGTTCTGGGACACCTACCATTCCATCAGCGACCGATACGCGGGCGGGGCCGTCGACAAGATCTCGGTCATCCAGGGCGCGATCCGCGGCATGATCGATTCACTCGGCGATCCGTACTCCGCCTACCTGTCGGCAGAGGACTATCGCCAGAGCCTCCAAGGGATCAGCGGCCAGTTCGAGGGGATCGGCGCGGAGATCACGTCACGCGCCGGCGACGGGTCGGACGGATGTGCCCCGATCGGACCCGATTGCCGGCTGATCGTGACCCGGCCGATCCCGGGCTCGCCGGCGGCGACCGCCGGCGTCGAGCCAGGCGATGTCGTCCTCGCCGTGGACGGGGCCGCCGTGGACGGCCTCAACGTCGACGGGGCTCTCGGTCGGATCCGAGGCAAGAAGGGCACGGTCGTCAAGCTCGCCCTCGAGCGCGACGGTAGGCCGGTCGAGCTCGCCATCACCCGGGACGTCGTGCAGGAAGAGGAGGTCGAGACGAAGGTCCTCGCCGATGGCACGGTCGGGTACCTGCGACTGTCGGGCTTCTCGGACACCTCGGCCGATGCACTCGTCGATGCCCTGAAGTCGCATATGGCGGCCGGCAGGACGAAGCTCATCCTCGACCTGCGCGGGAACCCCGGCGGCTACGTCACGGCGGCGCGGAAGATCGCCAGCCAGTTCGTCGGTGGCGGCGTGCTCTTCTGGGAGCAGGACGCACAAGGAGCGCAGGTCCCGACCGAGGCGCTCGCGGACGGCGTCGCGGTCGACCCGAAGGTCCAGCTCGTCGTCCTGATCGACCACGGGAGCGCGTCGGCGAGCGAGATCGTCGCCGGAGCGTTGCAGGATACGAAGCGGGCCACGCTCGTCGGTCAGCAGTCGTTCGGCAAGGGGACCGTCCAGCAGTGGCAGCAGCTCAGCGGCGAGGCTGGCGCGTTCAAGCTGACCGTCGCCCGCTGGCTCACGCCGGCGAAGCGCTGGATCCACTCGGTCGGCCTGACGCCGGATGTCGTCGTGGCGCTCCCTGACCCGCTCCCCGCAGGCGGCGATCCCGACCTCGCCAAGGCCCTCGAGGTGCTCGGCGCCGCTCCGACCGGAGTCGCGCTTCCGAAGGCCGCCTGACGGTGGGTGCCGTGCGCGACGCCGCTCTTGCGCAGGTCACGCTCATCGGGTACGGTTTGAGAGAACGAAAGGAGGTGATGTGCAGTGATAGATCGAAGTAGCTGCACCACCTCGCAGGAGATGCCCGTCTAGTCGGACACCCTGTGGGTGGGTAAGCACTCGGACGCCGGCCCGCATCGGGCCGGCGTTCGTGCGTGTTTCGAGAGGGAGTCCGACATGCGCGACGAGCAGACCGTCGCACTCAACCGAAGAGCCCGCCACGACTTCACGATCGACGA
>JBJMMQ010000032.1:0-9858 GCA_045804705.1 Chloroflexota bacterium
GCCGGCGATGATCGCCGCCTGGGCCGGGTCGATCTTCGAGAGGTCGATGCCGAAGTAGCTCTTGGCGGCCGCCTTCACGCCATAGCTCTGGTTGCCGTAGTAGTTCTGATTGAGATAGGCCGTGATGATCTGCTGCTTGCCCGTCTCGCCCGGGAACGCCTGCGTCACCCGGATCGACTGGATGATCTCCTTGAGCTTGCGCTCGGCGGTCCGGTGCGGGTCCTGGACGAGCGCCGGATCGAGCAGGCGGGCACGGACCAGCTGCTGGGTGATCGTCGACGCACCACGGCTGCTGCCACGCAGCGAATCGATGGCGGCCGAGGCGATCGCGACCGGGTCGAAGCCGGCGTTCTCCCAGAAGGTCTTGTCCTCGACCGCCGTGGTCGCGTCGAGCAGCACCTTCGGGATCTGGTCGAAGGTCACGACCTCGCGCTTGGCGTCACCGAACCGCGCGAGCTCGATCTTGCCGGTGCGGTCGTAGATGATCGTCTCTTCAGGGAGGACGTAGTTGGTCAGCGTCTTCGGGTCGTCAAGGCCGTTGGTCAGGGCAACGAAGGCACCGATCGAGGCGACGGCCAGGATCGCGCCGACCCCCGCCAGGAATGCGAAGGCGATGATCGCGATGTACCCGACTGTGGTCGGATGAGCGCGGCGACGGCGCCTGGGACGAGGGGCGGTTCGAGTGGCGGACATGGATGAGGACGGACTCCAGGAAAGTGGATGAAGACGCGATCTGGGCTCTCGGGCCGCCGTAAGGATGCCGCACGAGCGCGAAACGCGACGAAACGGCGGCAGGCGCGAGGCCGTGGATGCATTGCAGCCAGGGTGAAGACGACCGAGCAGCGGCCGATGTGTCGCTCGATCAGGCGATCCGTCCGGCCCCGTCGGTGGCGTTGACCGGAAAGATCATCGGCGTCAGACCCGTCATCGCGGGGTAACGGTCGAGCACAGCCGTCCGAAGAGCCGCCACGGCCTCGGGACGGACGAGGTTCACGGTGCACCCGCCGAACCCCGCGCCGGTCATCCGCGCGCCGATGACGCCGTCGACCGCAGTGGCGATCTCGACCATCGCGTCGAGCTCGGGGGAGCTGACCTCGAACAGGTCGCGCAGCGAGGCGTGGCTCTCCGCGAACAATCGGCCGACGGCGTCGAGATCGCCCGCGGCGAGCGCAGCAACGGCCGCCTCCACTCGGCCGTTCTCGGCGACGACGTGTCGAGCGCGCGCGTAGGCCGTCGGCTCAAGCCGGTCCCGGGCAGCTTCGAGCGTCTCCATCGATACGTCGCGCAGGCTTCGGATACGCGGTGAATCCTCCGCGAGCGCCTCGACCGCGGCCTCGCACTGGCGGCGCCTCTCGTTGTAGGCCGAACCGCCGAGGTGCCGCGCCGAGCCCGTGTGGAGGACGACCAGCGACACCCCTTCGGGGAGCGCGATGGGACGCCAGTCGAGCGACCGGCAGTCGAGCAGGACCGCCGAGCCCTCCACGCCACATGCCTCGGCGAACTGGTCCATCAGCCCGCTCTGGACGCCGACGTAGCCGTTCTCCGCACGCTGACAGATCTGGGCCAGCGTGAAGGGCTCGACCATCGGCGCAGCCTCATGGAGCATCGCCCAGGCTGATGCCAGCTCGATCGCTGCGGAGGACGACAAGCCAGCGTTCGGCGGGAGCGTCGAGGCGATGATCCCGCGCAGGCCCGTCAGTGGCAGGCCGGCTTCGTCGAGCGCCCAGGCCGTTCCGGCGACGTAGTCGATCCAGCTGTCTGACTTCGCGCGCGGGACCCCGAGCTCGAAGCCGTCCCGCTCACCGCTGTCCAGGCGGGTGAGCTCGACGCGCCGATCGTCGGCAGGCAGGTACGCGATCCGGAGCTCGAGATCGATCGCTGCCGGGAGCACGAAGCCTTCGTTGTAGTCGGTGTGCTCGCCGATGAGATTCACCCTGCCAGGCGCGCGGACGACGACGACCTCGTCGCGCCGGGCAGCGGCGGCGGGCTCGGACGCGATCAGCGCGTCGACGAGGTCTGCAGGCTCGAACGGGATGGTCATCGGATCGTGTCGGGTGCACCGCCGTCGCGGTTCGCGCGCAGGATGGCGTCGATCTCGGCCTCGGTGGGGAGGCCGGTCTGGTCGCCGAGGGCTGCGGCACTCAACGCGCCGCACGCGTTGGCCCGCTCGAGGGCCGCTGCGAGGTCCGCACCGTCGAGGCAGGCGGCGATGAACCCGGCACAGAACGCGGCGCCGGCCCCGACGGTGTCCACGACGACCGTGAGCGGGATGGCCGGCCGAGCGATCGGCTCGTCGGGGCGTTCCTTGCTGATCGCGAGTGCCCCGTCGGCGCCGAGCTTGGCGACCACGACGGACGGTCCGAGATCGAACGCGGCAAGTGCGATCGCCGAGGGATCCGTGTCGGGCGGACGTTCGGCCACGACCGCGAGCTCGTCCGGGCTCCCCAGGAGGATGTCGACGCGGCCGGCGAGCGAGCGGAGCACAGGCGCGGCCGTCTCGTCCGACCACAGCCGGCGACGCAGGTTGACGTCGAGGCTGACCGTCGCACCGGCGTCGCGTGCGTGCTCGATCGCCCGGTCGATCGCAGCTCGGGCGTCGTCGGAGAGCGCGGGCGTGATCCCGGTGAGGTGCAGCCACCGCGCCCCTGCGAATGCTCCGCGGGCCGCGGCCTGATCCACGTCGGCCCGAGACAACCGGGACCCGGCCGAATCGCGCCTGGCGTAGATGACCTGCGCTGGTCCCAGCACCCGGCGTTCGCGGAACATGACGCCGGTCGTGGCCGTGTCATCGCTCGTGAGATCGCCGGTATGCACGCCCTCCCCGGCGAGCCGACGTCGGATCGCATCTCCCAATCCGTCTGCGCCGATGCGGCCGATGAAGGACACCTCGTGCCCGAGCCGGGCGAGTCCGACGGCGACATTCGCTTCAGCGCCTGCGACGAACCGTTCGAAGGTCGTCGCCTCGGCGATCGGACCCGGCGTCGACGCCACGAACGCCACCAGGCACTCGCCGAGCGTGACGACCTCGGTCATGCGGCCGTTCCAGCGCGCGCTGCCGCGACCGCGGCGACCACGCGAGTCGCGCGTTCCCGGATCCCCGCCGGGACACCGTCACCGATCAGCCAGCCACCCATGCCGACGCCGACAGCCCCTGCGGCGATGAACGATGGCGCCGTGTCGATCGTGACGCCGCCGGTCGGGACGACCGGGATCTCAGGGAACGGGCCGCGCAACTCGCGGACGAAGGCCGGTCCCGCGACCGAGGCTGGGAAGAGCTTGATGACAGCGGCACCAGCGCGCCACGCGGCGAGCGCCTCGGTCGGTGTCGCGCAGCCGGGGAGTGCCGGGATGTGGTGCGCAGCGGCCCAGGCGACGAGCTCGGTGTCGAGATGGGGACTGACGAGGAACGTCGCACCGGCCTCGGTCGCGCGCCGGGCTGCATCGATCGAGAGGATCGTGCCCGCGCCGATGTCGAGGCCGAGGTCGGCGCCGACCTTCGCGACTGCCTCGATCGCCCGCAACGCGTCGGCCTCGGGGTCGTTCAGGGTCAGCTCGAAGGCACGGACGCCGCCGTCGGCGAGGGCCTCGGCGATCCCTGCAGCGGCATCGGCACGGACGTAGCGCCCGATCGCGACCACGCCGCCGGACACCAGCCCGGGCGGGATCGCCGGTCGTATCGTCGCCGCGTCCAACTCGGCTCCACCTCATGCTTCGTGACCTTGACGGCGGACAGCGTAGCGCGCCTCGGTCGCCAGGGACGATCCGGCAGACCCGGTCGTCGGCCAGGTCGGGTCATCCGAGCCGACACGACGGCGTAGATTCGAGCCCATGAGCTTCGATGTGGCCGCGGAGGCGTACGACCGGTTCATGGGCCGCTACTCGGCTCAGCTCTCGTCGCAGATGGCCGATCTTGCGGGAGTGGCCATCGGCCAGCGGGTTCTCGATGTGGGGTGCGGCCCGGGTGCGCTCACCGCGGAGCTGGTCACGCGCGTCGGTGCGCCGGATCGCGTCGCTGCGGTGGACCCGTCGGAACCGTTCGTTGCTGCCGCGCGGGCGCGAAATCCGGGCGTCGCGGTCGAGCGCGCGACTGCCGAACACCTTCCGTTCGATGACGGCCGGTTCGACGCCGCACTCGCGCAGCTCGTGGTCCATTTCATGTCGGACCCGGTCGCGGGATTGGCGGAGATGGCCCGGGTGACGAGGCCCGGAGGCGTCGTCGCTGCATGTGTGTGGGACTTCGCCGGCGGGCAAGCTCCACTCAGCGATTTCTGGGCGGCGGCTCGCGAGCTCGATCCGAATGTCGACGACGAGTCGCACCTGGCGGGCGTTCGCCAAGGTCACCTCGTCGAGCTCATGACGGCGGCGCGTCTTCGCGATGTCTCCGAGGCGGTGCTTTCCGTCACCGTCGAGCACCGGTCGTTCGACGCCTGGTGGGAGCCGTATATGGGCGGCGTGGGTCCGGCAGGCTCGTTCGTCGCCGGTCTCGGCCCCGAGCGTCAGAGGGAGTTGCGCGAGCTCTGCCGCGCCCGCCTTCCGAAACCGCCGTTCGTCCAGACCGCGCGGGCGTGGGCCGCGCGAGGTGTCGTGTAGGACCGGCCTTCAGCTCTTGGGTTGGACCACCGCCAGCACGTTCCGGCTCGGATCGATGAACCACGCGGCCCACGAGTGGCCCATGTCGGCGACGCCGTCCGTGGTCACGGGAAACGGCGCCTCGTACTCCTCGATCTGGACGCCTCGCCGGCGCAGCTCGTCGACTGCGGTGCGCACGTCCGGCACTCGCCAGGCCATCTGCGTCTGACTGTCGGCCGTGCCGACCGTGCTCAGCGTCACGGCCAGTTGGGTGCCCGCGCCACAGCGGAAGACGATCCGGTCGCCCTCATCCTCACGAGCGATCTCGAGGCCAAGGATGTCGTGATAGAACCTGCGGCTCGCGTCGAGGTCCATCGACAACAGGATGGGGAAGACCGGGTAGTCGCTGAGCATGTCACGTCCCTTCTTGTGCGATGCGCGCGGCGATCTCGTTCGCTCCGGACGTGACGATCGAACGAAGGGCCGCTTTCTCCGTCGGTGGCAGCCATGTCGCCTCGACGCCGGCGAGCGCGATCCCTGTCATGTGGTCGAAGTCGTAGTCGAACGCCCTGGCGAGCTCCGCATACTCCTCGCCAAGGTTCGACTGGATGAATGCTGGGTCGTCCGAGTTCAGCGTCAGGTGCAGGCCGGCCGCCGCCATCTCTGGCCACGGGTGGTCCTCGAGTCGCCCGACGACGTTGGCGATCCGGACGTTCGAGATCGGGCACACGGTGATCGGGATCCCCTTTTCGACCAGGAGCTGCGCCACCGATGGGTCCTCGAGGATCGAGACCCCGTGATCGATCCGCTCGACCCCGAGGACCTCGACGTCGTAGCGGATAGCCGACGCGCGGCTGTTCTCGCCCTGGTGCGCAGTGAGGCGCAGTCCCGAGGACTTCGCCGTGCGGTAGGCGTCGACGTACTCCGCTGGATCGACGCCGAGCTCGGTCGAATCCATCCCCAGGCCGATCACCCGCTGCGCGCCGCCGCTCCGACGGACCTCGGTCAGGCGTTCCGCGAGCTCGAGTCCTGCCCTTCCCCCATACGCCCGATCCATGTCACAGATCAGCATCACCCGACAGTCCGTCTCGGACTCACCGGCGGCCAGGCCCTCCTCGAGGCCGGCGACGATGTCGGCAAGGTCCTGGCCTGCGGCAAGATGCCGGGTCGGGGTGAAGAAGCTCTCCCGGTAGACGATCGTGTGAGCTGCGGCGTCCAGGACCGATTCATACGCGAGACGCGCCCAGTCCTCGCGGGTGACGAGACTGGCCTGAGCGATCCAGAACAATCGCAGGAACCCGTCGAGGCTTTCATATCGGTACAGCTCGGCCGGGTCGGTCGTGCCGAGCGCCTGGCCGCTCTTCTGCGCGAGCTCGACGAGCGTCTCCAACCGCATCGTGCCCTCGATGTGGCAATGAAGCTCTACCTTGGGCAGCCTGTCGAGCGCCTCGGCGGTCGTGAACGAGTCGCTGGATCCCACGGCAGCTTGTACCTCGCGCTGGCGTCTGCAGGCGGACGTGCCGCCCAGCTCAGGCGAAGAACGCGATGATCTCGGCGGTGTCGTCGGAGAATGCCCACCGCTCGGTGGCGCGGCCGTCGCGGATGTGGAAGATCTCGGCCGTGCGGTATTCGAGCGTCTTGCCATTCCGCGTCGCAGTCGCCGTGCCGAGGGCGATCGCGTGCTCGTCGTTCGCGACAACGTCGTGGAGCTCGTAGTGGATCGTCGTGTCGCTGAATTCGGACATGGTCGCGCGCAGCTCGTCCTTGCCGCGGCGCGGCTCGGCGCGGCCGATCTCGTGCCACACGATGTCGTCCGACATGAACGCGTCCACGACCGCCATCTCTTCGTCGGCCCTGGACATGTCCATCTCGTTCATCGCCTGCATCGCGCGGCGAACCAGTGCGACGTTCGGGTGCTCGGCCATCGTCCTGCCTCCCTGTCATCGACCGCCACGGCGAAATCACCGGGCTCTGCTGGCAGGAGCGTAGCGCGTGGCCTCACGCTCTGGCGAGGAAAACGACGTTCGGATCCGCCGATAGGATGAAGCGATGACGTCGCAGCTTCGGGTGCTGATCGAGGAACCGACGAGGGGCAAGCGCTGGGTGGCCGTCGCAGCCGACTGGCCAGGTCTAGAACGGGGCGCCAAGACGGACGACGAGGCGGTCGAGAAGCTCGCCCGGTACATTCCGCGCTATCTCCCGGTCGCGAGGCGCGTCGGGCTCGATGCCGAGCTCGCGACCCAGACGGACCCGGCGATCATCGGTCGCTATACGGGCACCGGCTCGACGGATTTCTGGGGGATCTCCTTCGCGCCGTCGCCACTCGATCGGGAACCGTTCAACGCGGCCACCTTCGACCGAAGCGTGGCTCTGCTCCGCGCGGCGTGGGCCGAGTTCGACGAGACGGTCGCCCGCGTCTCGGCGGATCTTCGGCCTGGCCCTCGGGGTGGCGGACGATCACGCGACAGGATCGTCCAGCATGTCCTGGGGCAGGAGGGTGACGACTTCTCGAGGCGTGTCGGGGCGCCGGCCGAGGGCGAGCTGGACACGCCGGCAGAGCTCGCCGAACACCGCGACCGCTTCGTCGAGGCGATGCGCGGCTGGTATGCGGAGGGCAAGCCGCTCGGCAAGTGGACGGTCCCGTACCTCCTCCGCCACAGCGCCTATCACGTGCTCGACCACACCTGGGAGATGCAGGACCGGGACCTGACGGGCGACGCGACCTCCTGACGACGACCGAGCGGGTACCGCTCGCGGACCGAAGCGAACCACCGAAAGGACCGACGATGCGCGCGATGGTGGCCGACGGCTCAGCCCCGGCGAGGATCGCCTTGCATGAAGTGCCCGACCCGGTGCCCGCACCCGGTGAGGTTCTCGTGGACGTCCGTGCGTTCTCGATCAATCGGGGCGAGATGAGGATGCTTCGAACGGCGACCGACGGCTGGCGTCCCGGATGGGACTTTGCCGGCATCCTGCGGTCCGACCTCGAAGACGGCCTGAAAGCCGGCGCGCGGGTCGTCGGCATCCGGCGAGGCGGCAGCTGGGCCGAGCAGGTCGCGGTCCCTCAAGGTTGGATCGCCGAGTTGCCCGATGCGGTCTCCTTCGCTCAGGGCGCGACGCTCCCAGCGGCGGGGCTGGCAGCCCTGCGCATGCTTCGTATGGGAACATCCATCCTCGGTCGCCGAGTCCTCGTCACTGGCGCGTCGGGCGGCGTCGGGCGGTTTGCGATCCAGCTGGCCCACCTCGCTGGGGCGGAGGTGACGGCACTCGTCAGCAGCGGATCGGCGCGGGCTGACGGCCTTCGTGAACTCGGTGCTGACGTCGTCGTTTCGGAAGTCGACCAGCTCCGCGGCCGTTTCGACCTCATCCTCGAGTCGGTCGGAGGCGAGACGCTCGGCCGACTCGTCACCAAGATCGACCCGCAAGGGACGTTGATCATGTTCGGCAACAGTTCCGACGAACCGACCACGTTCAACGTCCGCGACGTGTACAACGATGCGCTGGTCCGTCTTCAGGGGTTCGAGTTGTTCTTCGGCGGCGATCCGTTCGGCCGCGACCTCGGCTACCTCGCGTCACTCGTCGCGGACGCCAAGCTCGACCCTCAGCTCGCTGCCGAATTTCCATGGGAGCGGATAGCCGAGGCGATCGATCGCCTACAAGGTCGGCAAGTCGCCGGGAAGATCGCGCTCACGCTCGGGCCGATAGATGCCACTGCCCGGTCGACGTCAGCGCGGTAGCGGGTTGGGGCCGGTCGCCGTGACGAGCCGCTGGGGCGTCCAGTCGGCGACGTGATGGAACCCGTCCGAGAACGGATAACCATCGAGCTCGACGGAGTCCCGGAGCGACAGTCGATAGAACTTCACGTGGGTGAAGTCCTCGAACAGGATGTAAACGGGGTCGGGAGTGCTGTTCGGGCCCTGGAATTGCTGCCCGGTGAGGACCGGCTTGTGGGCTTCGACGAATCCGTCGAAGTCATCGCCGACGACGACCCCGAGATGCTCCAACCCCATCTTGTAGACACGCTGGTGGACGGGCGGGATCAGCTCGATGAGCGGGATGGCCTTGCCCTCGAGGACGTCGAGTGGCTGGGCGGGAACGATCAGCGAGATCGGGCGGCCATTCCAGACATTCTCACGATTGGCGATCGCGTGGCGCTCGAGCAGCGTTCGGACATGGACGTACTGGTCCCACTCCGGCACCCGGTATGCGAGGTGACTCAGCGGGTACGCAGCGATATCGATGCCGCGCGTCAGCAAGCGGTCGCGCTGCTGGGCGGCGAACGCACGGTAGTCGCCGATGATGTCCGCGATCGGGTCGATCATCTCACGCTCCTCCGAGCATCACGCGGGGCCGTCGCCCAGCTCGACAGGTCTTCAGCTCAGTTGCTCGGCCAGCCCGACAACGATGCCCTCCGGCCCGCGGACGTAACAGAGCCGATATTGGTCCTCGTACTGCACCACGTCGCCAACGAGCTCGGCCCCGTGCTGGCGGAGGCGGCCAACGGTGGCCTCGATATCGTCGACGGCGAACATGATCCGACGGATACCGAGCGTGTTCACGGGGGCGTCTTCAGGCTCGCGCCTGACTGCCGCAGGCGTGTGGAACTTGTCGAGCTCGATCCGCCCGTGGCCGTCCGGCGTTCGCATCGAGGCGATCGTGGCGCGGACACCGTCGAGGCCGATCAGACGGTCGACGGACTCGCCCTCGACGACCGTCTCGCCCTCCAGCTCCAGGCCGAGTTCGGCGAAGAACGCTTTGACAGCCTCGAGGTCGTCGACGACGAGGAGGACGTTGTCCATCCGCAGAACGGTCATCGCCCGACTATAGGTCGACCCACTGTCGCCACGCACCTTGGCCGCGGCTATCATCGCAAGGTGACACAGGCAGTCCGGTCGGATCCGAATGGGGCGGAGGCCGCCGCAGGCGAGCGGTACCTCCTGCTGGCTGACATCTCCGGCTATACCAGCTTCATGTCAGGCGTCGAGGAGGAACACGGCTTCGACTTCAGCGGCGGCATCCCAGCGGCGTATTCGATCCTTGGCGACCTCCTGGACTCCGTCGTCGAAGGCGTCAAGCCCGATCTCGCGCTGGTCAAGCTCGAAGGCGATGCCGTCTTCGCGGCAGCACCGGCGGTCCGTCTCGATGGCGAGGGCGATCGCGTCCTCGACACGATCAACCGGACGTACCGCGCGTTCATCGACGCCCGGACGCAGGCGATTCCTTCAAACGACCACGTCTGCACTGCTTGTCCCGCAGTCGCGCATCTCGACCTGAAGGTGATCCTCCATC
>JBJMMQ010000033.1:0-11644 GCA_045804705.1 Chloroflexota bacterium
GGCTCGTAGCGATCCTCGTTGACGCCGAGGACGATCGTGATGTCCTCGCCCTTCGCCGGGGCACTGATGATGACCTTCCTGGCACCCGCGGAGATGTGGGCGCCGGCCTTCGCCGCGTCGGTGAAGATGCCCGTGCTCTCGAGCACGATGTCGACACCCAGGTCGCCCCACGGCAGGTTGGCCGGGTCTCGCTCGGCGAGGATCTTGATCTCGTGGCCGTCGATGATGATCGACGAGTCTCCGGCACGGACGTCGCCGGGATACGTTCCGTAGGTCGAATCCCTCTTGAAGAGCAGGGCGTTCATCTCGGCGTCGACGAGATCGTTGACGGCGACCACCTCGACATCGGGCGCACGCTCGATGAGCGCCTTGAGCGACTGCCGACCGATCCGACCGAAGCCGTTGATGCCGACGCGGGTGGCCATGGTGCGAGACCTCCTGGCGAGATGCGCGCCGGGCTCTGGGGCCTCGGCACGAATGATGGACATCAGGCGGACGCCGACCGCGCGGGCGTCCACGGAAGGTCCGCGGGTCACCCGGATCGAGCGTCACGGCCATCGTACCAAAGGGGAGGTCCGTCGCCCCCGGTCCGTCTGCCCCGGGTCGCAGGCCGTCTGGCCCCAAATGAACGGGCCCCCGCCATCGGCGGGGGCCCATGTTCCTGCGAGATCAGGTCCGGCCGTCAGCCGCCGCCGATGCGGAAGACCTTGCCGCCGCAGATCGGGCAGGTGCCCTGGATCGCCGGCTTGCCGTTCTTCATCGTGATCTTCTGAGCGTTCTGGACTTCGACCTTCTTCTTGTCCTTGACGCAATATGCCTCGGCCACGTGGGCTCCCTCCTCGTCGTGATGCGTTGCGAGATCCCTTGTCCCGCATCCACTCAACGGTCCGTCGTTTACACGCTGTGTCGCCAGAGTGACGGCCGCCAGCGGTCCGTCCCGGCATCTCGCTTCTGCCGATCGATCTCGGCAAGGACGAGGAGGCTTTCGAGCCCGGTCTCGACACAGGCCGCCTCGGCCGCATCCTTTTGATCGGTGACGAACTCGCCAGTCGTCCGATTGGCATACACCGCACAGACGACGCCGGCCCGACACCGAGCGAGGGACGCGAGGACGAGGAGAGCGGATGCCTCCATCTCGAAATTCATGACACGCTGGCGCGCCATGTCCTCCGCGAGGTCAGGGTACCGGATGGGCAACTGGGGGATCGGACGCCCTTGCGCACCGAAGAACCCAGGCGCCGTCGCGGTGATCCCGACGTGATACCGGTGTCCGAGCCGCTCCGCGGCCTCGATGAGCGCCGCAACCGCCTCGTAGTCGGCGACAGCGGGATACCCATCGTGGACGAAGAAGCTCGTGGTCGACTCGAGGCGCACAGCCCCTGTGGAGATGGCGAGATCGCCAAGCTCCATCTCAGGCTGGAGCGCCCCGCATGACCCGACCCGGATGAAGGTCGGCCGCTCCGTGATCGCCAGGATCTCTGCCACGACGATCTCGACGTTGTCCGTGCCGATGCCGGTCGACACGACCGACACCCGCTGGCCTCGAAATCGTCCCGTGACCGAGGCGAACTCCCGGTGTCGGTTCTCGAGCTCGATGGATTCGAAGCGCGAGGCGATCCGTGACGTTCGATCGGGGTCACCGGGGAGGAGGATGTACTCGGCCAGCTCTCCTGGACCGAGTCCGATGTGGTACTGCCGTTCTCCGGCCGGGATCGCGATCCTGCGATCCGAGGTGGTATCGACGCGGTGGTCCGCGTTCGGCAAGACCTCTTCCTCGCTCACGTGACTGCTTCGCTGGCGCGAAACTCGGCCGAGGATAGTCCCGCGTTCTCACGAGCGTCAAGCCGAGTGGATCGTGCTTGGGCCACGCTCAACCGAGCGTGACGCCGGGGGACCGTCGGCCGGGTCGCCGCTGGGTCCCGTCGCGGCGCCGACGAAGGTCGCCAGCCGGCCCGCGACGTGGGTGGCGACACGGCGTCGCGCATGCTCTCGCCGGACGAGCGTCACGGCCACCGACGCGGCCGAACCGGCAAGCAGCGTCCCGAGCCCGGCAGCCCCCGCCCCGAGCGGCAGCGACCCGCCGAAGCCGGCAAACCGGGCCGCACCTGGCGGGGCATCCGGCGGCGGGGAGGAGGCGTCGCTCGACGCGGCTCCGACTGCTCCAGGTGGGCTCGGGTCGGGAGGGCCGGACGGGGCCGCAGGGATGGGCGCGCCGGCGAGGACGATGCCGCCCGGGTCGTCGACAACGACGACTGCGCCACCGGCCGCCGCTTCCACTCGCCCTGTGGCGTTGACCGCATCGTCGGGCTCGATGAGGGCAAGCTGATCGAGTGCCTCGCCCCTGAGGACGACCCGTCCGACCGCGGTCCCGTCGTCCAGGCTGAAACCGTCCGCACCGAGCTCGACGACGAGACCGCCGACACGGACGATGTGCCCGACGACCGAGTCGAGGTCGACGAGGTCCGCGTCGGAGGCCGGCTCACTGCCCGCAGCGGCAACCGTCGGGCCCGTCCCGGATGTCGGTGCGGTCCCCGACCCTGTCGCTCCCCGGCCGTCGCCCTCCTTGTCGGGACGACCGGTCACGTGGATGTCGGCTGGAAACCGAGGTGTGACCGCGAACCGCTTGTCGCTCGCGCTCGGATACGGTCGTCGGGCGATGCCGACGACGGTGGCCGTGCGGCCCTCCGTCAGCGTCGTGCTGGGGATGCCGGCGCCCGGCTGCCCGACGACGGCCACCCTCGTCGAACCGACGGTGATCTCGGCGCGCCAGCGGTCCCCCAGCTTGTGGATCTCCGCGACACGTCCCGTGATCGTGACCAGCCGCCACTCGTGTGCGCTGGTGGGCGACGCGTGAAGGACGAGCGGTCGAGGTGATGCCGCGGTCCCCAGGGCATGGAAACCGTCGGCACGAAGGCGAGGGGCACCATAGGCGGCGCCGATCCGTCCCTGGGCGCGGATCCTGGTCCCGGGCACGGGAGCCGTCGTGTCGGTCGGCAGCAGCAGTTCGACGGCAGCCGAGGCGTCCTGGACGACGATGCGCCGACCGGTCGTATCGAGAAGCGTGGCCGGACCGGTGACGACCGCCTCGATCGCGACGTCACGGTCGGCGATCCTCAGCGCGCGGGCGATCGAGAGGGTCGGAACCACGCTCGCTTGATGCGTCGCCGCCGGGGAAGGGTTGGGTGACGCGGAGGGCGCCGCCACGACGACGAGATCGGCCGTGTCGCGCAGCCAGATCCGGTAGCCGTCGAGCGCGCCGGACCGTGTCGCTCGTTGGCCAGCCACGCCGACGACTCGGTACGTCCCGCCGACCTTCAGCGACCCGAGATCGATCCGGCTCGACGCGTCGGCCATGACCTTGATCGGGGTCGCACCGTTACGTTCGAACGTGACCGTGGTATCGCCGCTGGTCGACTTCGTTGCCTTTGCCGTCACACGCCCCATCGCGGTGACGAGTCGGGCCTCGAAGGATTCGGCGAGTCCGGTGGACGGCACGGGAAGGACGGCGGGAAGCACCGATGTGCCGATCGCGTGCACGTCGGCCGGAGCTGGCCGAATCTCGAGCTGGCCGTACGGCGCCGCGAGCTTCCCGCTCACCTCGAGCAGCGTCCCTCGGGCGAACGTGGGGACACCGTCGGGAAGGTGGACGACGATGCCGGCATCGGCCGATCCGATCGCGAGCAGGGCTGGGGTCCCGAGACGGCCCGCCTCGGCCACGACGACGCCAGTCGTGCGGACCTTCGAGCCGATCGGCATCGTCCTGACCGACGCCAGGGACGAGGGCGCGGTCGTCGGGGACGGCAGCGGCGTCGGGCTCGCGACGGGCGACGGTGTCGGCGATGGAGCTGTCGTGGGGGTGGCGGTCGGAGTCGGGTTGGCGGTCGGAGTCGGGTTGGCGGTCGCCGTCGGGGACGCGGCCGGAGTCGGCGATGCCGTCGGGGAGGCCGTGGGCGTGGTCGTCGGAGAAGGCGTCGCGCGCGGGATCACTTCGACTTCGCCCGCGACCGTGGCCTGCACGCGATAGCCTGCCGACCCCGTTCCGGAGCTGTCGCGCTGGCCGAGCGGTCCTGCGACGACCACGACCGAGCCGGAACCCACGGTCAAGCCCACGATCGCATCCGGACCGAGGACGGCACGCACAGGCCCGGAGCCATCGTCGACCGTGATCCCGAGACCATCGGCGAGCTGATCCGGCGACGCCGTGACGGTCCCGGTGATCCGGATCCTCGATCCTTCGAATGACTCAGTCGCAGAACCCGTCGCGACGTCGACGGGATCGGGCACGGAAACGACCGGGCCGGCGCTCAGGGCTGTTTCGGCGACGCGGAGTGTTCGCTGCGAGAACCGGCTGTCGACCGTGCCCGTCGCGGTGACGCTCGAACCAGCCGGCCAATCGCCGGCGACCGTGCTGTCGAGATAGAGCGCGATCCCGCCTGTCGCGTCCTGGATGAACCCGGATCGCCCGCTCTCGAGCGCGCCGAGTCGCGTCGTCAGGACGCCCTCGATCGAGACGGTCGCGCCGTCCGCGAGGCCTCGTGCGTCTGCGATGCGCGTGACCGCGACTGGCGTGGGCGTCGGGGTCGGGCTGGGGGTGGGAACGGGCGTCGGTGTCGGCGTGGGGGCAGGAGTCGAAGTCGGCGTGGGCGCGGGGGTCGAAGTCGGGCTCGGCGCCGTCGTCGGCACGGGACTCGGACTCGGCGTAGGGGTCGGTGTGGGCGCGGGTATCGCTGTCGGGACAGGCGTTGGAGTGGCCGTCGGGATCGCGGTTGCGGTCGGGCTTGGAGTCGGAGTCGCGGTCGGCGAGGGCGACTGGCCCGGCGCAGGAACTGCCGGCGCCCCGAGGCCCTGCGGCGACGGCACCCCCTGGATGAACCAGTCGGTGCTGTTCTCGTTCGTATCGGACCCGTTCCCAAGCGCTCCACCAGGTGCCCTCTCGAGACTCGACCCCGGAGACGGGGCTGCGGTGGCCGTGCCCTCGACGAACGCGTTCGTCGCGTCGCCCCATCCGACCGCATCGATGACCGGCCCGCCGACCATCCGCAACGCGATCGCGCCGCCGGTCGCGGCGAATCCACCCGAATAGGTCGCATCGGCGACGGCCCCGAACAGGCCCGAGGAGTTCGCCAGGAGGAGCCGCTTGCCGGGATCGAGCACGAGCGACGTCGTCCACGTCGCCTTCCGCGTCACGGTCGATCCCGACGACGTCGCGTAGACGACTTCGAGTCCGAGCAGGTCGACCGCCGCCAGGCCCTGATTGGCGACCTCGACGAACTCGTCCGACGCCGAGGCCCCGCCGGTCTGGACTTCGGAGACGACGAGGGCCGAGGGCGGCCAGGAGACAGGTCCGGCGAGCACGCCAGCACCTCCAGAAACCGCGGCCACGGCCGCCAGGATGACGACGATGAGCGCGGTCGACCCCGCGCGCCGGGCACGAGCCATCGGTGACCTCCCGGCGGGGCAGCGGGACGGACTGACGGCGGGTCATGGTTATAGCGAGACCGACTTCACTCCCACTTATCCGGGTCGCGCGACGTTTCGACTACGATGCGCACCACCACCGTCAACGATCCACAGACCACCTCAGGAGACACCCGTGGCCCGCGCCAAGAGGACCGAACGCGCCGAGGCGCGCCGCCGCTACCGAGCCGCCACCGCGCCCGAGATGACCGACGACGGCCTCGACCTCGGGGCCACCTCGACGACGAACGTCAACCCGAGCAAGACGAGGTCGTCCGGCTCGGCGACCCAAAAGTCCGCGACCACCGCCCCGACCGGGCGGATCGGGTTCGGCGAGGCGTTCAGGTTGTCCTTCCGGCCCATCAACGTCCGCCAGGACGTCGCGGCCCTCCCCTGGATCGCGACCCACACGCACGCGCTGTGGATCCCGCTCGCGATCACCCTCGCGAGCACCGTGGTCATCGTCGCGTCGAGCGGCACGGGAACGATCAGCCAGTTCATGTTCGCCTACTTCATCCAGACCCCGGCGATCGGGAGCGTGTTCATCGCTGGCTTCCTGGCGCCGCGAGCTTCGTGGCTACTCGGAGTGATCGTCGGGTTCGTCTCGGCCATCTGCTATTCGGTGCTCGTCGTGGCCTTCCCGACATCGATCTACGTCGCGGCGCCGCCCAGCGCCGACGTCACTCGGGACGTCGTCGTCTCTGCGCTCGTGCTGTCGCCGGTCATCGGCGCCTTCTTCGCCGCGGGCGCCGCGTGGTACCGGCGGTTCCTCGCGATGTCCAGCCCGAACCGCGGCAAGAAACCCTCGCAGACCGCGAAGGCGAAGCCCGGCGACGGCCGCACCAGGACTGCGAGCGCCAAGCGCTAGCCGAACCGAGAAACGTGTCGCCGAACTGATTGCCGATCAACCGAGCCGACGCATCCCGGCGTGCGCCACGATCTTGATAGAACGCCGGATAACTGGCAGTGACACGGCCGTCGAGTACATCACCGTCGAGGATCGGGATGGCCAGGTCGCCATGTCACCTACCTTCGAGAGCGTCACTAGTCCCCGCGGGGACCACCTCACAAGCCGTGAGGATGGCGAAACCGCGCCTGAGGACCGACGGAGTGGCGATCCTGCACGCCGCCCAGCTCGGGTCGGCGAGGCCGCTCAGCCGGACGCGGCCGCGACCAGTTGGTAGAAGCTGATGACCGCGACTGACAGCTGGACGCATAGAGCCAGGGCGTAGACCGCCACCGAGCCGAACAGGAGCGCGTTCGCGGCAAACAGGACGGTCGCCGTGATGCCCGGCGCGAACAGCAGGCGGCCGCCCCAGGTCCGCAACGCGCCGGCCCGGTAGAGCTGGCGGCCGCGCGTCACGATCACCCACAGCGCATAGAGTGCGACGACGCTGCTCGACAGGACCATGGCCTGTCGGACGTCGGCGAGCCAGGCGAAAGCGATCACCGGCAGCAGCGCCTCGAAGACGACGTTGAAGCTGGTGGAGACGATCGCCCGTTGCCGGATACGGTGCACCTGGCTCCAGGAGCCTCCGGCCGGCGTGAGCGCGGCGGTCACGGCGGTGAAGCCCGCGATGACGGCCGCGATCGAGGCGATCGTGAGCAGGAGCGCCTCGTCGAGCATGGGCGGCATAGTACGGCGCGCGGCGCCTGGCGATACGAGGTGACTGCGCGAAGCGGCAGGGGCTTGCGAGGCGCAAGTCGACGTCGAGGCACACGTCCACGACTGTCCACCCGAGACGTTTGGCTAGGTTGCGGCAGTCATCTTCTTGGCGGTCGACGCCCAGCCCCGCGACGGCGGCACCAGGACTGCGAGCGCCAAGCGCTAGCCGAACCGAGAAACGCCACGCCGAACTGGCCGATCAACCGAGCCGCCGCATCCCGGCGTGGCCGAGCTGGCGAACGCCCGCCGGCTGACCCGGTCCACCGGCCTCGGCGGCCACCTCAGGGAGTGCCCTGACGTCCTTGGCGATCACGTTGACCACCTCTCCCTCGCGCTGGAGGTCCCCGTCCACGAGGAGGAGCGCGTGCCGCCGCACGACCGACCGCAGCCGTGCCCACGTATCGGGCCAGAGGGTCACGTTGACCATCCCGGTCTCGTCCTCGAGGGCGAGGAAGACGGTGCCCTTGGCGGTCATCGGGTGCTGTCGGGTGACGACCAATCCGCCGATCCTCACGCGCCCGGGCGGCCGTTCGGACAGGACCGCATTGGTCACCGCCCCAAGCCGCTCGAGCGCCGGGCGGAACAAGGTCACCACTTGGCGTCGGGCATCCAGCCCGATGACCGCGTACGAGTCGCCGAGTCGTTCTGATTCGGTGATCTCGGGCAGTGCCGGCGCCGCTGTCGCCGGAAGCCGCAGGTCCATCGGCCGCCCCGCCGCCGCACCCCGCTTCCCAGCCGCCCGGCCGAGACCGCGCAAGGCCCGACCGTCCACACGCCCGCGTGACGCGCCGGCCACCTCGCGAAGCTGCCACAGGAGCTCGCGCCGCGGCCGGGCGAGTGAATCCAGCGCCCCGGTCCGGATGAGTCGCTCCAGCACCTCTTCGGGCAGCCCGGTCCGCTCGACCACCTCGACCAAGGAGCCATATCGCCCGCGCGCGAGCTCCGCGTCCAGCAGAGCCTCGTGCTGCTCGCCGATGCCTTTCACGAGACCGAGTCCCAGCCGGACGCCCCACCCGGCGGTCACCTCGGGGGTCCAGCGGTCGCGTGACTCCGCCGACGGCACGACGCAGGCGGGCGATCGGATCGGTTCCGGGCGGCCAGTGATCCCGGCTCCCTCCGGCAGCGGCTCCCCGGGCCGGCCGACCCACTCCGTCGTCGTCTTGTAGAACGAGGCGTTGATGTCGGCCGGCAGGACCGCCACCCCGTGGCGCTTCGCGTCGTTGACCAGGACCTCGACCGGGTAGAAGCCCATCGGCTGGGCGTTGATGAGCCCGACCAGGAACTGAGCCGGGTAGAACAGCTTGAGGAAGGCCGATTCGTATGCCGTCCTCGCGAAAGCGGCTGCATGCGACTTCGCGAACCCGAAGCTGGCGAATGCCGAGACCTGGCGGAACAGCTCCTCCGCGATCTCGTCGGTCATCCCGGGCTGGCGCATGCAGCCGTCGTGGAACTGCCGGTGGAGCTTCTCCATCTCCCGGCTCGAGCGCCAGGTGCCCATCGCCCGGCGGAAGCCATCCGACTCCGCGGGCGTGAACCCGGCCACCTCGATCGCGATGCGCATGACCTGCTCCTGGTAGAGGATCACGCCCATCGAATCCTTGAGCACCGGCTCGAGTGACGGGTGGAGGTACTCGACCGGCTCCAATCCCTGCTTGCGCCGCAGGAACGGGTGGACGGCATTGCCCTGGATCGGCCCCGGCCGGATGATCGCGACCTCGACAACGAGGTCGTCGAGGCTCTTCGGACGGGACTTCGGCAGCGTCTGCATCTGGGCGCGGCTCTCGACCTGGAAGACGCCGACGGTGTCCGCCGCCTGGAGCATCTCGAAGACCTCGGGGACGTCCTCGGGCATCCGGTCGAGATCGAGACAGACCGCGCAGTCGTGCTCGATGAGCTGGAGCGTCTCGTCCATCGCGGCCAGCATCCCGAGACCGAGAAGGTCGAGCTTGATCAGCTTCAGCGTCTCGACGTCGCGCTTGTCGAACTGGACCACGACCCGGTCGACCATCGTCGCCCGCTCGATCGGCGCGATGTCGATGAGCGGCGCCGCGGTGACCAGCATCCCGCCCGAATGGATCGACAGGTGTCGCGGGAAGCCGTCGATCCGGGCGCAGAATTCGAGCCAGCGCTCCCAATCGGACATGCCGACGGTCGAGCCACCGCGAGGTTGGGGCGGAGGCTCGGGCTCGATCCGGGCGACCGACGAATGCGCGGCCGGCGGGTCCCAGCGGGTCGGCCGCCCGAGCTTGTCTGCGGCTCGCGGCGGCGGCTCGAGCTGGCCACTCTCTGGGTCGACCCGGCGGCCGTCGATCAGCGGCGGACCGACGAGCCGGTCCGCATCCGCCTTGTAGCCGGTCCCCCGCCCCGCACGGAGCCAGGCGACGCTGGCCGGGGTGTCGCCGGGGCCACCTTCGTCATCGTGAGGCCCACCCGGCCGGATGGACGGCGGTGAATCCGGTGCGCCCTCCCACATCCCGGAATCCGACGGCCCACCCTCCCCGTCGCGGAGCCAGGCGAACGGTCGGGGCGCGTTCGGGTCCTCGGGCTTCGGGGGCTGGCGCCACGGCGGAACCTTCCCGACGAGCGGCATCCGCGTGTTCAGCTGGCCCATCCCGTCGACGAAACCGAGCCCTTCGGCGGCGTCCGCCGCAGCAGCCTCCGCCGGCTGTCCCTCCCCTGGTCGCTGAAAGAACTCAGCGAAGCCGCCGTCCGCTTCGAGATCGCGCCGGACCATGACCGAGTCGTACGTCTCGAGCGCCTTGGCCACGCGGTCCACCAAAGGCCGCGGGAACCCGAGCGCGTAACCCACCTCGCGCACCGCCGACCGTGCTCGGTAGGTGACGAGGTTGCAGACCATGCCCGTGTGGTCGGGACCGTAGCGGTCATAGACGTACTGGATGACCTCTTCGCGGCGTTCGGACGAGAAGTCGATGTCGACGTCCGGATAGGTCGTCCGGCCCGGGTTGATGAACCGCTCGAACAGCAGGTTGTGCACGATCGGCTCGACCCGGCTGATCCCGAGCGTGTACGACACGATCGAGCTCGTCGCGCTGCCTCGACCCTGGGCAGGGATCCCGCGCTTCCTGGCGAATTGCATCAGGTCCCAGCAGATCAGGAAGAACTCGGCGAGGCCGGCGCGCTCGATGACGTCCAGCTCGTGGGCGAGGCGATTGACGACCGCCGAGGTCAATGGGTGATAGCGCTGGCGGGCGCCGTCCCAGCACAGCGACGAGAGATACGAGAACGGTGTCTCTGTGGCGGGTACCTCGAAGCCCGGGAAGCGGTACTGCTCGAAGCCGAGATCGACCGAGCACGACGCCGCAAGGTCGGCCGCATTCGCCAGGCCCTCCCGCCAAGCAGGCGCCATCGCCGAGCCCGAGCCCGGCGGCATCGAGACCAGGTCGTCGCCGGACTTCAGGTACGACTCCGAGTCGGGCCGTCGCAGATCCGCCAGCGTCTCGAGCGTCCGACCGTGACGGATCGCAGTCAGGACGTCGTGCATCTCGCGGTCCTCGCGCAAGGCGTAGTGGACGTCGTTCGTGACGACGACCGGCAACCCGAGCTCGGCGGCAAGATCGGCTGTCTGGGCGACGAGCCAGTCGTCCTCGGGCAGGAGGTGATGCTCCAACTCGAGGTAGAAGCCACCGAACTGGCCGGCGTAGGCCTCCGCCACGGCCCTGGCGCCCTCGCGGTCCCCGACCCGCAGCCGTCGCGCGATCT
Source organism: Chloroflexota bacterium (assembly GCA_045804705.1). Classification (GTDB taxonomy): domain Bacteria; phylum Chloroflexota; class Limnocylindria; order Limnocylindrales; family CSP1-4; genus SPCO01. The sequence goes on from JBJMMQ010000033.1 coordinate 10,844, forward strand.
CACCGTCGCGACAGCCCGACAGCGCGACGAGCCCTTCGGTGTTGTCGGCCAGGAGGGCCTGGCTGAAGCGGGGCATGCTCTTGGTCCCCGCGAGGTTGGCCCTCGAGATGAGCCGGCACAGGCTCCGGTACCCCGCGGGGTTGCGGGCGAGCAGGACGAGGTGCGGGCCGCGCTGACGCTCACCGATCCCTCGTGCGTCCTCCTTGACCGGCTCACGATGGCCAGGCAGCCGGGCACGCTCGGCACGTGGACGTGCCGGTCGTCCGTCGACCGGCTGGCGGGCCAGGAGCGCCGGATCGGAGGGCCGTCCGCGGCGGCGCGTCGAACGTCGGGCCGGGATCACGATGCCGGACGGATCCGACGCGAGCGAGTCGCGAAGCTCGATCTCGAGACCGACGACGGGATGAAGCCCGACCGATTCGGCTGCCGACACGAAGCGCACCGCGCCGTAGAGGCCGCGATGGTCCGTCACGGCCAGCCCGCTCAGGCCGATCTCGACCGCCCGCTCGACGAGCTCGTCGGCAGTGGACCCCCCATCGAGGAACGAGAAATTCGTGTGGCAGTGCAGCTCGGCGTAGGCGACAGCGGCCACGGCTCACTCGCTGAAATGTGCTTGTTGGGGCTTCACAGTATAGAACACTTGTTCTATCATCACACGGGACGGGACCTCGCGAGCCAAGGCAACCGTCCTGCCTTTGCCCCCACCCAAATTCCCAGTCCCGGCGTTGAAACATCGGAGTGGGTCATGACGTCTCTAGGGCATGCAGGCGCCTTTCCGCCCCGTTCTCTTCGTCGTGGCTA
>JBJMMQ010000034.1:0-21639 GCA_045804705.1 Chloroflexota bacterium
TTGAAAGTCAGAGCTTCCGTCAAGGCGCGCTGCGACAACTGCAAGGTCATCCGGCGCCACGGCACCGTGATGGTCATCTGCACCAACCCGAAGCACAAGCAGCGGCAGGGGTAACCGATGGCACGTATCGCCGGCGTCGACGTCCCGCGTGAAAAGCGCGTGGAGGTCGCCCTCACCTACGTCTTCGGGATCGGTCTGCCGACGAGCCAGAAGATCCTCGCCCAGACCAACATCAATCCCGACACCCGTGTCCGGGATCTGACCGAGGAGCAGGTCAACCGCCTGCGCGAGCTCATCGATCGGCGCTACAAGGTCGAGGGTGACCTGCGCCGCGAAGTGGCCCTCAACATCAAGCGCCTCATCGAGATCGGCTCGTACCGCGGCGTCCGCCATCGGCGGAACCTGCCCGTACGGGGCCAGCGGACCAAGACCAACGCTCGCCAGCGTCGCGGACCGAAGAAGACGGTCGGCGTCAGGCGCAAGAAGTGACGAGGGACTGACCAGGCATGGCGGAACGCAAGCGAGCGGTCAAGGTACGTCGGCGCGAGAAGAAGAACGTCCCGCAGGGGCACGTTCACATCCAGGCGACGTTCAACAACACGATCATCACGATCACCGACCTCAACGGTGCTGTCGTCAGCTGGGGCTCGGCCGGCGTGGCCGGTTTCAAGGGCTCCCGCAAGAGCACTCCGTACGCGGCGGCACTGTCGGCTGACGGCGCGGCCAAGCGTGCGATGGAGCACGGCATGCGCCAGGTCGAGGTCTACGTGAAGGGTCCGGGCGCCGGCCGAGAGCAGGCGATCCGCTCGCTCCAGGCGGCCGGCCTCGAAGTCAGCGCCATCACCGACGTCACCCCAATCCCGCACAACGGTTGCCGCCCGCCCAAGCGGCGACGCGTCTAGGACCCGGAGACCCATGGCCCGTTACACCGAATCCGTCTGCCGCCTCTGCCGGCGGGAGGGCGCCAAGCTCTTCCTCAAGGGCAGCCGCTGCTATTCCAAGAAGTGCTCGTTCGAGCGTCGTCCGACCCCTCCGGGTCAGCACGGCGTCCGCCGCCGCAAGGTCGGTGAGTACGGCCTCCAGCTGCGCGAGAAGCAGAAGGTCCGCCGCACGTACGGCGTCCTCGAGCGCCAGTTCCGCAACTACTTCATCGACGCGGAAGCGCGACCGGGCGTCACCGGCGAGAACCTGCTGCGCTCGTTGGAGCTGCGCCTCGACAACGTCATCTACCGGATGGGCATCGCCTCGTCCCGGCCGCAGGCTCGCCACTTCGTCGCCCACGGCCACTTCGCTGTCAACGGCCGTCCCACCAACATCTCGTCATACCAGCTCAAGCCCGGCGACAAGGTCGAGGTGCGCGAGTCGCATCGAGCCCGCGAGCCGTTCAAGATCGCCAAGGAGACGCTCCGCTCGCACCAGGCGCCGGAGTGGTTGTCGATCGACCCGGCCACCCTGTCGGGCGCCATCGTCACCCCGCCATCCCGCGACCAGATGCCGCTCGACCTCAACGAGCAGCTCGTGGTCGAGTACTACTCGAGGTAAGCCGCACTCATGATCGAACTCGAGAGCCCGCAGATCGAGCCTGTCGAGGAAGCCGGCACGTACGCCAAGTACGAGGCAGGCCCGCTCCAGGCCGGTTACGGCGTCACCCTCGGAAACGCGCTCCGGCGCGTCCTCCTGTCGTCCCTCGAGGGTGCGGCCGTCACGAGCATCCAGATCCGCGACATCTACCAGGAGTTCTCGACGATCCCGGGCGTCAAGGAAGACGTCACCCAGATCGTCCTGAACGTCAAGAAGCTCCGCCTCAAGAGCTACGCGGGTCACCCCGTCCAGCTTCGCCTCATCAAGAGCGGGGCCGGCGCGGTCACCGCTGCTGACATCGCGGAGTCGGCCGACGTCGAGATCGTCAATCCGGACCTGGTCCTCATGACGCTCGACACGGACGACGTCACGATCGAGATGGACCTGACCGTCGAGCGCGGGGTCGGCTATCTCGGCGCGGAGCGCGCCGAGGCTCTGCCGATCGGCGTCATCGCGGTGGATGCGATCTTCACGCCCGTTCGCAAGATCAACTACTGGGTCGAGAGCATGCGGGTCGGTCAGATGACCAACTACGACAAGCTCACGATCGAGATCGAGACCGACGGGACCATCGGGCCCGAGGAGGCGCTCAGCCGCTCCGCCGAGATCCTCGTCAACCAGTTCCGCCCGTTCGTGACGGTCGGCATGGCGGCGGCCCCGGTCGCTCCGGTGACGGGCGCCGCGGCGCTCCCCGCGAACATGCTGGACATGCCGATCGAAGAGCTCGACCTCCCGATGCGCGCCTACAACTCGTTGAAGCGCAACAACATCGTCAAGGTCGGCCAGCTTCTTCAGCTCAAGGACGACGACCTCCTGCGGATGCGCAACTTCGGCAAGAAGTCGCTCGACGAGATGAAGGAGCGGCTGCGCATGCGCGGCTTCATCGTCCCGGAGACCGAGAGCGATGGCCTCGACGACGCAGAGTCGGACGAGCCGTTCGACGACGACGAGGCCGAGGGCTGATCGATGGCGCACAGGATCGGCGGCAGGAAGCTCAGCCGCAAGCAGGGCCCCCGGCTCAGCCTGTTCAAGAACCTGACCGTGTCGGTCGTCCGCTACGAGCGCGTGAAGACCACCGAGGCGAAGGCCAAGGAGATCAGCGGCCGCGTCGAGAAGGTCATCACGCTGGCCAAGCGTGGCGATCTCGCCGCTCGCCGGGCTGTCGTCGCCCAGTTCCCCAACGAACCGCTCGTGGTGGCGAAACTGTTCGATGAGATCGCCCCGAGATACGCCGACCGGACCTCCGGCTTCACCCGGATCGTCCGACTCGGACAGCGGCGCGGCGATGCCGCCGAGATCGTCCAGATCGAGCTCGTCTGACACAGGCGCCCGAGAGGGCGTCCCGCGGCGCTTTCGCGCCACGGTCGAATATGACGGAACGGACTTTGCCGGGTTCCAGGTCAATCCTGGGAAACGGACGGTCCAGGGGGTCCTCGAAGCCGCGCTGGCCCGCCTCGGGAACGGGGTGGAGCAGCGGGTCGACGGGGCAGGCCGGACGGATGCCGGCGTCCACGCCAGCGGGCAGGTGATCGCATTCACCTACGCCGGGCGGCTCCCCGAGGCGGACCTGGGACGGGCGCTCGATGCGCTTCTCCCGCCGGACGTCACGGTGCGAGACCTGCGACGTGCACCGGACGCGTTCAATCCCCGCTATGCGGCGCGGTACCGGGAGTACCGCTACACCGTCTGGAACGGGCCGCGCAGCCCGCTTCGCGAGCGAACGGCGCTCGGGGTGCGGACCCCACTCGATACCGCCGCGATGGCGCGGGCCGGGTCGGTCTTCATCGGCCGGCACGACTTCAGCACCTTCGGGGTGGCGGGCCGAACGTCGGTCCGGACCGTCATGGCGGTCCGGGTCAGTCGGGAGGGCCGGCTCGTGACGATCGACGTCCGCGCCGACGCCTTCCTTCGCGGGATGGTCCGCCGGATGGTGGCCTGCCTCCTCGAGGTCGGTCACGGCAGGATGGATGAACAAGCGGTCCGTGCGGCACTCGCCGGGACGGGACCGGCCCTCGACGGGACGTCAGCCCCGGCAAAGGGATTGAACCTGCGGCACGTCGCCATCGGGCGGGGGTCGCAGCGATCGAACGGAGAGAACGAGGAACGATGAACGCGAAGACCTATTCGGTCCGAGAGGGTGAGATCGTGCGGCGTTGGTACGTCGTCGATGCGACGGACGAGACGCTCGGCCGCCTCGCCTCGCGCATCGCGCACGTCCTCGAGGGCAAGAACAAGCCGACCTACCAGCCGAATCTCGACACGGGTGATCACGTCATCGTCCTCAACGCGGCGCGCATCGCGGTCACCAGTGACAAGCTCGAGAGCAAGCTGTACAGCCGCCACAGCGGCTATCCCCAGGGCTTCAAGCAGGAGACCCTCGGCCACCTGCTCGCGCGCCGACCCGAGGAGGTCATCCGCCGGGCCGTCAAGGGGATGCTTCCGCACACTCGTCTCGGGACCCAGCAGCTGCGCAAGCTGAAGGTCTATCCCGGGTCGGATCATCCGCATCAGGCCCAGCAGCCTGAACCGCTCGACTGACCAGGAGCTAAAGAGACGATGTCGATCCCCGCTTTCTACTCCGGCACAGGTCGTCGCAAGACGGCCATCGCCCGCGTCCGGCTGCTGCCGGGCGAGGGTGAGATCGTGATCAACGGCCGAACGCTCGAGGAGCACTTCGGCAACGCGGTCAACGAGTCGGAGGTGCGGATGCCGTTCCGGGTGACCGGGACCGAGGGCCGCTTCAACGTCATGATCAAGGTCGAAGGGGGAGGGGTCACCGGACAAGCCGGTGCGATCCGTCACGGGATCGCGAGGGCGTTGCTCGAGCTCGATCCGGAAGCCAATCGATTGCCACTCCGTCAGGCTGGGCTGCTGACTCGCGATCCGCGAATGAAGGAGCGCAAGACGTACGGGCTCAAGAGGGCGCGGAAGGCACCTCAGTACACGAAGCGTTAGTCGACGGCGCGCGGCTGGAACGCCCATGCGTGCGTTGCCGGACTCCGCGCGCTCGCTCACGCAGCTTGGGCTGCGCTCGCTCTCGTGCTCGCCGGCGCCTTCGCCTGGGCGCCCCAGCCGCGCGCAAAGCAAGACCACTTTGATGACGAACCGGCCATGACCGCCGCCGCGGGGTCGCTTGCGGGTCGGGATCTGTTGTCGGTCGCGGATCTGTCGGCTGATGAGGTCGGGCGGGTGTTTGCGACTGCCGAGGCGTTGAAGGCTGAGTTTCGGAAGTCTCGGCGTCACGCGGTGCCGCCCCTGGTTGGGCGGACGCTGGCGATGCTGTTCCAGAAGCCGAGTCTGCGGACGCGGGTGACGTTCGAGGCCGGGATGGTCCAGCTCGGTGGGCACGCGATCTACCTCACCCATGACGTCGTGCTCGGCGCGCGCGAGAGCGTTCGCGACGTGGCCCACAACCTCGAGCGGTTCGTCGACGGCATCGTCGTGCGGACCGGTCCCCACGAGGTCGCGGTCGAGCTGGCTGCCCAGGCGGACATCCCGGTCATCAACGGACTCACGCTTCGCGAGCATCCGTGCCAGGCCCTTGCCGACGTCTTCACGATGCGCGAGCGATTCGGGCGCCTCGAAGGTCTCGTCGTCGCATTCGTCGGCGATGGCAACAACGTCTACCACTCCCTTGCGCTGCTCGGTGCCGCATTCGGGATGGAGGTGCGACTGGCACACCCGGACGGATACGCCCCGAACGAGCGGATCGTCGCCCGTGCTCGGGAGCGTGCGGCAGAGACGGGCGCCCGTCTCGTGTTCGGACACGACCCGCTCGAGATCGTTGGCGGTGCCGACGTCGTCTACACCGACGCCTGGACGTCGATGGGCCAGGAGGCCGAGGCCGAGGAGCGCCGAGACGCGTTCGCCGGCTTCCGCGTCGACGACGCCCTGCTCGACGCCGCGGGTCCCGGTGCGCTCGCGATGCACTGTCTGCCTGCGCACCGCGGCGAGGAGATCACCGCATCGGTGATGGACGGACCGCGTAGTCTCATCTGGGACCAATCGGAGAACAGGCTGCACGTGCAGAAGGGCCTCCTGGTCGAACTGCTGGGGTCGGAGGATCGAGGGTGAGCGAGGTCCTGTACGAGCAGTACAAGGAAGCCCTTCGAGCCGGGCATGTCGCCGCGCTCCGCGGCCGTCTCGATGCCGCGGCCGCCGCGTACCGGGATGCCTCGCGCATCGCGCCCGATCGGGCGCTGCCATACGTGGGATTGGGCGGCGTGCTCGCCAGGCTGGGTCGCGCCGACGACTCGCTCGCCGCCTATGCCGCGGCACTCGCGCGCTCTCCCGACGACGAAGGAGCGATGCAGGGCCGGGCGGACGTCCTCGCCGCCCTGGGTCGGCGCGCCGAGGCGGCCGAGACTCTCGATCGGCTCGCCGCGACACTTGAACGCGACGGGAGGATCGCCGATGCCTGCGACGTCGCCCGGCGCGCGCTCGAGCTCGCCGAATCCCGTGGACGACGCGGCCAGGTCGAGGCCCTCGTCTCGAAGCTTCGGATCGCCGCACCCGGTGACGCGGCCGCCGCAGCGTCGCTCGAGCGGGCACTCGGCGTCCTCGAGTCGGTGCCCGGCGTCGTCCCCGCCGGGACCGCGCCTGGCGCGACGTCTGCGACCGACGACCCCGACGAGACGGCGACCTCGCCAAGTCCTCCAGCCGCCCCCGACCCGGCGCTGCTGACCCTCGCCGTCGAGGAGTCGCTCGAGGCCGGCGACCTCGAGGAGGCCAGACGCCGAGCGCTGATCGCCGCTACCGGGCATCGCGCGGTCGGCCAGTTCCATGCAGCGATGGACGCCTGTTACCAGGGTCTCGCGATCATGCCGTCGGACCCCGACATCCACCTGCTGCTCGCCGAGCTGTACCTCGACCGCGGCTGGCGTGGCCCGGCCGCGGACAAGCTCGTGCTGCTCGGCCGCCTCTCGCAGCTGACCGGCGACGCGGCGACCCGCGGCCGCCTCTGCTACCTCGCGGCCGCACGATTCCCCGACGACCCGAGACTAGCCGCCGTCTGCGCCTGACGGGCGTGTCATCGTCTCGCGAAGCGCGCCGCGAGGCGAGCCGAGCGCAAGGCGCCGGCGAGCAAGGGAGCGAGCGTAGCTGAAGCTACGTGAGTGAACCGGCGGAGCCGGCAACGCGGCGATCGGCCGCCCCGCGGTGTGCCGGACTGCGTGCCCGGCCGCCGCCGGGCGCGATGCTACACTCGAATGCGATGTCCCTTCTCGGCTCGATCCTCGAGCAGCGCCAGCTGACGACGATCGTCGACATCGGGATCACCGCGCTGCTCATCTACTGGTTGTTCAGCCTCATCCGGGGGACGCGCGCGGTCCGCCTGGTGATCGGTGTGAGCGTCCTCGTCGTCGTGTACGCCCTGGCGGTGGCCTTCGACCTGCGACTCCTGACCCAGATCCTCCAGGGCGGGGCCGTCGTCGGCCTGTTCGCGCTCGTCGTGATCTTCCAGCCCGAGCTCCGCCGCGCCCTGGAGCGCATCGGGCGGGTCGGCTCGTTCGGCTGGCTCCTGTCGCCGGCCGAATCACGCGCGGTGGAGCATGTGGCAGCCGAGGTCGCGCGCGCGGCGGCCGGACTGTCGAGCAACGGCCAGGGAGCGCTCATCGTCCTCGAACGCGAGACCGGCCTCGAAGAGGTGGCCGAGACCGGGGTGATGGTCCACGGGGACGTCTCGTCCGACCTTCTCCGAACGATCTTCACCCCCAAGTCGCCACTCCACGACGGCGCGGTGATCATCCGCGACGAGCGCATCGTGGCCGCCGGCGCCCTGCTGCCGCTTGCCGAGACGTCGATCCACACCGAGCGCTTCGGCACCCGCCACCGGGCCGCGCTCGGGATCACCGAGCAGACCGATGCCGTCGTCGTGGTCGTCTCCGAGGAGAACGGCCAGATCAGCCTCGTCGAGCGCGCGCGGATCGTCCGGAACCTTACCGAGGCCGGGCTGGCGCGGGCGATCCAGGGCCTGCTCGATCCGGCAGGCGGGCGACGCGGCGCTTTCGGCTGGCGCTCGGCGACACAACTTCCCGGACGCGACGGGCGATCGCCACGGCTGCGTGAGCTCGGCCGGTTCGTCGGACGGCCGCCCGGTGCGAACGATTCACAGGCGACGGCCGTCGCGACACCACCGGTCGCAGCCACGCCGCAGGCGACACCTGCGCAGACCACCGCCACGACTTCCAAAGCACCCGCGTCACCGGGTGCGACCGCCTCCGACGGCGACGAGGTCCACTCTTCGGTGGCCGCACGGGCGCCGCGGTGAGGCGGATCGTCGGCATCATCGTCCATAACTGGCCTCTGAAACTCGCGGCGATCGGCCTTGCCACGCTCATGTATGGCGGCCTCGCCCTGTCCCAGAACACCCAGACCTTCCAGGGCGTCGTCCCCGTCCGGTACGTCAACGAGCCGAAGGACACGGTCGTCCTGCCGTCGACGCCGAAGCCCGTGACCGAGGTGCGCTATTTCGCGCCGACCGGCGTCCAGGTCGCGACGAGCTCGTTCCTCGCCACCATCGACCTGTCTGGCCAGGAGGGGAAGGTCGGCGTGGTCAGTGTCCGGATCGACGTCACGACGGCGGATTCCCGGATCCGCGTGCTCGGCTATGACCCGGCGTTCGCGACCGTCGAGCTCGACAAGCTGACGTCGCTCGACGTCCGCGTCGAGGTCGTCCACGGTCCCGTCCCCGACGGGCTGACCCTCGGCCCGACGAGCGTCGACCCCGCGACCGTCACGATCACCGGAGCCCAATCGATCGTGTCGAAAGTCGACTCCGTCCGCGCCGACGTGACCATCCAGTCGACCGGTATCGACGTCGACGAGGAAGCGCAACTGGTCGCCGTCGACAAGCTCGGCAACGCGGTCAGCCCCGTCGACGTCACGCCCGCGACCGCGCGGGTCGTCATCCCGGTCTTCTCCGATCGCCAGAGCCGGACCCTGCCGGTCAACCCGATCATCACCGGCAGACCGGCCGCCGGATTCGAGATCGAATCGGTCAGCGTTGCCCCACTCGTCGTGCTCGTCGCCGGCGACGCGGACCAGCTCGCCGAGCTGAGCCAGGTCGACACGGATCCGATCTCGATGACAGGCGTGTCGGCGGACGAGACCGTCCAGGTCGGACTTGCGCTCCCGACGGGCGTCGTCGCTGTCAAGGACGCACCGGTGACGGTGACCATCCAGATCCGTCCGGTCACGGGGACGCGGACATTCAGCGCCGGACTCCAACTCCTCGGCGAGAGCACGGAGCTCGCCTACGCGCTGTCAGTCGACCGGGTCCTTATCACGATCGGCGGATCCGTCGCCGACCTTGACCGGTTGTCGGCATCGACCCTCGTGGCGACCCTCGACGTCGCCGGGCTGAAGCCGGGCGTCCATGACGTCCCGGTGAGCGCCAACCTGCCCACGGGCACAGCGTTGGTGGCTGCCAACCCGGCGACGGTCAAGGTCACCGTCACTCCCGCGGCGGCGGGCGCGCCATCGCCCTCGGCCGGGGGCTGACCTCCGATGTCACGCCTCTTCGGGACCGACGGCATCCGCGGCGTCGCGAACGTCGACCTGAAACCGACCCTCGCCTACGCGCTCGGCCGTGCCGTGGCGCATCGCCTGGCGGGTCCAGGCGGATCGATCGTCGTCGGTCAGGACACACGGCGGTCGGGCGACATGTTCGTCTCGGCCATCGTCGCAGGCGCGACGAGCCTGGGAGTGGATGCGCACGTCGTCGGGACCGTCCCGACACCGGCTCTCGCCTTCATCGCGGGCGAGGGGCCGTTCGCAGCGGGGATCATGGTTTCCGCCTCGCACAACCCCGCGGCGGACAACGGCCTCAAGGTCCTCGATGCGTTCGGCCTCAAGCTCGACGACGGAGTCGAGGACGAGCTCGAGGCACTCATCTGGCGGACCGAGGAGCTACCCGGGGTGGCCAACGACGGCCTCGGCCGGATGGTCGACGCGGCGGGCCGTCTCGACGATTACCTCGATCATCGCCGGGGACTCGCCGAGTCGATCGACGCGTCCGGACTCCACCTCGTCCTCGACGCCGCAAACGGCTCGGGATCGGTCGTCGGGCCCGAGATCCTCCAAGCGACGGGCGCACGGCTTGACGTCATCCACGCCGAGCCGGATGGCATCAACATCAACGTGCGATGCGGCGCCACGGCACCGGCATCGCTCGCAGAGGCCGTCGTCGCCGCGGGGGCTGACGCCGGGTTCGCGCTCGATGGCGACGCCGACCGGCTGATCGCGGTCGATGCATCCGGCTTGGTCGTCGATGGCGACCAGGTGCTCGGGATCCTCGCCCTCGACCGGCTGTCGCGGGATGCATTGCCGGGCGGCGGGCTCGTCGTCTCGGTCCTGTCGAATGGCGGCCTTCAAGCGGTCGTCGAGGAAGCCGGCGGACAGGTCGTGCGGACTCCCGTGGGCGACAAGTACATATTGGAAGGGATGCAGGTCTCGGGAGCGGTCCTCGGCGGCGAGAAGAGCGGCCACGTGATCCTCCTCGAGCACACGACATCGGGCGATGGCATCGTGACCGCGCTCGAGGTCCTTCGGGTGATGGTCGGTCGTGGCCGGCCGCTGGCGGAGCTCGCCGCGACGATCCCGCTGCTGCCCCAGCAACAGCGCGCCGTGAAGGCCCGCCACAAGGACCAGTGGGAAGGCGATCGCGTCCTGCAGCGCGCGATCGCAGACGCGTCCCGGCGGTTGGGAGACTCGGGTCGCGTGCTCGTGCGGCCGTCCGGCACGGAGCCCGCGCTGCGGGTCATGGTCGAAGGAGAGGACGAGGCCCTGGTCACCGAGCTCGCCGACACGCTCGCGGCACTCGTCGGGGAGCGACTAGACTAGCCTCCGTGAGATCCTCGGGCGGATGGCTGGCAGGAGCATCCACGCCGCCTCGGAATGGCCGGTGCCCACGGCGACGTCCGTCCGAAGACTGAACGGAGATCGACCGTATGTGCGGCATCGTCGGCTACACAGGCCCTCGGGAGGCAGGCCCGATCCTCATCGAGGGGCTCAAGAGGCTGGAGTACCGCGGCTACGACTCGGCCGGGATCGCACTCGTCGACGACGCCGGGGACCTCTTCGTCGAGAAGCGAGCCGGCAAGCTCGTCAACCTCCAGACCGCGATCGCCGACCGGACCCCGCACGCCGCCATCGGGCTCGCCCATACCCGCTGGGCGACGCACGGACGTCCCAACGACCTGAACGCGCACCCGCACCGCGACTGCACGGGGGAGATCACCGTCATCCACAACGGGATCATCGAGAACTTCCGCGAGCTGCGCGACGGTCTCGAGGCACGCGGCCACACGCTCACATCCGAGACCGATACCGAGGCGATCGCACATCTGATCGAGGAGGCGTACGACGGCGACATCGCCGAGGCGGTCCGGCATGCCCTCCGCCAGCTCGAGGGCGCCTACGCCCTCGTGGTCATGCACATCGGCGAGGGCGACCGCCTCATCGGGGCACGCAAGGACGTGCCGCTCCTCGTCGGACTCGGCGACGACGAGAGCTTCCTCGCCTCGGACGTGGCGGCGATCCTGGCGCACACGGACCGGATCGTGTTCCTCGAGGACGGCGACGTGGCCGACCTCCGCCCGTGGGGCGTGACCGTGACCGACGTCCACGGGCAGGCACGTGAACGCCCTGTCACCATCATCGATTGGTCGCCCGAGGCCGCCGAGAAGGGCGGCTACGAGCACTTCATGCTCAAGGAGATCCACGAGCAGCCCGAATCGCTCACGCAGTGCATCGCCGGCAGGGTCGACAGGCGCGACCACGTGGTCGTCGACGAGATCGACGGCCTGGCAGACCGCCTCCGGGAGGTCGACCGGATCGAGCTGATCGCCTGCGGGAGCGCTTTCTACGCGTCCCTCATCGGGGCTTCGGCGCTCCAGGGGTGGACGGGGCTGCCTGTCCGAGCGAACGTCGGCTCCGAGTTCCGCTACGGCCCGCCGCCGCTCGACGAACGGACCCTGGTCATCGCCGTGACGCAGTCCGGGGAGACGGCAGACACGATCGCCCCGACCAGGCTCGCACGGCAGCGCGGCTGTCCCGTCATCGCGGTCACCAACACCGTGGGATCGGCCATCACCCGCGAAGCCGACGCCGTCCTCTTCCTCCAGGCGGGGCCAGAGATCGCCGTCGCCGCCTCGAAGACGTTCGTCACCCAGGTCACGACCCTGGTGATCCTCGCCGCAGCGATCGCCAAGGTCCGTGGGGCGCTGTCCGAGGCGGACGAGCTCGAGCTCGGTCACTCCCTTCGGGCACTGCCGGCGGCCGCCGCCCGGGCGCTCGCGGCTGCGGCGATCACGACGCCCGACCTCGCCCGGCGCTACGTCAACTCGCGCGGCTTCATGTTCGTCGGGCGCGGGGCGACCTATCCCGCCGCGCTCGAGGGCGCGCTCAAGCTCAAGGAGGTCAGCTACGTCCACGCCGAGGGATACGCGGCGGGCGAGCTCAAGCACGGTCCCATCTCGCTGCTCGACGCCGAGTGCCCGCTGGTCGCTGTGGCGACCCGGTCGTCGGTCTACGACAAGCTCATCAGCAACGTCATGGAGGGTCGCGCCCGGGACGCCCGGGTGATCGCGGTCGCGACCGAGGGTGACGAGGCGATCGAGCACTACGCCGACGACATCTGCCGCGTCCCGGACACGCACGAGACGCTCAGCCCGGTCCTTGCGATCATCCCGCTCCAGCTCTTCGCGTATCACATCGCGGTCGCCCGGGGCACGGACGTCGACCAGCCGCGCAACCTCGCCAAGTCGGTCACGGTCGAATAGCACGGCCATGACCGACGGCTCGGTCCCGCCTGGGACGACGGAACTCGGCATCGACATCATCAAGGTCGATCGGATCCGCGCGTCGCTCGAACGGTTCGGTGATCGCTTCACGCGCCGTGTCCTGACCGAACCGGAACGGCGATATGTCCGTGGGCGGCCCGAGACGATGGCTGGCCGATGGGCCGCCAAGGAGGCCGTCTCGAAGGTCCTCGGACTCGGCGTTCGCGGCATCGGTTGGCGCGACATCGAGATCGAGCGGTTGCCGACCGGCCAGCCGTCGGTCCGTCTCCACGGCCGCGCCGCGGACCGTGCCGAGCAGCTCGGCATGGAGCGAGTGGCCGTGTCGATCACCCACGAATCGGACTACGCGGTGGCGGTCGCGTTCGGCGTCCGGACCGCCGGCGGCCGCTACGTCTTCCCGCTCGACATCGAGGAGCGGCTCGACGAGCGTGAGCGGCGGATCCTCGCCCGGATCGAGCGGCTTCGCTCGGCCGCGGTGGCCGGTGGCGCTGAAGGACTTGCCTCGGATGCGCCCGTCCCGGCCGACGAGGAGCCGCAGCGTGCCTGAGCGCGGGCCGGTCGGTTTCGGGCGGCGTGATATGCCGGCAAGCGGACCGGCGACGCCGGCCTCCGTCCCGTTCCCGTCCGGCGCGACGAAGCTCGACGACGACCTCGTGGCGACGCTCATCCCGGAGCGCGGCGCTCGTGGGCATAAGGGCTCGTTCGGGAAGCTCCTCGTCATCGCGGGCTCCCTCGACTACGCCGGGGCGGCTCTTCTCGTCTGCCGCGCCGCGGGCCGGACCGGGGTCGGCCTCGTGACGCTCGCGGTTCCCGAATCGCTCCAGCCGCTGTTCGCCGCGAAGGTCATCGAGGCCACGACGATGGCGCTGCCGGAGGACGATGTCGAGGAGATCGATCCGGAGCCAGCCCTCGCACGGATCCTCGACCACGAGCACGACGCGATCGTCGTCGGACCCGGTCTGCGCCCGGGCCTCGCCACGACCGACCTCGTCCGCTCGCTGCTCGTGCCGGCCGAGGCCGACGCGACTCCGCTGGTCCTCGATGCCGAGGCGCTGCGGTCGATGGCCACCATCGACGGCTGGTGGGAGGGCGACCGCCGTCCCGCGATCCTGACGCCGCACGCCGGCGAGTTCGCGCGCCTCCGGGCCGGGAGCGGCAACGGGATCGATGACGAAGCACTTGCCGATGACGACGAAGCACGCCTCGCTGCCGCGGTCGACGCGTCGGCAACCTGGCGTTCGGTCGTCGTCTTGAAGGGTGCCCGGACGATCATCGCCGCCCCCGACGGGGCTGCGGCCATCGCCCCGTTCGAGAACCCGGCACTTGCCAGCGGCGGGACGGGCGACGTGCTCGCCGGTGCGATCGGGTCGCTGCTCGCCCAGGGCCTCGACCCGTTCGCCGCTGCGAGGCTCGGGGTCTACCTCCACGGCTTGTCGGGGGACGGGGTCCGCGAACGGTTCGGTGATGCCGGCCTCCTCGCCTCGGACCTGCCCGACGGTCTGGCGATGGCCCGGAAGCGTCTGGCTGCGATGGCCGAGCGGCGGACCGCGAACAAGCGACTCGGGTTCGGGGCGGTCGTTCCATCCGATCTGGCCTGACGCTCGCCCGCCACCGATGAGCGAGGTGACGTCGCGCCGTCCGATCGAGCGGCGCCTGTCCGATGCCGGTCTGCCAGCACTGCCGCGGACCGCCTGGCTCGAGATCGACCTCGACGCGCTCGCGGACAACCTCGCGGTCATGCGGGAGCTGGCGGGTCCCGGGATCCCGGTCCGGCCGGTGGTCAAGGCCGATGCGTACGGCCACGGTGCGGTCCCGGTCGCGCTCGCTCTCGAAGGCTCCGGAGCGGACGGCTTGTGCGTCGCGGCGGTCGATGAAGCACTCGAGCTGCGTGGGGCGGGCGTCCGCGGCCCGATCATCGTGCTCTATCCGGTCCCCGCGGCCTGGGTCGGCGAGGCCGCACGGCTCGGGATCTCGGTCGCCGGCGGCGATCTGCTTGCCCTCGCCGAGACCGCGCGTGCCGCGGCGGTGCTCCCGGCCGGGCAGTCGCTGGGCATCCACCTCGAGGTCGAGACCGGGCTGGGCCGTGGGGGCCTGTCGGGCGCTGATCTCGTCGCTGCGGCAAGGCTCGTCGCCGACGCGCCAGGTCTGATGCTGGCCGGGCTGTGGACCCATTTCCAGGCGGTCGAGGACGAAGCCGGGACGGTTGCGCAGATCGAGCGCTTCGATGCCGCCGTCTCGGCGATCGCTGCCGCGGGCATCGACCTGCCCGCACGCCACGTCGCCGCGAGTGCCGCGTTGATGGCCGAGGACGTCGTCGCCTATGACGGGGTCCGGCCCGGCCTGGCGATCTACGGTCTCGTGCCCGACGAGCTCGACGGCTTCCCGGGGGTCGTTCCCATCGCGTCGCGGTTGCGTCCGGTCCTGTCGCTCGTCGCCCGCGCAGTCCGGGTCGCGGACCTCCCCAGCGGGAGTGGCATCAGCTACGGACCGACCTTCCGGACGACGCGCCCGAGTCGCATCGCGACCCTCCCGCTGGGCTACGGCGACGGCTGGTCGAGGACGCTCTCGAACCGTGCCAGCGCCCTCGTCCGAGGCTGTCGCGTGCCGCTCGTCGGGAACGTGGCCATGGACGCCGTCATGGCAGACGTCACGGACGTACCCGGATCGCCGGTCGATCTCGGCGACGAATTCGTGCTCATCGGCAGGTCAGGCCGGGAGCGCATCGACGTCGCAGAGGTGGCGCGGCTGCGCACCACCAACTCCTGGGAGGTGGTGACCGACATGTCTCGTCGGCTGCCTCGGGTGTACCATGCCGCCTCGGGGCCGGTCGGTCTGAGGACGCTCACCGAGCGGAAAGGATAGATCTTGGCGCGCATCGAACTGTGGAACGGCGACATCTGCGACCTGGAGGTGGACGCGATCGTGAACGCCGCCAACCTGTCGCTGTGGATGTCGACGGGCGTCGGGGGTGCGCTCAAGCGCGCCGGCGGTGACGCGATCGAGTTCGCAGCCGTCCGACAGGCGCCGGTGCCGCTCGGCGGCGCGATCGTCACCCCTGCCGGCAAGCTCGCCGCGAAGGTCGTCATCCATGCGGTCTCGCTCGACCGCGACCGCCGGACGAGTGGCCCCGTGATCGACGCGGCTGTCAGGAGCGCGATGGCCCGTGCCCGCGAGGTCGGGGCGACGAGCGTCGCGTTCCCGGCACTCGGCACGGGCGTGGGCGGTTTCCCGATCGATGAGGCCGCCCGGATCACCGTGGACGCCGTGCGCGAGGAGTTGAACGACAGCCCGGGCATCGCGCACGTCGTCTTCGCGCTTCGCGGAGCGGCTGCCTACGAGGCGTTCAGTCGCGCCCTCCACCCGTCGGTCGAGACGATCGGCGGGGCGTCGTGAACCCGTTCGAGGCGACCGAGGAGCAGCGCGATGAGCTCGTCGACGAGGTCGCACGGGAGATCCAGCTCCGCGGCCTGGCGGGCCCGGCCGTCCATTTCCTCGAAGCGAGCCGGCCGTACCGCGCGCTCGGTGCGAACGCCATGCTCTTCTTCGATCCCGTGCTGCGCGGCATCTTCGGCGGCGACCTTGCGTCGGCCAGCGAGATCCTGGCTGACGACACGGGGATCGAGCTGCTCATCGCGCGCCTCGAGGAGTCCGATGACGAGGTCGTCTGGGACGCCTGACGCCGTCGGCGACACCTGACGCCCCCTGACGGACTCGCGTCCGAACCGGCCGGGAGCCGCGCCGGGTAGCATGCACAGGTGACCACCGAGCCGCGTGCATTCATCGCCCTCGACACGGGCTCCGCCACGATCGCCGCTGCCATGATCGGGCGGGTCGCCGGCCGGTGGCGCCTCATCGGATCGATCGCGATGCCGGCCGGTGCGGACGTCGGGGCGATCATCACGGTCCTCGGCGACCGCGCCGTGGACGCCGATCCAGGTCTTGCCGCCGCGCTCGACCTTCGCCACGGCGCGGCCGTCGACCTGCCGCGGCTCGAGGTCTCGAGTCACCCGCCACGCAAGCTTGCCGTCATCGCCGCCTCGGAGCGTGCGCTGGCCCCGCTCGTGGCAACGGCCGCGCGAAGCGGCTGGCGGACGGCCGGCGCGAGCACGGAGCAGATGGACCCGCTCTCGATGTCGCGGATGCTCCTCGATGCGAGCGTCGATGCGGTGCTCGTCGGCGCCGGCGATCCGCCTGCCGCGGACGAGCGACGAGCCCTCGGCGAGCTTGCGGCGCTCGTCGCCGGAGTCGCCGAGCGACGCCCGAAGCTGATCGTCGTCCTTGCCGGCGGGATGAGTGACCACCTGCCTGCATTCGGGGACGTCGGCCGCCGGCCCGGGGAGGTCGTGCTCGGTCCGCCGGCTCGCCGGGGCGTGCCCGGAGGGCCGTTGGCCGAGCTCCTGATCGAGCTCGCGCTGCCGCCCGACGATGCACACCGCTCGCTCGGATGGGGAGCCATGGCTCTTGCCGACGTGCTCGACCGTCGCGTGGACGTCGTCGAGATCGGCTACGACGCCGGGACTCGGGCCGCTGCCACACCCGGAGTCGGCGGGATCTCCGCGACGGTCCAGCTGGCGGTGGTCCCGACGGCGGGCCTCGCACCGGCGGATCCCGACGACGCCGTCGTCGACCGGGTGGGGCAGTGGTCGACCTGGGGTGCCGACCGCCACCGACTCCGGGACCGCCTGCGCGAGCTGCGGATCGCGCCATGGGCCGATGCGACCGGCGACGGTGCGACCCTTCGCCTGGCCGCCGCCCGCGCGGCGCTGTCGCGGCTGGCCGATTGGACCCCGGACTGGGATGATCGGCCGCCGGCCGACTTGACCGTCGCCGCCGGCGGCGCGTGGGCCGTCGCAGCGCCCCCGACGATCGCGCTGGCCCTGGTCGATGTGCTGCGCCGGCCAGGAGCCGGCCAGTTCGCGCTCGATCACGCACGGATCCTCGCGCCGCTGGGGTCGATCCCCGACGCCGACGAGCGGCGCGCGATGGTCGCCGACCTTGCCGACGACCTCCTGGCTCCGCTCGGGACGATCGTCACCCCGGCCGGGATGCGCACCGGCCGGAACGCAGGGTCGGTCGTGGTCCATGGCGAGAATGCGGAGACGCGTCTCGACCTCGCGCCGGGCGGCCTTGCCCTCGTCGACCTGCCACCGGGCTCATCGGCCGTCGCCGAGTTCACCTTCCGCGACACCGTCCGCCTCGGCGCCCGCGGCCGCCACTTCGCCATCGACGTGACCGGCGGCCTCGGCGGCCTCGTCGTGGACCTGCGCGACGTCCCGCTCCGGTTGCCCGAACGGGCGGACCTGCGCGGCGAGGTCCTCGAATCGTGGCAGGCGACGGTCCTCAACGGGCGCGACGCGTGAGTACGGCCGACGTTCGCCTCGTTCCCGCAAGGCGGCTGATCGCCGCTCCCGTCGACGCGCTCTTCGCGCTTGCGCCGGGCGACCGGGCGCTCGTGGCGCCCGGGGATTCGGTCGTCGTCGGAGCGCCCATCGCCGAGCGGCTCCGCGACCCGCGCCTCGACGAGGTCGACCTGCCTGCGGCCGCCGCCGTGCCGCGCCCCGGTGCACGCTGGACGGGCCAGCCCAGGCGGGGTGCCGACCAGGGGCCGACGGGTGAGTACGTCTTCGAATGGCACGGACGGTGGCGCATCGCTCGTGGCGACATCACGGATCCGCTGGAGACGCCATTCGCGGGGATCGTTCGTGACGTGCGGCCCGGGACGGGCATCACGATCCGGGCGGCGGGCCGCGGGATCCGCGGCATCGTGGCGCTCGGCGGCCCGACCCGTGGGCGACTCCAGCTCGGCGCGGACGGCGAGCTTCGCTCGGGCGGGCTCGACGTCGGGTCGGCGGGGACGATCCTCGTCGTCGGCTCGCGGGTCGACGCCGAGACACTGACGCGGGCGCGGGCGATGGGCGTGTGCGGCGTCGTGGTCGCGGGGCTCGCCAGCAAGGAACGCCGCGACTTCCTCGCGTCGGAGGCGCGCCAGCGCGCCGCGCTCCACCGCCTCCCGCCGTTCGCGGTCCTCGTCCTCGACGGAGCGACGCGCCGGCCGCTGGCGGGCGCGGTCCAGGCCGTCCTCGCCGCGATGGCCGGGCACGAGGTCGCGATCGTCACCGACCCACCGATGCTCGTGTTCGATCGCCCGAACCTGGTCATCCCGCCTCCGCCGGTCGACCTCGTCCGCATCCGCGCGGGCGCGATGTCGGGCCGAGAGGGCCAGTTCATCGCGGCCGTCGGCCCGCGTCGCTTCCCGGGCGGAGTCCACCTCGAGGCCGGGATCGTCCGGCTCCCGGACGGCACGGATGCGGCCGTCCCCCTCGGGGACCTCGAACGGTTCGTCTGACCGGTCCGATGCCTGCCGCCACACGCGATGAACGTCGCCGCACGAGCCAGGATCCGGACGCCACGACGGCACTCGGGGTCGCCCTCGGCCAGGTCGCGGAGGCCGGCGACGTGCTGTGCCTGTGGGGCGACCTCGGGGCGGGCAAGACGCATCTGGCCAAGGCGATCGGCGTCGGCCTCGGCGTGACCGAGACGATCACCTCACCGAGTTTCATCCTCATGGCCGAGTACACCGGCAGGCTGCCGCTCTTCCACATCGACCTGTACCGACTCGACGATGCCAGCGATGCGCTCGCCGGCGGTCTCATCGATGACCGCCAGTCGGCTGGCGTGACCGTGGTCGAATGGCCCGACCGGCTCGGCCCGGCACTCCCAGCGCGGCGGCTCGATGTGGTCATCGACGGGTCGGGTGACGAGCCGCGGTCGATCGTCGTCCGCGCGGTGGGGGAGGGCCTGGGCCGGTACCTTGAGGCGATGGGGTGACCCCGGACCTCCTCCTCGCGATCGACAGCGCCACGACGCGCGTGGTCGTCGCGCTCGGCGAGCGTGACGGCGCGATCATCGACGCGACCGACTGGCCGGCCGGTTATCGGCACGGTGAGACGCTGCTGCCAGCCATCGACGACCTCCTTGCCCGGACCGGGACGGCGCGCGCACGGCTCGCCGCGATCGTGGTGGGGACCGGCCCCGGCGCCTTCACCGGGCTCCGTGTCGGCATCGCGACGGCGAAGGGTCTCGCTCACGGCCTCGGGCTCCCGATCATCGGGGTCTCGACGGCCGAGGCGCTGCTCGCCGGGACGCCGCGCGGCTCCGTGCTGTTGCTGCCTGCCGGACCTTCGGACCGCCTCGTCGTCCGGCCGGGGATGCCGGCGACTCTCGTCCCGGCGGGCACGGAACCAGATCTCGATCCGGACGAGTCGATCGTCGCCGTCGACCTCGTCGACCGCGCGCCATCCGACGAAGCGGCCCGTGGCGAGACCGCCCGAGCCGGGCTCGCCGGCGCGCTTCTTGCGATCGGGGCAGATCGACTGAGGGCCGGTTCCGTCGATGACCTGGCGACGCTCGTCCCCGAGTACGTGACGTTGCCTCGGGGGGTCAGGACCGAGAGCGGGGAGGTCGCGTGGTCGCACGACCGTCCGTGATCGTCCGCATCGAGCCGATGCAGATGGAGGACCTTCCCGCGGTCCACGCCATCGAGGCGGCCAGCTTCGATGCGCCCTGGCCGCCGGAGGCGTACCAGCACGACCTCGAGACGAACCGCCTGGCGCAGTATCTCGTCGCCCGGGTCGGTGACGAGGTCGCCGCCTACGGGGGGATGTGGCTGATGGTCGACGAGGGCCACATCATCACCTTCGCCGTCCATCCCCTGTGGCGGCGCCAGCACATCGGCGGCCGGTTGCTGCTCGCCTTCCTCGACCTCGCCACCGACCGGGGCGCCCACGAGGCGACCCTCGAGGTCCGCCTGTCGAACCTGCCAGCGCGCCGGCTCTACGAGCGGTTCGGGTTTCGGCCGGTCGGCCTTCGGCCGCGCTACTACAGCGACAACGGCGAGGACGCGCTGATCATGACCACCGACCCGCTCGACGATCCGGAGATGCGTGCCCGGATCGCCCGCCTGCGCGCCGAGATCGACGCGGCACCGGCGCCGGTCAGGCCCGATCGCGTCCCGGACGGCCACACGGACGGTGGCGGATGAGCGGCCGCCTCGTCCTCGCCATCGAATCGTCATGCGACGAGACGGGCATCGCGCTGATCGAGGACGGCCGTCGGATCGTGGCCAACGTCGTCGCGTCGCAGGTCGCGCTCCACGCGCCCACGGGGGGGATCGTCCCCGAGGTCGCCGCCCGTGCCCATCTGCGCTGGATCTCGCCGGTCCTCGACGACGCGTGGGCTGACGCCGGCGCGGCCTGGGACGACGTCGATGCGGTCGCCGTCACCTACGGCCCCGGTCTGGCGGGCTCGCTTCTCGTCGGGATCAACTTCGCCAAGGCTCTCGCGTGGGTCCACGACAAGCCGCTGGTCGGGGTCAACCACCTCGAGGGTCACGTCTACGCGGCGTGGCTCCACGACTCCACGGACGGGGAACGGCAGGATCCGGTCTTTCCCCTCGTCGCGCTCGTCGTGTCCGGCGGCCACACGTTCCTTGCCGAGATGCGCGACCACCTGACATACCGGCTGCTCGGCACGACGCTCGACGACGCTGCGGGCGAGGCGTTCGACAAGGTCGGGCGCCTCCTCGGGCTCGGATATCCGGGCGGACCGGCCATCGGCCGAGCAGCCGAGGCCGCGACGCGTCATGACCGCGTGTTCCCGCGTGCGTGGCTCGGCGACTCGTACGATCTCAGCTTCTCGGGCCTCAAGACGGCGGCACGCCGGATCGTCGCCGAGGCGCACGCCGACGCCGCCGTTGGGGCGGGACCGGACGCGCCGCTCCCCGACGAGGTCGTCGCCGAGCTCGCCTGGGGCTTCCAGGACTCGGTCGTCGACGTGCTCACGACGAAGACCATCCGTGCCGCCGAGGCGACGGGCGCCCGGTCGATCGTGATGGGCGGCGGCGTGGCCGCCAATGGCGCGTTGCGGGCGAGGCTCGCGGGCGAGGCCGAGGCCCTTGGCGTACCGCTCATCGTGCCGCGTCCGGCCCTGTGCACGGACAACGGCGCGATGATCGCCGCTCTGGGTGCCGCTGTGGTGACGGCGGGGACGCAGCCCTCGGCGCCTGACATCGGCGCCGACTCGCGGCTGCCCGTCGACCGCATCTGTCTGTGAGCCGGCCGTGAGAGCGGCCACCCATCCGCTGACCACCGATCTCGGGCGAAGCGCGCTGGCGCTGGCCGCCGAGCAGCGGGATCCGGACTCGTTGGCCGCCGCGACCGCGCTGCGGTCGGCCTTTCCCCCCGAGCTGGCCGCGGCC
>JBJMMQ010000035.1:0-8465 GCA_045804705.1 Chloroflexota bacterium
CTCGATCGACTCGAAAAGCGCCGTCTCCTCGCCGCAGATGTAGGCGCCTGCGCCGCGACGGAGCTCGATGTCGAAGTCGAAGCCCGACCCCGCGATGTCTGCGCCGAGAAGGCCAGCCTGCCGGGCGGCGGCGATGGCGCCGGCGATGCTCGCCTCGGCGTCGGGGTATTCGCCTCGGATGTACAGGTAGCCCTGGCTCGCGCCCGTCGCGTAGGCGGAGATCGTCATCGCCTCGACCGTCGCGAAGGGGTCGCCTTCGAGAAGGACACGGTCCTTGAACGTGCCGGGCTCGGATTCGTCGGCATTGCAGACGAGGTAATGGGGCTGGGCGGGCTGCGCCGCCACGGCTGCCCACTTCCGGCCGGTGGGGAAGGCGGCGCCACCGCGACCCATCAGCTTCGAGGCTGTCACCTCGCCGATGACCGCCTCGGGGCCGATCTCAAGCGCCCTCGTCAGGGCCGCGTAGCCGCCATGCGCACGATAGTCGTCGAGGGATCCGGGATCGATGACACCAACGCGGCCGAGAAGGGGTGTCGGGACGTGGTCCGCCGAAGCGGCGTCTCGGTAGGTGTAGCGCCCGGGCGCGTGGTCCGCCTCGAGCATCGCCGCGACGCCGACGGCATCGACTGGAGCGTGCGCGAACGCGGCGGGCGACTCGCCCGCGAAGGTGAACAGCACCGCCGGGGCCCGATCACACAGCCCGAGGCACGGGCTGCGGAGCCACGTCGCGCGGCCGTCCCGGACCGGCTCGCCGGCCGGACCCACGGCGCGTGCGAGGTCGCCGCAGA
The DNA here is from genome assembly GCA_045804705.1 of Chloroflexota bacterium. Lineage (GTDB taxonomy): Bacteria > Chloroflexota > Limnocylindria > Limnocylindrales > CSP1-4 > SPCO01. The sequence goes on from JBJMMQ010000035.1 coordinate 789, forward strand.
GCTCTTCCGCGCCAGCCAGCCGGCACGCGATGTCATCACAGACATGGGCGACGATCGGGGCTCGCGGACTCGTGGCGAAGAGCGCATAGAACGTGGCGACGCCGTAGGCCTCCGCGGGCGCCACGGCCAGCCTCTTGCAGATGTAGTTCAGTGCTGGCGTGCTGATCCAGCCGATCCGCGACTGGACTGCGTGCAATGCGGGAAGCAGCTGGGAGCGACGGGACCTCGTCGCGTGCCCGCCACGGGCAGCGTGGCCATCCGTCCCGGAATCGCGCGGCCCTCCGACCCAGCCTGATTCGGGTGGCCCGAGCACGGCGTCCACGGCGGCGCGCTCGGCAGGGGACGCAAGCGGACCGATGACGTGCAGATCCATCACCTCCGAGTCTAGCGACCCGGGGCGACGAGACGCGGCTCGGGGCCAGCGACTATCGTCACGTCGAACCGTCGCAGCCCCGAACCGTCGCAACCCTGAACCGTCGCAACCCGAGGGATCCGTGACCACCGCCGCCCCTGTCGCCGAGCGCGCCGTCCCCGACAAGGCCGGTCTCGTCCTTGCGTCGCTGATCCTCGTGGCCGCCGTCGCGAACCTGAACCTGTCGGTCGCGAACGTCGCGCTGCCCGATATCGGCAAGGCGTTCGACGCCTCGCAGACCGCCCTCGACCTCGTCGCGGTCGGCTATTCGCTGGGGCTCGCGGCGTCCGTCCTGTGGCTCGGGGCCCTGGGCGACCGCTACGGCCGCAAGCTCATGCTGATCCTCGGCGTGCTGCTGTCGATCCCGGCGTGCATCGTCGCGGCGACGGCGCCGAGCATCGAGGTCCTGATCGCCGCGCGGGTGGTCGGCGGCATCTCCGCCGGCATGGCCTATCCCACGACCCTTGCCCTCATCGCCGCACTGTGGTCCGGGCCCGCGAGGACGCGGTCGATCGCGCTGTGGTCGGCGCTCGGAGGCGCGATCGCGGCGCTCGGTCCGCTCGTCTCGGGCTTCCTCCTCGAGCGTTTCGACTGGGGCTCCGTGTTCATCGTCACCCTGCCACTCGCGGTCGTCGCACTCATCATGGCCGTCCGTTTCGTCCCGGCCCACATCAACGAGACGACCGAGAAGGTCGACAACCTCGGCGGCATCCTGTCGGCCGTGCTGGTCGGCGGTCTGATCCTCGGGATCAATTTCGCCCCGGTTCCCAACGAAACCGCGATCGCTTTGGCCCTGTTCGGGATCGCCGCCGTGGCCGGCGTCCTGTTCATCGTCCGGCAGAAGCGCGTCGCGAACCCGCTGTATGACCTCGCGATCGCATCACGTCTCGTCTTCTGGGTCGCCGCGTGCGCCGGGATCATCGTGTTCGGTTCGCTGATGGGCGCGATGTTCATCGGCCAGCAGTACCTCCAGAACGTCCAGGGCTATTCGACCCTCGCCGCAGGCGCGTCGATCATCCCCGCCGCGCTGTTCATGGTCATCGTCGCCCCTCGATCGGCGGCGCTCGTCGAGGCGCGCGGTGCCCGGTTCACGCTGCTGCTCGGATATGTCTTCGTGCTGCTCGGCTTCGCGACGATGTACCTGTTGTGGTCCGAGGGCAGCCCGTACTGGCAGGTCGCGCTCGGCTATTCGTTCGTCGGCATCGGCGTCGGTTTCGCGGGCACGCCGGCCTCGCACTCGCTGACCGGGTCCGTTCCGGTCCACCGGGCCGGGATGGCGTCGGGGACCGCGGACCTCCAGCGCGATCTCGGTGGCGCGTTCATGCAGTCGATCTTCGGGGCACTGCTGACGGCCGGTTACGCGGCGGCCGTCGCCGCGTCCATCGCCGCGTCGCCCGATGCCGCGGAGATCACGGCGAGCACCCAGGCACAGCTCGAAAAGTCGTTCGCGAGCGCCGAGGCGATGGCGGCGCAGTACCCGCAGTACGCGAGCGCGATCACGGCCGGCGCGAAGTCATCCTTCCTCGCCGGTGCCGACTGGGCCTATCTCGCCGGGATCGTCGCGGTCCTCGTCGGGGCCGCGATCGTCTTCAGATTCTTCCCCGGCCGCGACGAGGAGCAGCGACTCCTCGCCGAGTACCACGCCGCGGACATCGCGCCACCGCTGACGCCCGAGGCGAAAGCCGCCTAGTTGCGGAGCTGGTCGGCGACGTCCGAGAGCGCGCCCGCCGAGCCGATCTCCTCCATGCCCTGGCCGACCTCGCCAAGCCCCGCGGCAGCGACCTCGACGGCCGCCTGCCGGACCGTTTCGCCGACGACCATCTCCTCGTAACCCTCGTACGAGAGCGCTGCGCCCTCGTCGGCAAGGTCCTCGCTTTGTTCCGCGAGTCCTTCGGCGGCCATCAGGCGGGCCACGCCCTCGGCGGCTTCCATGGAGCCGAGGATCTCGACCCGGTCGCCGGTCTCGGCGAGCGCGCGCGCGATCGCGCGCGTCCCGCCGGAACGGACGATCGCGTCGACCGACACGCCGAGCAGCGCATCGCCGCGATCCATCAGGAAGGCCGACAGGACGGGCATGCCGACGCGGCGGACGACGACCGCCACGGCGCTCAGCTCGCCCGCGACGCGGGCCACCTGCAGACCGCGCTCGAGGTCGTCCTCGCTGATCGCCCCGACGATGGCACCGAGCATCTCGATGTCCTCGGACGTTGCCAGGAGCTGGGCGCCCTGCTCGACGTCGTTGATCCCGGCAGCCGCGACCACCTGGCCGAGAGCGGCAACGCGACCCGCGACGACCAGCTCGTCAGTCCCGCGGGTCAGGTCGCTCGCACCCTCGACGACCGCTGCGCGACCGGCGGCCGCGGCGTTCGCTGCTGCTGCTGCGACGTCCAGTCCGGCTGCCACGCGCTCCGCGCCGTCGATCGCCTCGGCATCGGCGACACGCGAGGCGAGGTCTGCGGTCTGCGCGACCTTCGATGAGGAGCGCGACTTCGCGGCCGATTTCGGGGACACGGGCTTGGCGGCCGCCTTGGTCCCCTTGGCCGCAGGTGCCTTTGCCGCCTTGGCCTCAGCCTTGGGCGTCGCTGCTCCGGCCGTCGGCTTCGATGCTGCCTTCGCCGCCGCTCTCGTCGTCGATTTCGCCGGACGCTTGCCGTTCGATCCCGTCTTGGTTGCCATCGCTGATCCTCCCCTGACCGTCACCGAACTCGGTCGACTTCGTGCGGACGGACAGCCTAGCACCGGTCCATGCTCGACCACGAAACACTCGTCATCCCGGCGGTGAGCCGCGCCTATGATGTGCGCCACGTGAGCGCCGCCCCGCCGACTGGCCGTGGAGCGGCTGGCGCGAGGAGGGTCACGATGACGACGACAGTGGCGAAGAAGACGACGGCGCCGAAGCCGTCGCAGCTTCCGATCTTCCAGGGGATCCTGCCGATCGTCCCGGCCCGCGTGCCGGTCGACGTCATCGCCGGCGCGACACTCGCCGCCCTCGCGATCCCCGAGGTCATGGGCTACACGAAGATCGCCGGGATGCCCGTCGTGACCGGGCTCTACACGCTCCTCCTGCCGGTCCTGATGTTCGCGATCCTGGGTTCGTCGCGGCACCTCGTCGTCGGCGCGGACTCGGCGACCGCCGCGATCCTTGCGACCGGGCTCGTCGCCACGGGCGCCGTGGCCGGGACACCCGAGTACACGGCGCTCGCCGGACTCGCGGCGCTGATGTGCGGCGCGGTCCTGCTCCTTGCCCGGGTTCTCAAGCTCGGGTTCATCGCGAACTTCCTGTCGCGCAGCGTTCTCATCGGTTTCCTGACCGGCGTCGGCATCCAGGTGGCGATGGGCCAGGTCGCGGGCATGTTCGGCGTGTCCGACGGCAGCGGCACGACGCTTGAGAAGTTCGCGAACAGCCTCCGGGCGATCGCGGCCGGTGACACGAGCTACGCGACGCTCGCGGTGTCTCTCGCGGTGCTCGCGACGATCATCGGGCTCGGCTATGTCAACAAGAAGGTCCCGGGCGCGCTCATCGCCGTGGTCGGCGCGATCGGCCTCAGCTACTTCCTGGACCTTGCCGCCGACGGCGTCACGACACTCGGACCGATCCAGGGTGGCCTGCCGCAGCTCGGGTTCCCGCAGGACGTCATCACCACGGACAACATCCTCCTGCTGATGCCGATGGTCATCTCCCTGTTCGTCGTGATCCTCGCCCAGAGCGCGGCGACCTCGCGGGCCTATGCCATCAAGTACGGTGACAGCTTCGAGGAGAACGTCGACCTCGTCGGGTTGGGCGTGGCCAGCCTGTCCGCCGGGGTCAGCGGCACGTTCCCGGTCAACGGCAGCCCGACCAAGACGGAGATGGTCGACAGCGCCGGCGGGCGAAGCCAGATCTCGCAGCTGACGGCCGGCGCGATCGTCGTCGCCGTCCTGCTGTTCCTCACGGGCCCACTGTCGTACATGCCGAACGCCGTCCTGGCTGCGGTCGTCTTCCTGATCGGCGTCCGACTCGTCGACGTCAAGGGGATGAGCGACATCTACCGGGTCCGCCCGGGCGAGTTCGTGGTGGCGGCCCTGACCGCGGCGACCGTCGTCGTCGTCGGCGTGGAGCAGGGGATCATCCTGGCCATCGTGCTGTCGATCGTGCTGCACATGGAGCACAGCTACCGCCCGGCAGACCGCCTCGTCGGGCTGAGCGCGGACGGCCTCCGCACGTTCCGTCCGCTCGACAGCAACACCCAGGTCGAGCCGGGTCTCGCCTTCTATCGATTCGGCGCAAGCCTCTACTACGCGAACGCGACGCGGTTCACGTCCGAGATCCTCGACGTCAACGTCAACGCCGACCCTCCGCTGCGCTGGCTGTGCCTGGCGTCGTCGGCGATGGGCGACGTGGACTACTCGGGCGCCGACGCGCTCCGCGCCGTCGTCGAAGAGCTGAGGGCGGAGGGCACGACGCTGGTGCTGTGCGACGTCGATCCCGAGGTTCGTCGTCTGCTCGATGCGTACGGGCTGACCGAGAAGATCGGCGCCGCGAACATCTACGGGACCCCGGAGGATGTCGTCGCAGCGTTCAACGCGACGGGACAGCCCACGCCGGCGACATGACTCTGGAGCCAGCGTCGTGATGACGGCGACCGCCGCAGGTGCGTCGCGTCGGATCGTCGTGGAGCGCGGCGTCTGAGCCGGCGTTCGGCGGGCTCGGTCATGGGCGGCGCCTGCTAGGCTTCCATCTCCGTCACGGATGGCTGCAGAGGGTGGGCTGGACATGACCGACGACGTGATCACGGCAACCGATGCCGGCCCCACGAAGGCCGCCCCGCGTCGGAGCCGCCGCATCCTCGCGGGCGTCGCGCTCGTGCTGGCGTGCCTCTCGATCCTGCTGACGACGCTCGCGATCTGGACCCATCAGGTCGCCTTCAAGACCGAGCGCTTCACCTCGCTCGTGAGCACGGTCATCGATGAGCCGGCGGTGATCGACCCGCTCGCGGAACGGATCAGCGTCCAGGTCGTGGACGCACTCGACGTGCGGACCCGGATCGAGAACCGTCTGCCCGACATCGCGAAGTCACTGGCAGCCCCGCTGACGATCCAGGTCCAGGAAGCCATCGATCGCCGCCTGCAGCAGGCCCTGACGAACCCGAGGCTTCAGCAGGCCCTGACGAACACGGTCTCGTTCGCCCACGAGCGGATCGTCAACCTGCTTCGGGGCGATTCGAACGCCATCTCGGTCGTGGACGGCTACGTCGCCATCGAGGTCTGGCCGATCGTCGGCGCGGCGCTCGACGAGCTCCAGTCCGAGGGGCTCATCCCGGCCGACATCCAGCTTCCGGACCTCTCGTCAGGGGAGCCGCCGGCGATCCTGTCGGGCCGCCTGGCGACGGCACTCGGGATCACTCTGCCGGCGAACTTCGGGACGATCCAGCTCATGCCCGCCGACAGGCTGCTGGCGTATCAGTCGTACGTCCGCGCGTTCGACATCATCGTCGTGATCCTCATCGTCGTGAGCCTTGCCCTCATCGCGCTGGCCCTGTGGCTGTCGACCCGTCGCCGACGGATGCTCATCTTCCTGGCGGTCGGCACGATCATCGCGTTCGTGCTCGCTCGCCTGGCGGTCAACGGGATCGTCGGCTCACTGGTGTCCGGCATCGAGGACGCCGACATGGCGCTTGCGGTTCGGACCGTGATCGATGCCGTGGTGTCCGACTTCCGGGGTATCACGACGTTGATCCTGATCGGACTGGGCGTCGTGGCCATCCTGGCCTACCTGTCCGGGCGACCAGCCTGGGCCCGCAGGGTCACCTCCAGCGCCGGCGGTGCCGCGAGCCGCGCCGGATCCGCTGCCGGCTCGGCGGTCGGGTCCGCTGCCGGTGCCGCGGTCGTCGCCGCCCCGAGCAGGCAGACGATGGCCGAGACGCTCACTGCGAATCGCGCGACCGTCGAACGGATCGGGGTTGCCGCGATCGCCTTCGTCGTGCTCTGGCTCGCCGTCGGTCTCGACATCGCCATCCTTGCTGCGGCGCTGTACATCGGGTTCGAGATGGTGTTGCGTGTCCTGGCGAGCCCGTCCGATGACGACGCCGACCCGGGTGCCGCCGGAGGCGACGGGCTCTAGGTGGCGGAACACACCCAGCCGGCAGGCGAGATCCAGGCCGCGACCACCGACGAGGCGGACGAGCGCGGCGGTTTCGCCGAGGCAGCTCGAACGGCATGGCAGGACGAGCGCGTCGAGATCATCGCCGCCATCCTGCTCTCGCTCGCCACCGTCCTCTCGGCCTGGGGTGCTTACCAGGCGACGCGTTGGAGCGGGGTCCAGGCGAACAGCTATGCCTCATCGGCGGCGCTGCGCGCCGAGAGCGTCCGGCATGGCTCGATCGCGTCGCGTCAGATCCAGGTCGATGTCGCGACGTTCATCGCCTGGTCGAACGCGAAGGCGGCCGGCGACACGAAGCTCACGACCTTCTACGAGAACCGTTTCAGGACCGAGTTCAAGCCGGCTTTCGATGCGTGGCTCCAGGGAGCGCTCGGGCCGAGCGGGCTGCCTGTCGGGACGCCATTCGACCTGCCCGAGTACAAGCTGGCCCAGCAGGAGGTCTCGGACCAGAACCTGGCTGAAGCGGAGGCGAACCTGGCGAGGGCACAGGCCGCGAACCAGACTTCGGACAATTTCGTGCTGACCGCTGTCCTGTTCGCCTCGGTGCTGTTCTTCGCCGGGATGGCCGCCCGATTCAGGCCGAAGTGGCTCCGCTGGCTGATGCTCGGCGTCGCCCTGGTCGTTTGCGTGATCGGCCTCGGTGTCGAGTTCTCGCTGCCGCAGAACATCGGCTTCTAGGCGCCGGCTTCTAAGCGACCTTAGGCCTCGACCGGGGCTCCGAGCTTCTCGATCCTGATCGCAGTCGCCTTGAATTCGGCCGTGCCGGACTTCGGATCCGTCGCATCGATGGTCAGGAGGTTGACCGCGACGTCGTCCTGGAAGTGCATGGTCATGAACGTGAGCCCGGGGCGCAGCGACGGGTCGATCCGCACCGGCACCTCGACCTGGCCGCGTCGGGAGACGACCCGGACGACCTCCCCCTCGGCAAGCCCGTATGCGGCGGCGTCCTCCGGGCTCGTGTCGAGGCTCTCGCCGCGGCGCAGAGGCGAGGTGTAGCCGGCCGTCTGCACGCCCGTGTTGTACGAGTCGAGGCGGCGACCCGTCGTCAGGCGGATCGGGAACTCATCGTCGAGCCGGTCGACCGGCGGATCGTGGGCGACCGGGACGAACGGAACGCGGTTGCCCG
>JBJMMQ010000036.1:0-5288 GCA_045804705.1 Chloroflexota bacterium
AGGACCGGTAGCTCCGTCAGGACCGATCGGACCGGCAGGCCCGACAGCACCGTCAGGACCGATCGGACCGGCAGGACCCGCAGGACCGGTAGCTCCGTCAGGACCGATCGGACCGGCAGGCCCGACAGCACCGTCAGGACCGATCGGACCGGCAGGACCGGCAGGACCGGTAGCTCCGTCAGGACCGATGGGACCGGCAGGACCGGTAGCTCCGGTGGCACCTGCCGCGCCGGCGGCTCCGGTCGCGCCCGCTGCTCCCGTCGCGCCGGTCGCTCCGGTCGCGCCCTTCGGACCGGCGACGCCGGTCTGGTTCCACCACTTGTAGGCTTCGTTCGACTTGCACCACGTCGGGCTGGCATAGATCGTGACGCGGGTGACCTTGGTCGTCTTGTTGACGCAGGCCTTGATCAGACCGTTCGTAGGCGTAGCCGCGCCGACCGCCCCGGACATGCTCAACAGGAGCGCGCCCGCCATGAGGACGATCGCCGGCTTACGGAAGCGGCCGACCGACTTTGCGTTAGATGACATCGATGCCCTCTCGTGCATGGACCCGTCTCAGAACAATCGAGACGATGAAGAAGTCCTGTGCGGGCATCGTGGGTTGCGCGGTGCATGGCGGCGACGGGTCAAACGGGCTAGCCCTGCCGGTACCTTCGACAGTCCGGAAACCCGCCATATGGCGTCGAGGACGTCCCCCGGGCGTCAGCGGCCCGGGACGTCCTCGACGTGGGCGGTCTCGTCCCGACCCGCTGCCTCAGCGGCGGCGATGAGCTGCGTCCGGTTGATGAGGATGAAGTCGTAGTGGCTCACGATGCGGCGGTCAGCGAGCGAGCGCGTCGTGACCCCGGTGACCGGGACGAAGCGTGGATCCGTTGCATCGACGAAGCCGGCGAGGTCCGTCTGGCCGAACACGTGGACACGCCCCGTCACCGTGTGGCCCGGCGTGAACATCACGAACTCGCGGGCCTGACGGGCCTCGACGGTGTCCGCGAAGACCGGTTCGATGAACCCGACGCCTGAACCGGGTTCCGGACGCGCCGCATGCGCCTGGGCGATGAAGGAGATCTCGTCCTGGTCGACCATCAGCTCGGCCAGATCAAGTCCGGAGCTCTCGCCGTTGCGCTGGAGCAGCTGGGCATCCCGGACCCGTACGTAGCCGCTCGACGCGTTGATCAGGTCGGTCAGCCGGCCGAACCTTCCCAGTGAGACGGTTCCCTTGAGGCGAAGGTTCGTGCCGACGAGCTCGATCTGTTCGTCGTGCCCGATCGGCCCGGCATCGGGCGCGTCATCCCAGACCATCGTTCACGGACTCCTTGGTGGCGGTCGGGGTCCGTGTCGTTGCTGGACGCCCGGACACGATCCGGCCCCCGTCTCGGTCGAAGCGCTCGGGCTTCCTTCGCCCAACCGTAGCGCATCCGCGCGGCCATCGGGCACGCCCCGGGAAGCCTCCGGTGCCCGGCGACACCGCACTTCGGTCCGGCCTCGCTGGGGTCTAGGCCTCGCTCGCCTGCTCGCCCGGGAGGGTCAGGCGGAACGTCGCGCCTCGTCCCGGCACGACGTCGTCGAGGACGAGGTCGCCGCCCATCCCGCGCATCAGGGCACGCGAGACATAGAGACCGAGGCCGCTGCCATTGCCGCTCGTCTGGCCCGCGGCACCACGAGCGAAGCGGCCGAACAACCAGGCGCGATCGCTGTCCGCCAGACCGGCACCGCCGTCGGAGATGGTCGTCCACAGCGTTCGGTCCGCGGTGTCGACGCCGATCTCGACCGCGACCGTGCCCCTTCCATATTTGACCGCGTTGTCGAGGAGGGCCCACAGGACCTGGTCGAGTTGGTCCGCGTCCGCGACGGCGAGCCAATCCGGCGCAGTGTCGTGGAGGTGGAGCGGCCGGTCGACGACGGCGAGGGCGTCCCAGGCACGCTGGATCCGCGGACCGATGGCGAGGACATCGGCCTTGGGGCGTGGCGGCTGGGATTCGAGGCGGCCGACCAGCAGCAGCTGCTGGACCATGCGGGTGAGTCGATCGGCCTGGTCCGAGATGATCCCGAGCTTCGGGTCGTCGTTCGTCGCGGCAAGGGCATCGGCGTTCGATCGGATCGTCGTCAACGGCGTCTGGAGGTTGTGGCTGACGCCGCGCAGGAAGTCATCCTTGACCTCGCTCAGCTGGCGCAGCTGACGGTTCTGGTCCTGGACCTGGTTGAACAGTTCGGCGTTCCGGATCGCGACACCGATCTCGCTGGCGTACAGGTCGAGCAGCGTCTGGTCGGCTCGCTCCCACGTCCGCGTCGCGGGCAGGCTCGCAAGAAGGAGCCCGAGGCGCTCGTCGCCTGCGCGGAGCTCGGCACGGATCGGCACCGACACCCCGGGGATGCGTTCCTCGGGCTCGACGCTGTCCGGATCGACGAACTGAACGACTGCGGCGATGAAGCCGAACGCCTGCTCCGCATCGCGAGCGGCTTTCGCGGCCATCGCATCGATACCGTCGCGCGGTTCCGCCGATTCCACGGCGGCGAGGATCATGCCGAGCTGCCGATTCCGGCGATCGGCGTCGCTCGCCAGTCGATTGTGGCTTTCAGCCAGGTTCGCGAGGACATCGTCGCCGACGACGGGGATCGGCTGGCTCATGTCCCCGGACGACACGCGCGCGACGGCGCTCGTGATCTCGCGGAACGGTGCGACGAGGTTCGACCCGACGACCGATCCGCCGAGCACGCCGACGACGACGGCGATCGCGAACATGAACAGGAGCAACCGCCCGCCGAGCTCCGGGTCGACCGCGCCGCTCGCGATCAGCAGGACGCCGAAGATCGCGAGAGGGATGATCGCCGCCGCCAGGAGGGTCAGGCTGAGCCGCGTCTGGAACGACAGTGCGACGTGTCGTGCGGGCTCCGGTTCCGAGGGCTGCGTCATGCCCCGTCGACGGGCGCCGCCGCCGATCCCGGCGGTGAGGTCGGGCCGGGCCACGTCGCGACGAGGCGATAGCCGATCCCTCGGACGGTCAGGAGGTGTCTCGGCTGATTTGCGTCGACCTCTACCTTCTGGCGGAGCCGACGCATCGTCACCCAGACATAGGAGGGCTCGGCCTCGTCGGTTTCCGCCCAGCCCCGGGACAGGAGGGTCTCCGTCGTCACGACCTGCCCGAGGTTTGCGGCCAGGGCGAACAGCAGTCTCGATTCGGTCGGTGTGAGCTGGACCGGCTCGCCGCCGACGATCGCCCGGCGCTGATGGAGCTCGAGGATGAGGTCCGGGCCGAGGTCGAGGCCCTTGCGAGGCACGCGGTCACCGACCCGACGAAGGACGCGCTGGACCCGTGCTCGCAACTCGGAGTAGTGGTACGGCTTGGTGATGTAGTCCTCGGCGAACTCGTCAAGAAGGTCCGCCTTGTTATCGCCCGCATCGATCGCCGAGAGGACGATTATCGGGAGGTCCGCACGCGCCTTGATCTCGCGCGCGAGGGTCAGCCCGTCCATGCGCGGCATCATCAGATCGATGATCAGCAGATCGGGCCAGGCAGTGTCGAGGCGGCGGAGTGCCTCGTCGCCGTCACGTGCCGTCGTCACCTCGAAGCCGTCGAGCCGCAACTGCTCGGCGAGGGGGATCAGGAGCCCTCGGTCGTCATCGACGAGCAGGATCCGTGGGGCCGCCGGGCCGTGGCCCCTCGCGGACAGGCCGCTGATCATGGCGCCGAGTATAGGGCGGCGTCGGGGGTCGCCGAAGGGGCCGTCAGGACGACCTGCCGGGTAGGATGCACGGCGTGCACGCCCTGACCAGAGCAGCGCCCGGCCGAACACTGGCCCGGCTCGATGCCGCGATCATCCTGCTGATCATCGTGCTCTCTGGGGCCAGCCTGTCCATCTGGTTCAGCCCCCGTTTCCCCGGCCTCGAGGATGCCCGCGCGCTCGACATCACGATCAACGTCGCAGCGATCATGATCGGCGCCGCGGTTGCGATCCTCGCCTGGATCCGGTGGCGGGACACGGGCGAGACCGTCGCCCTGTACGAGAGCTCGGCGTTCGTCGCGCTGACCGCCGTGAACGCCCTGATGATCGGCATCGTCATCATCGGCAAGGAAGCCGACTTCGGACTCGCCGCGAGCACGCCTGGCGAAGCGCCGATCTACCTGTGGACGGTGACGCGGGCGGCCGTGGCGGCGATCCTCATCATCGGGGCGGCCCGCAGCCTCCGGCGCGAATCGCCACCGCTCCCACCAGTGTTCATGGTCCTGGCCCCGGCGGGCGTCCTCATCGCATCCGGACTGATGCTGTTCGCGCGCGAGCCCAGCCTCCCGCCGGTGCCGGGCGCGGAGGTGTTCGGTCCAGGCGGGACGGGCGTCTTCGGGGTATCGCCGATGTCGACCGCGATCGTGATCCTCCAGGTCGCGATCTTCGTCGGGTTCATCGTGGCGGCGATCCTTCTGCGCCGGCTGTACATCCGGGACGCGCTGATCTCCGACGCATACCTCGCGGCCGGACTCGTCGTGGCGGCGTTCAGCCAGCTGCACTTCGCTCTCGACCCCGTCGTCGCTGCCGGCGTCGTCACCTCGACCGATGCCCTGCGGCTGGTGTTCTACCTGATCCTGGTCCTCGGGATCCAGGCCGAGATCGGTGCCGATTTCAGCGCGCTCCGCCGCGCCAACGCCGAGCTGAGGCGGCTTCGCGAGGTCGACGCGGCAAACGCGACCATGGCGGAGCGGACCCGGCTCGCCCGCGAGATCCATGACGGGCTCGCGCAGGACCTGTGGTACGCAAAGCTCAAGCAGGGCCGGCTGACACAGAACGAGAGCCTCGACACCGAGGCGAAGACGACGGCCGGCGAGGTCCTCAACGCCATCGACTCCGCGCTTGCGGAGGCGCGTCAGGCCGTGATGGCGATGCGCGTCGATCCCTCGGCCGAGTCGAGTCTCGAGGAGGTCCTCCGCTCGTACGTCGAGGATTTCTCGGATCGGTTCGGTGTGCGGGCCGAGTTCGAAGCCGACGGGACGCTGCCGCGGTTGCCGCCGCGGACCGAGGCCGAGGTCCTGCGCATCGTCCAGGAGGCACTCAACAACGTCCGTCGCCATGCCGATGCGACGGTCGTCCGCGTCCGGACGGAGCGAGAGGGTGCGATCTCGCGCATCTCGGTCACTGACAATGGGCGTGGGTTCGACCCGTCCGTCGTGCCGCCCGAGAGATACGGGCTCCGCGGCATGCGCGAACGGGCGGATCTCGTCGGAGCGTCCCTCGACATCCGGTCGCGGCCGAAGGACGGGACGCGGATCAGCGTCGAGGTCATGACCGAGGAGGTCGCG
>JBJMMQ010000037.1:0-10688 GCA_045804705.1 Chloroflexota bacterium
CCGACCGCGGGCTCGGTGATCCTGGCCGCGATCATGCTGAAGCTCGGCGCGTACGGGTTCATCCGGTTCGCGGTGCCGCTCTATCCGGACGCGGCCCAGACATTCGCCCCGGTGATCATCGTCCTGTCGCTCATCGCGATCATCTACGGCGCCATCCTGGCGCTCGTCCAGCCTGACCTCAAGAAGCTCGTCGCCTATTCCTCGGTGAGCCACATGGGCTTCGTCACGCTCGGGATCTTCGTGTTCACCGAACAGGGCCTTCAGGGCGCGATCCTCCAGATGATCAACCACGGCCTCATCACAGGGGCGCTCTTCCTGCTCGTCGGGGTCATCTACGAACGGACCCACGACCGGACCATCGCGAAGATGGGCGGGCTGTCGGCGAAGACCCCGGTGTGGGCGGCCGTGTTCGGGTTCTTCGTGTTCGCCTCGGCCGGCCTGCCTGGCCTGTCCGGTTTCGTCGGCGAGTTCCTTGTACTCGTCGGCACGTTCGAGGTGTTGCCGTACGCGGCCGCCGTGGCCGCCTTCGTGATGATCCTCGCGGCCGGCTACCTGTTGTACATGTACGGTCGGGTCGTCTTCGGCGAGGTGTCGGCCTTCCTCGAAAACCTCGGCGATCACCTGACGGACATGTCGCCCGTCGAGATCCTGACGCTCGTTCCGCTCGGCACGCTCGTCGTCATCTTCGGCCTCAAGCCCGGACTCCTCCTCGAGCTGCTCTCGAGCACCGTCACCGAGACGCTCGACGCGGTCACGCCGGCCGCCCCCATCGCCATCCCGCCTGAGGTCGCCTACGGCCTGCTCGCACTGATCGCCGTCCTCGTCCTCGCCCGGGTCGGCTGGGCCCTCATCCACCCGCGGGCCAGGCTCGAGCCGGAAGGCGGGGCCGCCCATTGACCTGGGATGACGTCGTCCTGATCAGTCCGCTGCTGGCGGGCATCCTGACCGCCGCGGCCATCCTCATCGTCGACCTCATCCGCCCGGGCAAGACTGCCGTTGCGGTCGCGGTCGCGCTGATCGGGCTGACGATCACGGCCGTCCTGGCGGTCTGGGCCGGACAGACGCCCGGGTCGGCCTTCGGCGGTGCCTACAAGGTCGACGCCCTGACGACCTTCCTCGACGTCCTGTTCGTCGCGATCATCGCGATGACCGTGCTGTTCGGGCCTGACTACCTCGTCCCGCGTGGCCTGCCGGTGGCCGAGTTCGCCGCGATCCTGGTCTTCGCGATGACCGGCGCGATGCTCATCTCGGCGTCGGCGGACCTCCTGTTGCTCTTCCTCGGGCTCGAGCTGATGGTGCTCCCCGGGTATCTGCTGGCGGGCTTCCACAAGACCGACTCGTTCTCGACCGAAGGCGCCATCAAGTACTTCCTGCTCGGCTCGTTCAGCTCCGCGATCTTCCTGTTCGGGCTCGCGTTCATCTGGGGCGTCACGGGGACGCTCCGGCTCGATGAGATCGCCGCGAGGCTGTCCGAGATCGTCGCGGGCAATGCTCCCCTCTCGCCTGGTCTCGCGATGGGCCTCGCCTTCCTGACGACCGGTGTCGCATTCAAGATCGCGGCGGTCCCGTTCCACTACTGGACGCCCGACGCCTACCAGGGCTCACCGACCCCGATCACCGGCTACCTGTCGGTCGGACCGAAGGTCGGCGCGTTCGCTCTCATCCTGCGGCTGTTCGTCGAGGCGCTCGGGCCGCTCGCCGACTGGTGGCTGCCGGTCATCATCGTCCTCTCGACGCTCACGATGACGCTCGGCAACCTGGTCGCCCTGACCCAGGACAACGTCAAGCGGATGCTGGCGTACAGCTCGATCGCCCACACCGGCTACATGATGGTCGGCCTCGCCGCCTGGGCCGGCGACCCACAGGATCGGACCGACGGCCTCCAGGCCCTGCTGTTCTACGGCGTCGCGTACGCGTTCATGAACCTGGGCGCTTTCGCCGTGATCGCCGGGCTCCAGAAGCGGACCGGCGTGACCTCGAGCCTGGCCACCTTCGCGGGGCTCGGTCGGCGCGAGCCGATCATGGGCATCCTGATGACGCTCTTCCTGCTGTCACTGACCGGGATCCCGCCGACGGCGGGCTTCTTCGCCAAGGCGAACGTGATCCTCGCGGCCGTGGAGGCCGGTGGCCCGCTGACGATCCTGGCCGTCATCACCGTGCTCAACGCCGCCGTGGCGGCCTTCTACTACCTGCGTGTCGTCGTCTACATGTTCATGCGCGATGGCGCGCCGGATGCCCCGGCGCTCCGTCACGGCGGACTGCTCTGGAGCGGCCTGGCGGCGGCGACCGCCTTCACCGTTCTGCTGGGGCTGTTCCCGACGGCCCTGCTCGACGCCGCCAACCTCGCGGCGCAGGCGCTCATCCCCTAGTCGACGGGTAGGGGTCCGCCTCAGCCACGCTCGATCCGCCGGGACGGCGTCCCTATGAGCAGTTGAGCGGCTTCGCCTTCGGGTGCGCCTCAGCGTGTGGGGCAGCCTCCTGCGACAGGGGCTCGGCCTTCAGCATCAGCTTCGGCTGCGTGCCGACTCCCTCGGACGTCTGGAGCCAGAGCGTCTCGCTGGTCGCGGCGAACGGCCTGTCGAACACGTGGTCGAACGCCTGGTGGCGAAGGACGTCGGTGATGACGTACAGGAACCGCTGGTCATCGCCCGTCCACACCTCGACGATCATCCCGATCATCTTCTTGCCGTTGGACACCTTCGAGGCCGTCAGGAGCGGCAGGAACATCCCGGTCCTCGCGTGCGCGAACAGATAGACGGACTTGCCCTGTCCCGGCTGGCCGAGCTGCGGATTGATGTAGTACATGGCGACGTTGCACAGCGGATAGCCGGACGGCGGCTTCACCACGGGCAGGTCGATCTTGAGCGCCGCGATCCGGACACGCGTCGCGATGCGGTTGCCCGAGGTTGCCGGTGGCTTGGTCGGGGCGGCGGACCCGAGCGGCGGCAGCGTGATCAGGGGAACGGGCGTCGGACTGACGGTGGCGCCCGGGCTCGGGGACACGATCACCTCGGTCGGACTCGCGGTCGGGACCTCGGCGATCTCCGCGGACGGGTCGGGGACGATGTCCGCGCTCTCGGTGTACGACATGAAGCCGGCTGCGAGGAAGGTGATGCCGAGGGCCGTCAGGACGGCTGGGATGATCCGTGTCCGGATCCGGTCCGCGAGGAAGCGCATGGGACGGGCATGGTAGCAGCGACCTCCCGGATACGCCCCCGGCCGGCCGTACTGGTACCCTCCGCGCGATATGTTGGCACGCCTCTCGATCGTCGCGGGCCTGGTCCTCGGCGTCGCGGCGGCGGGGCTGCTGCTCGGGGGACTCATCGCGCTCGCGCCCGAGGCGCCCGCCTCATCCTTCCCCCCGGCATCGGCGCCGCTCGTCTCCGCGGCACCCTCGTTGGCCGCGTCGTCCGAGCCCTCGGCGTCAGCCGGCGAGGAGTCGATCGCGCCCGGGGTCGACGCCACCCCTTGACCAGGGACGCGGCGATGGCTGCGATCCGGGAGCTCGCGAGTCATCCGGGACGGCTCCTGGTCATCGCCGACTTCGACGGCACGCTTGCCGAGGGATCGCGCGACCCCGGCGCGGCGGCCGTCCTCCCGCTCGCGCGACGGGCCTTGCGCCGGCTCGCGCGTCTCGGGGCCGAACGTCCGGAACGGGTCGTCGTCGCGATCCTGACCGGGCGGACGTCGGCCGACGTCGCGGCGCGAGTGCGGGTCGGTGGCATCACGTACCTCGGCGACCACGGTCTCCAGTCGGGCTCATTCCCGCGCCGCGGAGACCCGACACGCCTGGACACCACATTCCGCGCCGGCCACGAGGCCTCGCACGAGCCGGCCGAGGCCCTTGCGAGCCGCGTGCCCGAAGTCCTGGGCCGGCCCTCGTGGCTGTTCGTCGAGCGCAAGGGTCCGTCCGTCGCGTTCCACGTGCGCCAGGCCGACGACCGGGTCGCCGCGCGGGCCGCTGTCGAGGCCGCGATCGCGACCGTCGCCCGCGACCTCCCGCCACACGAGCTCGAGCACTACCGGGGTCGGCTCGTCGTCGACCTGCGACCGCGGTCCGCGGGCGGCAAGCGGGAGGCGGTCGAAGGTCTTCTGGTCGACCTCCGGCCGAAGCCGACTGCGGCCATCGCGTTCGGCGACGACATCAGCGACGCGGATGGGTTCTCCGTCCTGCGTCGAGCGCGCGACGACGGATACCTGCGTGCCGCCTTGGCGGTCGCGGTGACCGGTCCTCATGGCATGCCCGACGAGGTCCGTGCGGCAGCAGACATCGTCATGCCCGGTCCGGCCGAGGCGGCGCGCGCACTGTCCGCGCTTGCGGCCGCCCTCGAACGAGAGGGCAGCAGCGCGACGACCGGCTAGATCCAGTCGATCCTGCGGAGCACGACGGCCGCCAGGATCGCCGCCCCGACGACGACCCCCGTGATCGCCCAGAACCCGCTGCCCTCGCCGCCGCTGATCGCGCTCGTCGCCTCGCTCATCCCGAAGATCCCCGCGACCGCCGCGATGCCGGCGAGGATGACGGTCACCCCGGTCAGGCGCTTCATGATCACCGACAGGTTGTTGTTGACCTGGGTGAGGTAGACGTCGAGGGTCGCCGACGCCAGCTCGCGGTAGTTGTCGAGCTCGTCCGTCAGCCGGATGACGTGGTCGTAGATGTCGCGAAAGTAGATCAGCTCCTCGGGATCGATCAGGGTCTCGTCACGATTCGTCAGCTGATTGAAGACCTCCCGGACGGGGCTGATCGCCCGGCGGACCTGGATCAGCTCGCGCTTGAGCTTGAACAGGCGCTCGACGGTGTCGGGCGTCGCCTTGCGGACGACCTGGTCCTGGACGTCGTCGATGGCGTCGCCGATCCGGTCCGCGAACGGGAAGTACCCGTCGATCAGATCGTCTGCGATCGCCCACAGCAGGTGGTCCGGTCCCGACTTCAGCACCGGACCGACGCCACCGGCGAGGTGATGGCCGGCACGTGGGTCCCAGTCGACGTTGTGGACCGTCAGCAGAAAGCCATCGCCGAGCACGACGTCGAGCTCCGAAGCCAGAACGACGTCGCCATAGGTCAGGTGGAACAGGACGATGTGGACGATGCCGTCCGTCGTCTCGATCTTCGCCCGCTGGTTGCCCTCGAGCACATCCTCGATGATCAGCGGGTGGAGCCCGAGGGCCGTGCCGATCTCCTTCGCCTGGGTCGACGTCGGCGCCACGAGATCGACCCACACGGCGGTCCCGGGCGTGGCCAGAAGGTCCGGCAGGCGCGCGAGGGCCGAGGCGCCCTCGGCCTCATGGACCTCTGCGCCCTCGACGGCGACGATCCGGATCGTCCCGGGCTGGCCCGCCGGACCCGTGGCCGACTGCCGGCGGACGCGCGTCGCGAGCGCGACATCCTCGTCCGGGTCAGAGTGCGAGGCCAGGCTCTGGCGGGTCGAGGCCATCGACGGCGGGTCCTTCGAGCTTCTGGGGGTCGGCGCCGTCCAGCATACGCGCACGCTCGCGCCGCCTTCCGCCTAGAGTCAGGCTGGGCAGGATGGCCGCGGCGGTGACGCCCGCAGCGACGACGAACAGTCCGACCATGATCGCCGCCGCCTCGCGCGAGGCCCATGTCTCGAGGGCGCCGACGACCAACGGGTCGCGAAGCGGGCGGTCTCGAAGGTCCTCGGGGATGAACCGGAGGTAGGCGTCGGGTGACGCGTACACCTCGTCGTACAGGCGGTCGATCGTGGACGAGCCGTAGGCGGTCAGGATGGCCAGGCCGATCGCCATCCCGAGCATCCGGGCCACCGTCACGACCGCCGACGCCGTCCCGAACGCGCGACGCCCGGCTGCCTCGACGGCCGCGGTGGATCGAGGGGTGACGGTCAGCCCGAACCCCAGCCCGAAGGCACCCAGACCGAGGGCGACGGTCTCGAGGCTCGTGTCGGGCGTCCAGCGCGACATCGCGAGAAGTCCACCGATGCTCAGCGCGAGCCCACCGACTGCCACGAGCCGGAGCGGGACCACCCGGACGACGAAGCCCGAGACGAGCGCTCCGATGGCCGTCGCCCCAGCGAGCGCCCCGAGCGCGAGGCGCTGCTCATCCGGGCCTCCGTACAGCACCCGGTCCACGAACACCGCTCCTCCGATGATCGCGGTCGCGAACGCGTAGCCGGTCAGCAGCGACACCAGCGCAGCGGACGAGAATGGGGTGCTCCGGAAGAGGCGGGGGTCGAGGAAGGGATCCTCGGTGTGCAGTCCGCGAACGACCGCGGCGACGCTCGCGAGCGCGGCCAGTCCGAGAAGGGCGAGCGTGACGACGACCGGGTCGAGCGACGTCCCAGCCACGTCCTTCGCCCCGAGGAGGGTCAGCCCGAGCAGTCCGGCGACGAGAGCGAGGCCGTAGGTCGCGGCCCCGACGACGTCGACCCGGCCACCGCGATGAGGCGTCTCCCAGTCGGGCGACGCGGCCCACGCGAGGACGAGGGCGATGATCCCGATCGGGATGTTGAGGTAGAACACCCATCGCCAGGCTGGTTCGAGGATCGCCGCGAGCGGCGTTCCCCGCAGCCCCGCCGACGCGATGATGGCCTCGGGGTGGACGGACGCGAGGATCGCGGCGCCGACGACGGGTCCCGCCGCCATGCCGAGGAATGTCAGCGCGCCGATGATGCCGAGCGCGCGCGGTCGAGCGACACCGCCGAACAGATGAGACGCGACCGCCGTCCCGACGGGGACGAGCACGCCGCCGCCGACCGCCTGGACGAGCCGGGCACCGATGAGCTGATCCATCGTCTGGGCGGCCCCCGCCAAAGCCGATCCCACGATGAACACGACGAGGGCACCCATGAAGAGCCGCCGGGCGCCCCACAGGTCGGCGAGGCGGCCGGCCATGGGCATCGTCAGGATGTAGACCAGCAGGTAGCCGTTGATGATCCAGCTGGCCTTCCGGAGCTCGACCCAGGCCGAACCGAGGGTCGGGTCGGCAAGGTCGGCCAGGATCGACGGCAGCGCGACCGCTGTGACCATGAGCTCGAGGCCGGCGAGGAACACGCCCACGCCGACGACTCCGAGCAGCACGTACGCCGATCCGCGCGTCATGGGCGCGAGTGTAGTGGCGCGAGCGCCGATGGCCCGGATCCGGCCTCAGGCGGTCTCCACCTCGACCACCCACTTGACCCAGTCGAGCCCGCGATGGTCGGCGACGACGAGGCGGCACGGTGCCCCGTTCGCGACCGGCAGAGCCACTCCCGCCACCTCGACTGCGAGGAGCGCCCGATCGACCTCCTCCGGCGCGAGCGACGTCGCCCAGCCCGTGGCGGACCGGACGGTGACACGGCGATCCGAGGCCCCGCCCGTCGTGGCGAGGACTGCCCTCAGCGGCACACCGCCCCACGTCGTCTCCAGCGCCCAGCCCGAGGTGCAGTCCAGCACGGCGCTCCGATCGACCGTGCCGAGTGCGACGAGCTCGGCGAGCGACAGTGTCGATTCACGCTCCGGGCCGCGGACGCGGAGTCGCCAGGCGAGCGGATCGATGTCCGGGGCGCCTTCGCCCAGGAACGTCGTCGAGGGCGGAACGCCACCCGCCGGCAGCCAACGCGAGCCGGTGAAACGGCGGATCCCGCCGGACATCCTGTCCGCCAGCTCGCTGGCGCCGAAAAGGACGATCGAGGCCGCGCCGATCGAGGCGCCGACCAGCAGGCGACGGCGAGACACGATCGGTCCTCTCGGCCGAGCCGCCGGCTGCCTTGGGCGCGGGACGAGCAGCCGCCAGCGCCGCGGCAGCAGATGCACGACCGCGAGCGGGATGAGGAACAGCCCGAGCCAGGCGTGGACCGTGAGCACCGTCCAGGCGCCGATCGTCAGGAGACGTCCACCGACGACCCAGGCGAACCCGCCGACGAGTGCGGCGCACGTCGCGAGCGACAAGGTCGAGCCCAGGACGACGCGCCGCCAGCGTCTCGCCGCCACCGCCTTCGGGAGCGAACGCGCGACCTTCCAGCCGACCGTGACCGCAAGTGCCGCCGCGAGGACGCCGTGTACCGCGAACAGCCAGGCGTCGGCCGCTGCACCCATCCGCAGCGAAACCAGGCCGGTCACGGCGAGGGCCGCGACCAGCACGGCGAGCAGCCGATCGAGGGCCGCGGCGGTCATCTGCCCACACGATGCGCCCGACCCCGTGACCTGTCCACCGTGAGGGCGTCGGCGCTTGACAGCCCATTCCGTCCGCGCCTAACATCAACGGCGATTGATATAAATCGTGGTTGATGCAACCACCCCGCCCCACACCCGGAGCCGCCGCCCTGTCCCCCTCGCCCGCCCGAGTCCGTGGCACCATCGCCGCCGCCGTCGCCCAGCCCGAGGACCTGCGCCAGTTGCGCGCCTTCCATAAGGTCATGGCCGACGTGAACCGGCTGCGCATCGTCCGTCGCCTCGCCGAGAGCGAGGCGACCGTTGCCGAGCTCATCGCCCATGTCGGCCTGAGCCAGCCGCTCGTGTCGTGGCATCTGGGACGGCTTCGTGCCGCTGGGGTGGTCGAGACGCGACGTCATGGTCGCGAGACGATCTGTCGCCTGCGCGAAGAGGCGTTCGAAGAGTTCGCCGCGCGCGAGCGCGCCATCCTCGGTTTCGCGAGCTAGAGGGAGCCCCGTGACCATCTCGAACGAATCCCGCGGCCGGATCAAGAAGGTCTTCGAGCCCATCGCGCTCGGCATGGGCAGGGCCGGGCTGACCCCGAACGGACTGACGCTGATCGGCTTCGGGATCTCGGTCGCCGGTGCGGCCCTCCTCGCCGCCCAGCTCTGGGTCATCGGGGGCATCGTCGTCTTCGTCGGCGGCGCCTTCGACATGTTCGATGGCACCCTCGCCCGGGCCACGGGCAAGGTCAGCCCTTTCGGCGCATTCATGGACTCGGTCTTCGATCGCTGGGGCGAGGCCATCGTCTACCTGGGCATCGCCTGGGGCGCGGTCCTCGCCAGGGAAGATGCGGTCGCCATCCTCGCGACCGCCGCGCTCGGCGCGGCCTTCATGGTCAGCTACACACGTGCCAAGTCCGAGGGTCTCGGCTTCTCGCCGGGCATCGGCATGGCCGCCATCGGCGTCATGCCCCGCGAGATCCGGCTCGTCGTCCTGAGTCTCGGGCTCATCGTCGCCGGGGCGACGGCAAACCTCACCATCCTCGCCGCCGCTCTGGGGATCATCGCGGTCGGTGCCGTCATCACAGTCATCCAGCGGATCCTCCAGACCCGCAGCCAGGCCGACTCGGCCACCACCAACACGACCCGATAAGGGGGAGAACAACGTGGCAACCAACGGAAAGAACGGCAAGAACGGCCACGGGCCGGCCAACACCTGGGCGGGCTCCGGCCGCCGTGGCGACGGCAAGATCCGCGTCGCGATCGTGGGCGTCGGGAACTGCGCGAGCAGCCTTGTCCAGGGCCGCTACTACTACGAGAACGCCAAGGAGGACGACTTCGTCCCCGGGCTGATGCACGTCAACCTCGGCGGCTACCACGTCCGCGACATCGACTTCGTCGCGGCCTTCGACATCGACAAGAACAAGGTCGGCAAGGACCTGTCCGAGGCGATCTACACGAAGCCGAACAACACCTACACCTTCCAGCAGGTCCAGCCGATGGGCGTCACCGTCGAGCGCGGGATGACCCACGACGGGCTCGGGAAGTACCTGTCGCAGGTCATCGAGAAGGCGCCCGGGCCGACGGCCGACATCGTCGGCATCCTCAAGGAGCGCGAAGTCGACGTCATGGTCAGCTACCTCCCGGTCGGGAGCGAACAGGCGACCAAGTGGTACGTCGAGCAGGCGCTCGAGGCGGGCGTCGCGTTCGTCAACGCGATCCCGGTGTTCATCGGGCGCGAGCCGTACTGGCAGCGTCGCTTCGCCTCGGTCGGCCTGCCGGTCATCGGCGACGACATCAAGAGCCAGGTTGGCGCGACCATCAGTCATCGCGTGCTGACCCGCCTGTTCATGGATCGCGGCGTTCGCCTCGACCGGACGTACCAGCTCAACTTCGGCGGCAACACCGACTTCCTGAACATGCTCGAGCGCGAGCGCCTCGAGTCGAAGAAGATCTCGAAGACGAACGCTGTCACGTCCATGCTCGATTACGAGATCGACGCGGACGACGTCCACGTCGGCCCCTCGGACCACGTGCCGTGGCTGCTCGACCGCAAGTGGTGCTACATCCGGATGGAGGGCACGACCTACGGTGACGTGCCGCTCAACGCCGAGCTCAAGCTCGAGGTCTGGGACAGCCCGAACAGCGCCGGCGTCATCACCGATGCCATCCGCTGCCTGAAGCTCGGCCTTGACCGCGGCCTCTCGGGCACCCTCGTCGCGCCGTCGAGCTACTTCATGAACAGCCCGCCCGAGCAGATCCACGACGACATCGCGTACACCCGCGTCGAGGCGTTCATCCGCGGCGAGGACAGCGAAACGCTCGTCGGGACCGAGGCGCCGAAGAAGCGCGTGCTGCGCAAGCTTGCGAGCCGGCCGGCGTCATCGGCCGAGGTCGCCGCGAAGGTGGCGCGCGACAAGGCGGCGGCCGGCGCGTGAGCTCGGCCGCCGATCCGAAGCGGAAGGACCTCGTCGCGCCCCACAAGCGGGGCTCGCGTGGTCGCGGTCCGCGGCCCTTGGAGAAGCTGGCGATCTACGCCTTCCGGGCGGGCGCGTGGCTCATGGGCCACCTGCCCGTGCC
>JBJMMQ010000038.1:0-3194 GCA_045804705.1 Chloroflexota bacterium
ACGCGATCCCGGCCGAGTTCGGGTCGCTCGTCGGCCGGGTCGTCGACCTCGTCGGCGGTGACGCCACGGTGAGCGTCCACTGCCACAACGACCTCGGCCTGGCCACGGCAAATACGCTCGCGGCGGTCCAGGCCGGCGCCCGCCAGGTCGAGGTGACCATCAACGGCCTCGGCGAACGCGCCGGCAACGCGTCGCTCGAGGAGGTCGTGATGGCCCTCCGAACGCGACCGACCCAGTTCCCCGAGCTCGGCTCCGGCGTTGCGACCGAACAGCTGACGGCCGCCAGCCGGCTCGTCAGCTATCTGACCGGCTTCACCATCCAGCCCAACAAGGCCATCGTCGGCGGCAACGCCTTCGCCCATGAATCCGGCATCCATCAGGACGGCGTCATCAAGAACCCGCTGACCTACGAGATCATGACCCCGCAGTCGGTCGGGCTCAGCGGAAGCCAGCTGACGATCGGAAAGCTGTCCGGCCGCAAGGGCCTCCAGGGCAAGCTCCGGGAGCTCGGCTACGAGTTCGAGGGCGAGGCGCTCGAGGAGGTCTATCGCCAGGCGGTCGCGCTCGCCGACGCGAAGAAGGAGGTCACCGACGCCGACCTCCATGCGCTCGTCGAGCAGCGTTCGTCGGAGGTCCCGGCATCGGTCGCTCTGATCGGTTGGAGCGTGACCTCGTCCCACGGGGGAAACGCGACGGGCTCCGTCACGGTCAGCGTCGGTGGCGATGAGCGCGGTGCCGAGGCGACCGGGAACGGCCCCGTCAATGCCCTCTTCCGGGCAGTCGACGAGGCGCTTCAGCCGGTCCTCGGCTGGCACCCGACGCTCACGGAGTACGAGATCAAGGCGGTGAGCGCCGGCGAGGACGCCCAGGGCCAGGTGCTCGTCCGCTGCCGTCGCTCCTCGGACGAGGGTCCGGGGGCACTGGTCGTCACGGGCCACGGCCTATCGACCAACATCATCGAGGCCTCGTTGGAGGGTTACCTCGTGGCCGTCAACAAGCTTCACGGCGCCGAGATCAACGGCGTGGCGGTCGCCTTCGTCGCTCCGCGCCAGGGCGAGAGCCTGCCATGACGGAGGATGGCCTCACCACGTATCGACTCGCGACGATCGCCGGCGACGGCGTCGGGCCCGAGGTCGTCGGCGCCGCGCGGCGGGTGCTCAACGCCGCCGGCGCACGGTTCGGGTTCTCGGTCGACTGGTCGGACTTCCTCGTCGGCGGCGCCGCCATCGACGCGTTCGGGGTCGCGATCAGGCCCGAGGACGTCGCCGCGTGCGGCGAGGCCGATGCGATCCTTCTCGGGGCGGTCGGGGGGCCGAAGTGGTCCGATCCGGCCGCGGCCGTTCGCCCGGAGCAGGCGCTCTTCGCCCTTCGTGGTGGCCTCGGCCTCTACGCGAATCTGCGTCCCGTGACGGTCCATCCGGCGCTCGCTGGCGCGTCGCCCGTGCGGCCCGAGCTCCTCGCGGGCGTCGACATGCTGATCGTCCGCGAGCTGACCGGCGGGATCTACTTCGGCGAGCGAAGCGAGTCGTCGGGCGAGCCCGGGGCACGCGCGGCGCTCGACACCATGCCCTACGCCGAGCACGAGATCGCGCGCATCGTGCGGCTCGCGTTCGAGCTCGCTCGGACCCGCCGGAGCGGGCTGACCCAGGTCGACAAGGCGAACGTCCTTGCCACGTCGCGGCTCTGGCGCAGGGTGACCGACGAGATCGCGGCCGACTTCCCGGACGTCCGGCTCAACCACCAGCTCGTCGACTCGTGCGCGATGCTGCTCGTCAGGCGGCCCGCGGACTTCGACGTCATCGTCACCGAGAACCTGTTCGGCGACATCCTCTCCGACGAGGCCGCGGTCCTCGCGGGGAGCCTGGGCGTCCTGCCGTCAGCGTCCCTCGGCGAGCGACGGACCGAGCACGGGACGTTCGGGCTGTACGAGCCGATCCACGGCTCGGCTCCGGACATCGCAGGGCAGGACATCGCGAACCCGACCGGGACCATCCTCTCGGCCGCCATGCTCCTGCGGACCTCGCTCGGGCGCGGGGATGCGGCCGACGCTGTCGAGGCGGCCGTCTCCGCGGCGATCGATGCGGGCTGGCGGACGCCGGACCTTGCGGACGCCGCGGACCAGGACGACGGCCTCGTCGTGGTCGGCACGACGGGGTTCGCGACGGCGGTCGTCGAGGCGCTCGAAGCGGCGGCCGGGGTCGCGGCATGAGCGACGCACCGGTCATCCTCTACGACACGACCCTGCGCGACGGCACGCAGGGCGAGAACATCACCCTGTCGCTCGCCGACAAGCTGCGCGTGGCGCGGATGCTCGACGAGTTCGGCATGCCCTACATCGAGGGCGGGTGGCCCGGCTCGAATCCGAAGGACATCGAGTTCTTCGCGGCCGCCCGGTCGATGCGCTGGGAGACGGCGCGGCTTGCCGCGTTCGGGATGACGCGCCATCGTTCGAACGCCCCCGCGGACGACCCCAACCTGCGCGAGCTCGTCGCCGCCGAGACGCCCGTCGTGACGATCTTCGGCAAGAGCTGGCTGCTCCACGTGACGGAGGTCCTCGGCGCGAGCCCGGCGGAGAACCTGGACATGATCGCCGACTCCATCGGCTTCGTCGTCGACCGCGGACGCGAGGCGGTCTACGACGCCGAGCACTTCTTTGACGGCTACGGCGACGATCGCGAGTACGCGCTGGCGACGCTTCGCGCCGCCCGTCAGGCTGGCGCGCGCACGCTCGTCCTGTGCGACACGAACGGCGGAACGCTCACAGAGGACCTCATTGCGATCATCGGCGACGTCCGTGGATCACTGGAAGGCGATCCGGACGTACGCGAGGTCACGTGGGGCATCCACACCCATAACGACGCCGAGCTCGCTGTCGCGAACTCGATGGCCGCTGTCGCCGCCGGGATCCGTCACGTCCAGGCGACGATCAATGGCTACGGCGAGCGGGCCGGAAACGCGAACATGGTCAGCATCTTGGCCAACCTCGCGCTCAAGACACCGCACTCGCTCGTGCCCGCGGGTGGCGGCGACCTCGCCGGCCTCACCGACCTGTCACGCTCGGTCGCAGAGATCGCCAACCAGACCCCGAACGACTACCAGCCATACGTCGGTCGATCCGCCTTCGCCCACAAGGGTGGCGTCCATGGCGCCGCGGTCGCCAAGGTCGAGCGGAGCTACCAGCACATCGACCCGGC
>JBJMMQ010000039.1:0-10678 GCA_045804705.1 Chloroflexota bacterium
CGGATGGACCTCGCCGAGCCGGCCGACGACATGTCCTCCGGCGCTGACCCGAGCAGCCCGCCCGGGGTGCAGGTTCGGATCGTCGGTGATGGGCGTGAAGCTCGGCGCAGGCGTGCCAAGACGGCGGCAGAGGAGCTCGAGAAGGCCCTTGGCGTCGTCGATGTCGAACGGCCTGCCGGGCCGGTCGTGAGCCGGTGCCACCGCCGCACCCGTCAGCGCGATGCCGAGCCGCCACCATTCCTGGGTCGTCTCGTCGTCCCTCGTCCCATATCCCTTGCCGACCTCGAAGATCGAGACGTCGTTGCGGCCATGGCGGAGGTTCAGCGATACGACGTCGAGCAGGGAGCCGATGAGGCTCTGCCGCAGCACGGAGTGCTGGCTCGATAGCGGGTTCGTGACCGTGATCGGCCGGCCGGTCGCCGTCTGATCGGGTTCGCCATCGAGCACGCCGTCGTCGCGCGGCCCGAACCGTTCGACGGCGCCCGGCGCGGCGAGCGCGAACGTGACGGCCTCGGTCAAGCCGGCGCCGGCGAGCGTCTCGCGAATCATCGTCCGGATCGTCAGCGGATCGGGTCGGTACGGCGGCATCGGGGTGTCGGGCAGAGTCGTCGGGACGAGCTCGTAGCCGCGGACGCGGACGATCTCCTCGGCGATGTCGGCCTCGACGAGGAGGTCCCGCCGCCACGTCGGGACGGTGGCATCGATCACCTCGTCTTCGCCGGCGGCGACATCGAGCGGCTTCGATCCCGCCGCGACGACGACGCGGGTGCCGGCGGCTGCCGGTGTCGTCTCGATCCCGACGCGCGCCAGCAGCTCCCGCTGCTCGTCGGTCCCGAGCGTCGTGCCCGACAGCCGGTCCACCCTTGCGGGGCGGAACGTGACGTGTGCGGCGGGCGGATCGATGGGAGCAGTGTCGACCACACCCGGGGCGACCTCCCCGCCGGCCCACTCCGCGATGAGCCGCGCCGTGCGGTCCGCGCCGAGTCGTGCGAGTCGCCACTCCTGGCCCTTCTCGAACCGGAGACTCGCGTCCGACCGGAGGGCGTAGCGGAACGCGGTCCGGCGGATGCTGACGGGATCGAAGATCGCGGACTCCACGATGACATCGCTGGTCCCCTCCCCGACCTCGGATCCGGCGCTGCCCATGACGCCCGCGATACCGATCGGTCCCCCCGGATCCGCGATGAGCAGCGTCTCGGGCTCGAGATCGCGGACGACGTGATCGAGCGTCTCGAGGCGCTCACCCGGCCCCGCGCGGCGGACGATGATCCGGCCATCGCGGACCAACGCCGCGTCGTAGGTGTGGATCGGCTTGCCGAGCTCGACCATGACGTAGTTCGAGGCGTCGACGATGTTGCTGATCGGCCGCTGGCCGGCGGCCAACAACCGCATCTGGATGCGATCCGGCGACGGCGCGACGTGGACGCCACTGACCCAGCGGCCGACGAACCGCGGACAGAGATCCGGGTCGCGGACCTCGACATGAAGACGCTCGGCGGTCGGGCGGCCCGCCTCCGTCACCTCGGTCGGTGGCATTCGGATCTCGCCGCCAGTCACGGCCGCGAGCTCGCGGGCGAGCCCGACGATCGACAACGCGTCGCCACGATTCGGTTTGACGTCCACGTCGAACACGACATCGCCGTAGAGCTCCGTCAGTGCCGATCCCAGCGGCGTCTCCGCCGGCAGGATCAGGATGCCGTCCGCATCTGCGGTCAGCCCGAGCTCGTCGCCCGAGCACAGCATCCCGTTGCTGACGACGCCCATCTTCTCGGTCCGCTCGATCCGCCGATCGCCCGGCAGCACGGCGCCCGGCAGCGCCACGGGGATCCGCTGGCCGGCCGCGATGTTGGTCGCGCCGCACACGATCTCGAGGGGCTCGCCGTCACCGACCGTGACGCGCGTCAGGGACAGCCGGTCGGCGCGGGGATGGCGCTCGACGGACAGCAGCTCGCCGACGACCACATTGCGCCAGTCGTCGCCCCACCGAAGGATCCCCTTGACCTCCATCCCGAGCAGCGTCAGGCGCTCGGCGATCTGTTCGGGCGTCAGGTCGACGTCAACGAACTCGCGGAGCCACGACAGCGGGGCCTTCACCGGAACTGCTCGAGGAAGCGGAGGTCGTTCTCGAGGAACAGCCGAAGGTCGGTGATGCCGTGCTTGAGCATCTTGATCCGCTCCGGCCCCATGCCGAAGGCGAAGCCCTGGTAGCGCTCGGGATCGAGACCGCCGTACTGGAGGACGACCGGGTGGATCATCCCGGCGCCCAGGATGGTCATCCAGCCGCTCCTGCCGCACGCCGGGCAGCCCGAACCGCCGCACACGAGGCACTCGACGTCGAACGCCACGGACGGCTCGGTGAACGGGTAGTAGCCGGGGCGGAAGCGGGTCTTCTTGTCGGCGCCGTACATCGCCTTGGCGAACTGGTCGAGGAGGCCCTTGAGGTCGCCCATCGTGGTCCCCTCGTCGACCATGATCCCCTCGACCTGGAAGAACTCCGACGCGTGCGACGCGTCGATCGCCTCGTAGCGGTAGCAGCGACCGGGCAGGAGCACGCGGATCGGCGGGTCGAACGCGCGCATCGCATGGATCTGCCCTGGCGACGTGTGGGTCCGCAGCAGGTGTCCCTCGACGTCGACGTACAGGGTGTCCCACAGGTCGCGCGCGGGATGGTCGGGCGGGATGTTGAGCATCTGGAAGTTGGTCAGGTCGTCCTCGATCTCCGGGCTCTCCTGGACGACGAACCCGAAGCGCCCGAAGATCTCGGCGATCTCATCCATCGCGACGATGCTCGGATGGAGCGTGCCTCTCCGGATCGGCCTGCCGGGCGTCGTGACATCCTGCGTCTCGTCAGCGAGGCGTTGGGTCAGCGCCGAACCGCGCAGTTCCGTGCCGCGGGCGGCGAGGGCCGCCTCGATCGCGCCCCGGACCGCGTTGGCCACCGCTCCGACCCGCGGGCGGTCTTCAGCGGGGAGACCGCCGATCCCTCGCAGGACCGTCGTCAGGCGGCCCTTCTTGCCGAGGACGTCGAGCTCGAGAGCCTCGAGGGTCGCGACGTCGCCGCTCGATGCGATGGAGCCGAGCGCGTCGTCACGGAGCGTCTCGAGATCGCGGGTCAGGTCGGCGAGATCCACGTCCGTCCTTCCATCGTGGGCCTTCGAATCAGGAACCCTCGAGCGTCAGCGACGTCGAGGGCCTGGCGCGGGTGCGGTCGACAGGTAGCCGGCCGGTCTCAGACCGTCTTCGCGAGCTCGGCGATCTTGCCGAAGGTGGCCGCGTCCCGGATGGCGAGGTCGGCCAGGATCTTGCGGTCGATCTCCACGTCGGCCTTCTTCAGGCCCGCGATGAACTGGCCGTAGGTGATCCCGTTCTGGCGAGCGGCGGCGTTGATGCGGACGATCCACAGCTCGCGCATCTGGCGCTTGCGCTGCTTGCGGTCGCGCGTCGCGTAGGCCATCGCATGGAGGAGCGCCTCGCGGGCCGGTTTCACCAGCCGCGACTTCGTGCCCTTGCGGCCTTCGGCGTCCTGCATGAGGCGCTTGTGGCGCTTGTGGGACGTGACGCCCCGCTTGACTCGTGCCATGAGGTTCGATCCGCTCCTAGAGGTACGGCAGCAGGCGACGGACCTGCTTGGCATGCTCGGGCCCGATGACCGACTTGCCGGCATACCGGCGTGTCCGTCGGGACGACTTGATCTCGAGGTGGTGGCCGCTCCAGGCGTTCACGCGGATGACCTTGCCGCTGCCGGTCACGCCGATCCGCTTCTGGGCCGCCTTGTGGCTCTTCATCTTGGGCACGGTCGCCTACTCTCCTGACGTCACCGGCTCGGGGGCCGGCGTGCTTTCGGTGCTCTTCTTCGGTGCCGCGGCCGGTTTGGCGGGCGCTGCTGGTGCTCTGGTCGCTGCGGGCGCAGGTGTCGTCGCGGGTTCCGGTGCTGCTGCCGGTGCCGGCGCTGTCGCAGCTGCCGCCGGTGCCGGCTGTTCTGTTATCTGTGCCGCGGCCGTCGGTTCGGTCGTGGCTCCCGGCGCCGCCGCCTCGCCGTCGAGAGAAGCCGCATCGCGTGGATGCCCTGCCTCATGGACCTTCGGCTTGTGCAGCGATGCCATCGTGATATGCATCGACTTGCCCTCGAGGAGCGGCGTCCGCTCCGCGACCCCATGATCCTTGACCCGGTCGACGAACCTCGCGATGAGGTTCCGCCCGAGCTCCGGATGGGTCAGCTCCCGTCCGCGGAAGCGGACGGTCACCTTGATGCGATCTCCATCCTCGAGGAATTCGATCGCTCGATGCACCTTTGTGTCGAAGTCGCCAACCCCGATCTTCGGGGAGAGGCGGACCTCCTTGAAGGTCACCGAACGCTGCTTGCGCTTGGCTTCCTTCTCGCGCTTGGTCAGGTCGTACTTGTACTGGCCGAAGTCCAGGAACTTGACGACCGGAGGAGCCGCCATCGGCGCGACCTCAACGAGGTCGAGCCCTCGTTCCTGCGCCATCTCGAGCGCCCGGGGCGTGGGCATGACCCCAAGCTGGGCACCTTCTTCATCAACTACCCGGACCTGTGGGATCCGGATCATCTGATTGACGCGCAGGTCTCGACTGATGGTTGGTCCCCTTCGTGATGACGGTTGTGTTCCTCACGGCGCGTGGACACGGTGACCCGGTCCCCGGCCGAAGCGGGAGGATAGCACAGGCCGTTTCGAGGCGACAATCGTGGGGCGGTTCCGGACGCCAGAGGCCGCCGACGCTAGCGGTTGATCAGAAGGACGACGAGTCCCGCGGCAGCGGCGATCGCGATGCCGACACCCACGCTGGACAGAGCGCCGACAACGACGCCCACTCCGAGGAACCCTACGCTGACTGCACGGAACAAGCTCGGTCCGAGGAGGTCGTCCTGCCGACCAGACCGGACGTAGGTCGCCCAGATCGTCGCGCCGACGAACACGCCGCCGACGAAGGCAACGACCACACCGGCCAGGACAGCGAATGGTCCGACACCGACCCACGACGCGAGCCCGCCCGCCCCGACACCGAGCAGGATCAGCGCCGCCCAGCGAACGACGACACGAAATCGCTCATCCACGGAATGGCCTCAGGAGACCGTCCGCGAAGCTGCCTCCGTCGCGAGTCGCGCCGCCAGCTCGTCCCAGGCAACCGCCTCCTGCTGCTCCCCGCGCGCAGCGTTCCGCGCTCGTGGCGCAACGGTCCGCGCTTCGACTTCGCGATCGCCAAGGACGAGCATGTAGGGCACCTTCTGCTCCTGGGCGAGCCTGATCTTGTTCTGCATCCGGTTGTCCGAGGTATCCACCTCGACGCGAAGGCCGCGGGCACGGAGGACCGTGGCCAGCTCGCCGGCTGCGTCCGAGTGCCGATCCGCGATCGGGATGACGACGGCCTGGACCGGCGCCAACCACAACGGGAACGCCCCCGCGAAGTGTTCGACGAGGATGCCGATGAATCGCTCGAGCGAGCCGTAGATCGCACGGTGGATGGCGATCGGTCGTTGCTGCTGACCGTTCTCGTCGATATAGGTCAGGTCGAAGCGCTCGGGCAGCATCACGAGGTCCACCTGGATCGTCGCCATCTGCCATTCACGTCCGAGCGCATCGTCGATATAGATGTCGATCTTGGGCGCGTAGAACGTGCCGTCCTTCGGCTTCAGGTCGTACGAGATGTCCGCCGCGGCGAAGGCCTCACGGATGAGCTGTTCCGCCCTCTCCCAGAGCGCCGGGTCGCCGATCGCCTTGTCCGGCTTGGTGGCGAAGGCGAAGCGCGGCTCGAGACCGACCCACGAATAGGCTTCGCGGACCTCGCCGAGGAGAGCCTGGATCTCGGCCATCAGCTGATCGGGGCGGACGTACAGGTGCGCGTCGTCCTGGATGAACTGGCGGACGCGGGTCAGCCCGCTCAACGTCCCCGAGCGCTCGTTACGGTGCAGCCGCCCGTATTCGTTGAAGCGCAGCGGCAGGTCGCGATACGAGCGCAGGTGTGAGCGGTAGATGAAGGTCGACTCGGGGCAGTTCATCGGCTTGAGGCTGAAGAGCTGATTCTCCGACTCGACGATGAACATGTTCTCCTTGTACAGGTCCCAATGTCCCGACTGACGCCACAGTCGCTCTGACACGACGATCGGCGTGCTGACCTCCTGGTAGCCGCGCTTCGCCTGGAGCTCGCGCATCGCGCCTTCGAGGGTGCGCCAGATCATCTGCCCCTTGGGGTGCCAGAAAGCCGACCCCGGCGCCACGTCGTGGAAGCTGAACAGGTCAAGCTGAACGCCAAGGCGTCGATGGTCGCGCTTCTTCGCCTCCTCACGCCGCCACAGGTAGGCGTCGAGGTCTTCCTGCGTCGCCCACGCCGTTCCGTAGACGCGCTGGAGCATCGGACGCTTCTCGTCGCCGCGCCAGTACGCACCCGCCGTCCCGAGCAGCTTGAACGGGCCGATCGCCCCGGTGCTTGCGACGTGGGGACCGCGGCACAGGTCGATGAACGGTCCCTGCCGATAGAAGGTCGTCGGCGGGGTCGGCGTACCGTCTCGCTCGGCCGCGGCCAACAGGTCGTCGATGATCTCGACCTTGAACGGCTGATCGCGCTCGACCATGAACGCGCGCGCGTCGGCGGGCGTCATCTCGCTGAACTCGAAGGGATGGTCGGCCGCGATGCTTTCGCGCATCCGGGCTTCGATCACGGGCAGGTCGTCGGGGGTCAGCGGCCGCGGCAGGAGGAGGTCGTAGTAGAAGCCGTCGCTGATGACCGGCCCGATCCCAAGCTTCGTGCCCGGGAACAGATCCATCACGGCCTCCGCCAGGACGTGCGCGGCCGAGTGGCGCATGGGGCCGAGCTCGCCGGCGGCGCCGTGGTCCATCAATTCCGCCGCCGAACCGCGTTCGGGCGCGTCGAGGCCGATCTCGATCGCGTCCTCGAGCGCGGCCTCGACCGCGGCGCTGTCCTGTTCCTGGCTCATCGCATCGACCTCCTCGAGAATCACGAAACCCCTCGTCCATCGACAGGACGAGAGGCTTCCTCTCGCGGTCCCACCCGCCTTCGCCACCCGATCGGTGGCGCACTCGTGGTCGCGCTATCGGGCGACTCCCGGGCCGGTTCGCCGGCCGCTCGCGGGTGGTACCGATGCGGATGCGATCGTCGGGCTTCCAGCCGTGGCCCGGCTCTCTGTGGATCCGCTCCGCGCGGCGCGTCCCGTTCGACGCTTCCTGTACCGGCCAGAAGCCGGAGATGTGGTGGGCGACACTGGACTCGAACCAGTGACCTCTTGCATGTCAAGCAAGTGCTCTAACCAGCTGAGCTAGCCGCCCGCGGTCACGATCGGATCGACCTCCGTTCGTGGCCGACACTGTAGCAGAACTCCATCCGCGGGCCTTCTCCGGGGTCGACGCAGGTGACGCGACTTGTGACATCTCGGTCGTACGCGCGTCATGACCGATAACGAGGACGCTTCGAAGTCCAGGCGACTGGCAGAGCGTCATGAATGGGGCCGCAAGGTGCATCGCGTTCGTCATCGCGCCACTTGCGACCGAGACGCGAGAGCTCAGGTGGCAGCCTAGACTCCGCGAAATCGAGGGTTCCGGGCGGCACCTGCCCCGCTGCCCGGGTCGACAGGACCCGAATGGTCGGGGCTGAGGAGACCCCCATGGCGCTCGACTCGTCCTCCCCGAGATCTCGTCGTGCCCTACTGACTGCCGCTCTCGCGGCGACCGCCGTGACGGTGGCGGAGAAAGTAGCCCGTCCGCTTCCCGCAGCAGCCGCCGATGGTGATCCGCTCGTCCTCGGGGCAACGAACACTGCCACGGTACAGACGTCACTGAGCGGCGCCACCGGCGAACGCGCATTCGATGTCGTGACCCACTTCGGCGCCGAAGCGATCCGTGGTAACGCTGATGGCGGCGGCGTGGGCGTCCACGGGGTCTCTGGCGACGGGATAGCTGTCCTCGGAGAGAATCTCGGTGTCGGCACCGGCGTGTACGGCAAAGGGGGCGATGGCAACGGTGTCCACGGCGTCTCGAACGACTTCGCCGGCGTGTTCGGTGAGTCGAGCGATGGCACGGGAGTATTTGCCCGGTCATCTTTCGGCACGGCCCTCGCCGTCGACGGCAAGGCCCACTTCAGCCGGAGCGGCAAGGCCACGGTCACGGCCGGCCACCTGTCGGTCACGGTGACCGTTCATGGCGGTCTGGCCGGCGCGCCGTTGTGCTTCGCCAACCTGCGCGCATATCGGTCGGGCGTGGCCGTCGCCGCTGTCCGTCCGAACTACCCGACAGCGGGCAAGATGCGGATCTACCTGACCAAGGCAGTGTCACGTTCGACGTCCGTCGCGTGGCTCGTCACGGACTGACTGCCAGTAGTCGACTCGTGTCGGCTCGCCACTCGCACCCAGATCGACCGCCGTCTTCCGCGTCTCGTAGCCATTTTCGGTACCTAGACGGGAGAACCAAATATGGGACGTACGTTCACGTTCGGCGCGAGGTTGACGACCGCCGCGCTGCTGGCGGCGGCGGTGCTGGTCCTTGCAGGGCCGACAACTCCGATCGCCTCCGCACGATCGTCCCGATGCCCGTCGGCCGATAGCCACCGACTTCCTGCCTCCGGGACGGCGAAATGCTACGGAAGTCGAGCGCTCACCTTCCGAGCGTACGTCCAGTATCCCTGCACCGACGGGTGCGGCGGGACCGTTGCGTACGCGATCTCGCCGCGATGGTTTCACAGCCTGGACGGAAGCTATGTGGAGCTCGGGACCGGTCCGCGTAGCGCAGGCATCTCCGCGTTCGTGCCACCTCGCCTCGGACGGTGCAGCGCCTTCGCAGCCCTCAAGTCATGCCCGCTCCGCCCGGGTCAGTGGGCGATCGTCACGGCGCGGTTCAACCACCCGCTCGCGCGAACGTGTCGATACTCGGACCACCCGCCCGGCCCGGGCTTCTCCAGGAAGGATGCGATCGCGGAGTGCAGCGCCGACCTCGTTGTTGATTCCGTCGTGCCGGTCGCACCGGAAACGGACGTCGCCGGGGCGGTCGAAGATCATCAGCGTCAACCCGATGCCCTGCCGTTGCTCGCCTTCTTCGTCGCCGCACTCGTGCTCGCCGCGCGATGGATTCCTCATCGTGAGCGGCCACTAGAGCTTGACAGGAGCTAGAGCTGAGTAACTCGCGCGATCCAAGCCTCCTCCGCTGGGAGGCCCGATGAGCGATCGACATCAACTCATCTTTGGTGATCAGACATCAACGTCGTCGAGAGTCCCATGCTCCCCGGAACGACCCTGTCGCTGCAGTACGTGGACCGAACCAACCGACCGTCGCGGGCGTCCGAGGGCCGTAACATCCGCCCGGGGCGAGCGTCTGAAGAGCGACGTGAACAACGCGAACGACACCCGACCTCGAAGCCACGTTTGGTACCTGACCACGTAGTGTCGGCTCCCGGACGCGCCTTCACGGTTGGCGCCATAGCAGCGGCGCTGGCCGTACTTGTCGGATGCGCCTCCGCGGGGCCGACTGGCATGGCGGCTCCAGTGACGTCGTCGAGCCCGGCATCTCGGGGCGACGTCCGATCGCCGTCCTCCTCGGCGACAGTGGTCACGTCCGCGACCCCCTCGAGCTCAGTCTCGCCATCGCTCGTCGTCGCAGTCCTCGCTCCGAATACCCTCGGCGTGGTCGTCGCGACCGATGGGCTGCGAGTCCGCAGCCTCCCGACTGTCGGCGATGAGTCGAAGCGGTTCGATCGGACCCTCCCTGAGGGCATGCGGTTCTACGTCGCGGATGGTCCGACCACCGCCGACGGATATACGTGGTACCAAGTCCAGCCGTACCGCGGCCGCGAGGCCTTTCCGTTCGGATGGATCGCGAGCGGCAGCCGCCAAGGCGAGCCATGGATCGAGCGGTTCCCGCTCGGTTGCGATTCCGCCATGCCCTCGCCGGGATCGCTGGTAACGGGCGAACCGCTCGAACAGCTGTTCTGCTCGCTCGCCGGTGATTCGCCTCGAATGAGCCCACCGGGTCCCGACATCGAGGTCGAGGGTGACGTGTACTGCACCCTGGCGGACGACCATTGGGGGCCGCTGTCCGGACCCGGATGGATCGACCAGCTCGGCTATTGCGAGCTCCGAACGGACGCTGGTTCGATCCGACTGCCGGGGACGCCCATGATCGGCCAGCTGGAACTCTCGAGCAATCCGCTCCAGGGCCGATACGCAATCGTGGGACACTTCGACGACCCAGGCGCGCGGGACTGCCGCGAGGAAGGGTTCGATAGCGCAGAGGCGCCCGATCCAGTGCAGGTGGTGCTGCGGTGCCGAACCTACTTCGTCGTGACCCGCGCAACCCCGTTGTCCTAGTGAACAAGCACCGCTTCCGAGGAGAACTCAGCCGCGCGGGACGGCGCCCGCTAGTAGCCGAACCGCCGGTCGACGCCCTCGAGCTGCACCACGGTGAGCGGGCGCGCCGGTGTTCACTTGCGACCATCCCTCGGCACCCTCGAGGTACCGCCAGCGGCATCCGCCGCTCATGTTTCGCCATCCGAGATCCGTTCGGCTTCGGCACGCCAGAGACACGGTCGTCCAAGGCGCGCAGGGCCGCTGTCTCCGGTCCTTTGGACGGCCTGAGGCGGCCTCGCGATCGGTCTCATGGCGTCCGATCTTCGATGGCCATAGGCTGCACAGGAATCAGCAGATGACATCATTCGGATC
>JBJMMQ010000040.1:0-12198 GCA_045804705.1 Chloroflexota bacterium
GTGGCACGATCATCCTGACCGACGCCGCGGATGCGACGAGCTCCGGGGCCTCGGGCGACAGCAATGCAGTCCTGCGCGCGCTCGTCGACGGCGGCTACCAAGGTTCCGTGTTAGCCCCGATCGTCGACGCGCCTGCGGTCGCGGCGGCGATGGCGGCCGGGGTCGGCGGGACCGTCCGGACCACCCTCGGCGGCCAGGCGGATCGCGCCCGGTTCGCGGCGATGCCCTTCGAGGGCGTGGTCGAGGCACTCGGGGACGGACGCTACAGGAGCGAATCGGACGGCCTCGAATGCGACGCCGGGCCGACGGCCGTCCTCCGAAGCGGAAGCGTGACCGTCGTCGTCACGAGTCGCCCGGTGATGCTTCACGACCGATCGCTCTTCCTCGCGTCCGGCCAGGATCCCCGGTCGTTCGACGCCGTCGTCGTCAAGTCGCCGCGCTGCGAACCGCGCCTGTTCGATGCCTGGGCGGCCCGGACCGTCCACATCGACGCGCCCGGATCGACGAGCGCGAACCTCCAGAGCCTCGGTCACATCCGGTGTCCGCGACCGGTCTTCCCGCTCGACGGCGACGTCGCGTTCGAGCCCTCGGTGGAGCTCTATTCGCGGCCACGCTACGCCGTCCTGACGTCCGACCGCCGGAGTGTCGCGTGAGGATCCGCGAGATCCGTGCCGTCGGCCTCCATGGGGCGACGCCCGAGGGCGGCTGGAGCCAGGAGCTCCGACCCGAGGACTCGGTCCACACGCTCGTCGCGGTCGTGACCGAGGAGGGTCCGGTCGGTTATGGGTCGGCGTTCACGAACGTCGACCTCGTCCGTGCCGCGCTCGCCCAGCTCGAGCCGCTCTATCGGGGGGCGTCGGCCATCGAGCCGGAGCGAACCTCGGAGATCCTCCACCAGAACTCGTTCTGGCTCGGTCGCGGCGGGACGCTGACCCACGCCATCAGTGGCATCGACATCGCGCTGTGGGATCTGTTCGGGCAGGCGACGGGCCAGCCCGTCAGCCGGCTGGTCGGCGGCCGTCACGCTGAACGTGTCCGACCGTACGCCTCGATCCTCATGCGCGAGCCCGACGAGCTCGCCGACCAGCTCGAGCGCCTCCTTGGAGAGGGCTTTCGCGCGTTCAAGCTCGGATGGGGCCCGTTCGGGCGCGTGAGCGCGGCGATGGACGAGGCGATCGTCAGTCGTGCTCGGCAAACAGTCGGACCGGACGTGGCGCTGATGGTCGACGCCGGTGGGAGCGATGCGTTCTGGCCGAACGGCTACGCCTGGGCCCTCCGGACCTCCGACATGCTCGCCGGATACGACATCGGCTGGTTCGAGGAGCCGCTGTCGCCCGACGCACTCGACGATTTCCGGCTCCTGCGCGAACACAGCCGCGTCCCGATCGCCGGCGGCGAGGTACTGACCCGGCGCCAGTCGTTCGTGCCGTGGCTCCAGCGGCACGCGTTCGACATCGTCCAGCCCGACGCGACGAAAGTCGGCGGGATCAGCGAGTCGCGGCGGATCGCCTGGATGGCGCTCGACAACGGCGTCGCGTTCGTGCCGCACGGCTGGAACACGGCGCTCGGTCTTGCCGCAGACCTCCAGCTCGCGTCCGCCATCCCCGGGACGGCGTTCGTCGAGTACCTGACCGGCTCCCCGTACATCGATTCGATCGTGGCCGATCCGTGGGCGCTCGACGGCGATGGCATGCTCGCGATCCCCGATCGACCCGGGCTTGGCGTGACGCTCGACATGGACGCGGTCGCCCATCACGCCCGCGGGGAACGTTTGCCCGTCGCGCGCTGATGGCGCCGCTGTCGCCTCCCGAACCGGAGCGCGTCGGGCCGCCGCGGACGGATCGGCGCTGGCTGGCAGTACCGTTGCTGGTCTTCGCGTTCGTGCTCCTGGCCGTCGTCAAGCCGTGGGGGGACGGACGGACCGCAGGCGACGCACTGGCGTCTGCGTCGCCGCTTGCGGTCGTCCCGTCCGGGTCGCTGGCACCGGCCGACACCGGCCGACCGATCCCGGACATGACGGTCATCGGAGGGATGCCGGCGGCGGCGGCCCCGATCCATTCCCATGAGCTCGAATCGGTCCCATGGGCGAATGAGCTGGCCGCCGACGCGGGCGGCGCCTGGGCATGGTCGGACTCCGGCGTCGTCCGGCGCATCGGCACCAACGACGTCCTGACGAAGAGCGACCTCGGCCGGCCGCGCAACACGCCAGGTCCCCTCGGCTCTCGCGGGATCGCGGTCGCGTCGTCGCAGGTGTGGGCTTCCGACCCGATCCACCGTGGACTGACCCGGATGGATGTCGGGACGGCCTCCGTCGCCGATCGTGTCTCCCTATGGTCGGTCCAGGACGAGGCTGCCGCCGCGGATGCAGCCGCCAGCTCCCGCGACCGCTTCGCGAGCTCCTCGGGTTTCGCGATCCACGGGGACTCGATCTTCCTGCCGACACTCGCGCCGCGCCCCCGAGGCGTCGTCGACCCGGCCGGCACGCATGGCGCGCTCTGGCGCATCGACACCAAGGGCGACGATCCGCCCACCTGGGTCTCCATCGATCACCCGACAGGGGTCGCCGCCGGGTTCGGGTCCGTCTGGGTCGTGTCGTGCTGTGGAAACCACAGCGATGCACGCACCTATTCGATCGTCCGTCTCGGGGAGGAGACCGGAGATGTCCAGGCGAGGATCGTGTTGCCCGTCCAAAACGCCGTCGCGGACCCTCGTCCGGTCATCCGCGTCGGGCCCGACAGCGTCTGGGTCGGGCTGACGGATCCGGCCGTGATCGTACGTATCGATCCGGCCACGAGCAGCGTCCGGTCGACGCTCCCGGCCGAGCTCCCGGTCACAGACCTGGCGATCGGTCCGGACGACTCGCTGTGGGTGACGGAGTCAGAGCCGTGGTACCGGTTCGGCGCCGTCGCATCGGACCGCTGCGACGGGCGGCTCGAGCGTATCGACCCGACAACCGAGGAACTCGTCGCGGCGACGACCATGACATGCCCGATGTCCGTCGCGGTCGCCGGAGATGACGTCTGGGTCGGCACCGCAGGGACCGAGGGCAGCGGCACCAGCGGAGGCGTCCCGCCGCAGCTCGTCCACCTCCGCGCCGTGGAGAGACCGGGGTAGCCGGTCGACGGTCGCCCCCTCGCTCTATCCTTGTGTCATGCAGACATTCGCCCCGGAACGCGACATCGTCAGCTGGGACGACCTCGACGGACTGGTCGCAGGACTGGCGGACCGTCTCAGGGACACGCGGTTCGACCTCCTGCTCGCGATCACGCGTGGCGGCCTCGTCCCGGCAGGGATGCTCGCCTACCGGCTCGGCATCCGCAACATCCTGGTAGCCGCGGTCGAGTTCTACGACGACGCCGGCCGACCCGGCCCGCACCCGACGTTCCTCCAGTTTCCCGCGGACCCTCTCCTGCGCGGGCAGCGCATCCTCGTCGTGGACGAGGTCTGGGACAGCGGCACGACGATCCACGCAGTGACCGAGCGGATCCGCCAGGCTGGTGGCGAGCCGACGACGGCCGTGCTTCACTACAAGCCTTCGCGCTCGGTCGTGCCGGGCGCCCCGGACGTCCATGCCGTCACGACAGACGCGTGGGTCGTCTACCCGTTCAAGGCCGGCGGCTAGAAGACCGGGCGTGGCGCCCGGTGACCAGGAGGCACGATCCATGACCGCACGAGTCCGACTTCTCGTCGGGACGAAGAAGGGCGCTTTCATCCTCGACAGCGACGCGGCGCGCAAGGACTGGACGATCAGCGAACCGTTGTGCGAGGGCTGGCCCGTCCACGACCTCATCGTCGAGCCTG
Organism: Chloroflexota bacterium; assembly: GCA_045804705.1. Taxonomy (GTDB): domain Bacteria; phylum Chloroflexota; class Limnocylindria; order Limnocylindrales; family CSP1-4; genus SPCO01. Next base: position 3,802 of record JBJMMQ010000040.1, read on the forward strand.
CCACCGGCGCGATCCTCGCCGCGGCCGGCAACCCGTGGTACGGGCCGGCTGTCTGGCGGTCGGAGGACGGCGGCTCGAGCTGGACCCATTCGTCTGCCGGGCTGACCTACGGCGATGACGCGGAGCCGATCGCGACGGTCTGGAGCCTTGCCACCGGGCCGGATGGCACGATCTACGCCGGCGTCGAGCCCGCGGGTCTGTTTCGCAGCTCCGACGGCGGTGCCACCTGGTCGCACGTCGAGGGCCTGACGAATCACCCGACCCGACCGACGTGGGGGCCAGGCGCCGGCGGACTGATCCTGCACACGATCGTCCCCCACCCCACCGACACCCAGCGGTTGTGGGTCGGGATCTCGGCCGTCGGGGTCTTCGAGACGCGGGATGGCGGCGCCTCATGGCAGGCGCGCAACGTCGGCGTCCGAGCCGAGTTCAACCCCGAGAACCGATTCCCGGAGACCGGTCAGTGCGTCCACAAGTTCGCGATGGCCGCGGGCGAACCCGAGACGCTCTACCAGCGGAACCATTGCGGGGTCTACCGCTCCGACGACGGCTCGGAGACGTGGCAGGAGATCACGGGAGACCTGCCGTCTGACTTCGGCTTCTCGATGGTCGCGCACCCGCGCGACCCCGACACGTGCTGGATCATCCCGCTCAGCCAGGCCGACCAGGGACGCTACATGCCCGATGCGCACGCCGCCGTGTGGCGGACCAACGACCGCGGCGAGACCTGGGATCGTGCCGACAGTGGCTTGCCGACGCACGACGCGTATCTCTCGGTCCTGCGGGAGGCGATGGCGCGCGACACCCTTGACCCGGTCGGCATCACCTTCGGAACGGCCACGGGACAGCTCTGGCACAGCTCTGACGAGGGCGAGAACTGGCGGATGATCACCGACACGCTGCCCGAGATCTGGGGCGTCGAGGCGGTCGTCGTCGACGCCTAGTCGTGGCGACCGTTCTCCTGCCGCGTTCGCTGCTGGCGCTCTTCCCCGGAGTCGAGAAGCGCAACGAGCTCGCCGGCGGCACCGTCGGCGACCTGATCACCGCGCTGGATGCCTCGGTGCCCGGGATGCGCGACCGATTGGTCGAGGCTGGCCCGCGGCTGCGGCCGCACATCAACGTCTTCGTGGACGGTGAACCGGCGAACCTCGCGACGACGGTCGCGCCGGGATCCGTCGTCCACGTGCTGCCGGCGGTAAGCGGCGGATAAGTCAGCGATACGTGGTCGGTGAGGGCCGAGCGCGATGATCGCCTCATGTCGAAGCGCCGAGATCACCACGCCGATCGCCCGAGGCCAGAGGTTGGCGGGACGTCGCTCCGTGACGTGCTCACAAGGATGGACGACCGTGGGTTCCAGTGGGACGACGTCCGTGACGACATCCTGCCGATCTTCGAGCGGGCAAGGCCGTTCGGCGGTCAGCTGGATCCACCGGCCAGGGCCATCGTGCCGCCCGGTGTCACGATCGGCTTCGGCGTGGACCTCGGGCTCGCGTTCGCGCGAGTGTCGGTCGTCCATCTCGCGGATTGGCCGGTCGAGGTCCCGGCACTGACCGAGCGAGCGCTGCGCAACCTCCGGAAACGCGCACGGCACGCCACTGACTACGACCTCGTCGAAGAGGCGATCGGTGGCGTTCCCGCTGTCGCGTTCCAGTCGCGGGACGGTTGGGCGTCGACGGCGGTGCTCATCCCCGAGGCCGTCGAGCGGCTCTTCGGCCGCGACGCGGCGCTGTTCATCGCGCCGTCGCGGGACCTCCTCGTGCGGCTGCCGCCGGCCGTCGACCTCGAGTTCGCGACGTGGCTGACCGAGGAGTTCGAGGCGAGCGATCCGAACGCGCTCCGGCTGGAGGCGTTCGAGTGGCGCGACGGTGCGATGCGCTGCCGGCCTCTGATGCGCGACTCGGTGGCCGTCTGACGTTCAGCGGCTTCGGGCGAGGCTCGCAGCGAGGGGGTCGAAGGATTCGGTCCGCTCGGCGACGACGTCCCGACCGCGGCGCGCCCGGGTCATGCCGGCCGGTTCACCGGCGATCGTCCGCCAGCCGCCGTCCGCGAGCCGGTCGAGTGTCTCGAGCGCTGTCGTGACCATCCCGCGGGCGTGGTCGAGCGCGACGCCATCGAGGGAGCCGGCGACCGTCGCCCCGGCGACGTCCGACGACACGCGCGCGGCCGCGTGTGCCGTTCGCGCCCAGGCTGCTGCATCGGTCCCACGCAGGTCGGACGTTCGGAGGATGAGTGCCACGTCACCCGCGTGCGCAGCGGCTGCGGCCTGCACGAATGGCCATGGAGCGGACCGCTCGGCGCGCGATGCCGTCTCGATGAAGGCGAACGGGTGCGCGGGGAACAGCGTCCGACGGACGGTGACCTCGGCGATCGCTCGCGCCGCCGCACCCGATTCCTCGACGAGCCACGACGGGAGGGCATCGACCATGACCTGATCCGCTGAGAGTCCGTCACTCCGAGCGAGAAGCACGCCCAGCAGCTGGAGTGCGAGTGCGCGACCCGCCCGGGTCGACGGGACGGACGGGAACCCCGATGACAGGTCGGGCGCGACGACCAACGGGCCGGCCCCGACCACGACGCTCGTCCCGGCTCGCACCGCGAGTCGATGCGCGAAGGCGTGGTCAGACAGCGCGCGATCGGGTTCGGCCACGCCGCCGACGATCTCGGACATCGCATCAGAGCCGATCACGTCGATCCGCTCGAAGGCGGCGACGACCGCGCCTTCGGGCGATCCGAGCGACGGCGAGATCGTGGCGAGACGAACGTACGCGCGACGTGCGGCCCCGGCCTCGTCGAGTGCATCGCGCAGGCGGGAGAGCGCCCGTTGGCTTCCTGTCGGTGCCGCGTCTGCCGCCGACGACTCGAGCTGGCCGCCATCGCGGACGCGCGGCTGCCACTCTGGCACCTCCAGGCCGGCGTCGAGCATGCGGTCCGCGAGCTCGCGACCGATCGGAACCTCCACCCGGACGAGGTCCACGCCGGCACGGACCGCCGCCTCGGCCTCGTCGAGCGCCGCCTCGACGTCGGGCTCGTGCAGCGTCACGCCGAGCCACGGCCGTCCCGCCTCGCCGAGCATCCCGATCGTCTCCCGCCGTACGACGCGCTGCGCATCCACGCGATCGATCGCCGCCGCGACCAGTCGCGACGCCTCGGCTTCCGCCACGATGCGGCGGTCCCGCTCGCCGAGGAGCTCGCTCTCGAGTGACAGGTCGATGGCACCGGACGACACGTCCAGCGCGAGCTGCTGGGGATCGAGGTCGTACTCGAGGAGGCCCATCGCGAACGGGAGCGCGATACCCGAGCCGAGATTGTTCGGGTCCGACGCCAGCCAGCGGTCGATCGTCGCGCCGGCGAGCGGACGGCCGGCGCCGTCGAGTCCCGTGACCCCGAACAGGCGGAGGATCGCGCGCTCCTGGCCGATGGTGGTCGACGCACGAGCTCGGGCCCCCCACGCCCCGGCGAGCGCCTCCGCCCGCGCGACCAATCGGTCGAGCGGCCCCCAGTCTGCGGTCATGCTCCCAGTATGGCCGGAGGCCGTGGCCGCGGTCCGGCGTCTCCCCGTGGTCGGATGCGGCTCACTGGTCGACGGCACTCGCGAGACGGTTCGCGGCGAGGAACCCGCGATAGGCGACGAGCGGATCGTCGGACTCGATCCGGATCCCGCGGTCGGCGACACGTTCGACACCCGGGACGATGGCCGCATGGTCGGCCTCGACCCCACGCCGGTACTCCACCTCGATCAGGACCGGGGACGGGACGGTCAGGGTCTCGAGCGACCCGGCCGCCGCGGCGCGCACTGCCCGCTCCGCACCGGTCCGGATCCGGTCGCCCGCGACGCTCGGGTGGACCGACGTCGCCGCGTTTCCCCCGACGGCGACCTTGACCACGACCCGCACGGCCCACGGAAGCCAGTCCGCGACCTCGTCGGCGAGCGCGTCATCGCCTGCCACCAGTCCGACCGGGATCCCCCACGCGCCGAGGGCCAGCGCGTTCAGGCCGTATTCGCCAGTCCGGCGACCCGCCAGGCGCGTTTCGACGGGCGCACCGGAGTACGTATGGGCGATCGTCCCACGAGGGTGACCCGCCCTCGCGTGATACCCGACGAACAGGGCCACGTCGAAGCCGTCGCTCGCGCCCTGGACCATCGACCACGGCTTCTGGCCCTGCAACACGCGCGCCGCCGGATGCATCCGATCGGGCAGCAGGTTGTACATCCCACCGTGGCTGTCGTTGACGACGACATCGGTCGCCCCTGCCGCGAGCGCGCCTTCGACCGCGGCGTTGGCCTCGCCGACCATCAGCTCGACCGCCGCTGGGTATCGCCCGTGGCCAGCGGCCGTCGGATGGGGGTGGTTGACGCCGGCGATCCCTTCCATGTCGACGCTGATGTAGACCCTCAGCGTCATTCGGCGCCCTCCGGCCCGGTCCTCGCCTGGTGGCCGATCCAGACGTGGCCGTCGGCGAACCGCTCGGCCTTCCAGATCGGCGCGCGCGCCTTCGTCTCGTCGATGGCGTAGCGCGCTGCATCGAATGCCGCGTCGCGATGTGGCGACACGGCGACCACGGCGATCGATGCGTCCCCCAGCGGGACCTCGCCGACGCGGTGGACGATCGCGACGCGGTCGACGCCGAAGCGACTCGCGATCTCGTCGGCGATCGTGGTGAGCGTTGCGAGCGCCATCGGTTCGAGCGCCTCGTATTCGAGCGCGTCCACGGTCCGGCCCGTATGACGCGCGGCCTCCTCCTCCTGGCCGGGCGCGGGTGTCCCCGGAGTCGACCGGGTCCGCCCGAGGAAGCCGACCACCGCGCCGTCCTCGGGGAGTGCCAGCTCGTCGGCGAGCTCGGCCAGGATCGTCGTCGTGAACGGCTCTTCCCGGATCTCGAGGATGCGCGTGCGGTCCGGCGCACCGCCGGACACGGGCGGGATCATCGCCACCTCGTCCCCGTCGCTCAGCCGCGTTCCCGGGTCCGCGTACTCGCCGTTCCGGGCGAAGCGCATCGAGGGCCGGCCGGGAGCGAGGACCGGGTACCGCGCCGCGAGGGCCACCCAGGCCGCCTCGACGTCGGCACCATCGTCGAGGTCGACGGTCACCTCGCGCGTCCCCGCGAGCTCACGCTGGACCGCGAACAGCCGGACGCGAACGCGGATGCCCACGGCTGTCTCGGCGGTCCCGCTCAACCGCGCCATGACGCGATCAGCAGCCCGTCACCGAGCGGCAGGATCGTCGCGGTGAAGCGCTCGTCCGCGAGGACCGCCGCGTCGAACGCGCGGAGTGCCGTCGTGTTGGCGTCGCCCGGATCGGCCGGCCGGGCGCCCGACACACGGCCGCTCCACAGGACGTTGTCGGCGGCGACCAGGGCGCCAGGTGAGAGCCGACCGACGAGCGCCTCGAGATAGGCCTCGTATTCGGGCTTGAGGGCGTCGATGAACACGAAGTCGAACGGCCCGTCGAGCTCGGGGTGGTCGGCCCGCTCCGCGAACGCCTCGAGTGCGGGCGCGTTGACGACAGTGATCCGCTCGTCCGGGATGCCGGCCTGCCGCCACCAGCCGCGGGCGAGGTCCGTTCGCTCGCGGTCGGGATCGATCGTCACGATCGTTCCGTCGGCCGGCTGACCGAGTGCCAGCCACAGAGTCGAGTAGCCATACGCTGTCCCGACCTCGACGATCCGCCGTCGCCCCGCCGCCAGCACGGAAAGCACGCGTCCCGCGTCCCGATCCACGATCGGGATGCCCAGCGGCTCGGCCGCCTCTTCGATGGCGAGGAGGGCAGCGGCGGGCGGACGTGCCAGCGATTCGATCCAGTCGAGATCGACACCTTCAGGGATCCAGTCCCGATCGTTCTTGCCCATGGTTCCTCCTAGACCAAGAGTCCGGCGCCGAAGTAGAGGCCGGCGGCGAGGATCGTCCCAGCCGCGATCGAGCCGACGTTGATGTACAGCAAACCGGTCGCCGATTCCATCGACCGCGTCCGGGCCGTCTGGACCGATGCCCAGCAGACGATCAGCGGGAAGATCAGCCCGACGATCAGGCGGAGCCAGACGAACAGCGCCCACGGCCCGACGAGCGAGGAGAAGGGCGCCACGTCCGCCGGTCCGGCCCCCGTCGCGGTCCACGCGACGAAGAGCACGACCTGAAGGGCGACGACCGCAAGCAGGACACGCGCGAGCAGGATGAGCGGCGCCTCGGGCAGCTTCGGCGTCACGAGATACCAGTGGCCGAGGATCATCGCGGCGAAGACGCCGCCGATCGCGGCGCTGACGACGGCGAGCTGGACGAGCAGCCAGAAGGCCCCGAGCGAACCGTGGCCCCAGGCAAGGGCGCCGAAAACGAGCGTCGCGACCCCGGCGGCGACCGCCCCGGCCTCGATGGCCCGTCTGGCCACCGGACCCGTTCGCCCGAGGACGATCCCGAGCCCCACGAGCGCCGCGAACAGTCCGAGTGCGAAACGACGCGGCGCGTCCCAGCCCGGATCGACGACGACAGGCGAATCGGCGAGCCGGGCGGGCAAGGCGCCGTCGGAGATCCACGCAAGCACCCCGAAGCCGAGAGCACACAGGGCGGCGAAGCGGAGGTAGCCCGGAGTGGCGGTCGTGCGCCGGCGGAGAAGGACGATCGCGGCGTACGTGCCGAGCGCGAGACCGGTCAGGACCGTCCAGTTGACGAAGGCGAGGTTCTGGCCGATCTGCGTGGCGGACACGGGGTCGAGTGTAGCCTCGTTGTAGCATCGAGCCCGGAGGTGCCACGCATGTCTCTCGACCGCGACACGACGTTCACCTGGTACGGACACTCCTGCTTCGAGGTCCGCACCCCGGGTGGTAAGACCATCGTCATCGACCCATACTTCGCCAACCCCAAGAGCCCGCGGACCGCCGACTCGATCGAGCGCTGCGACCTGCTCCTCGTGAGCCACGGCCACGGCGACCACATGGGCGATGCCGTTGCGCTGGCAAGCCGACTGCGCCCGGCGTGGCCGTGCATGCACGAGATGAGCCTCTGGCTCGGACGCCGGCTGCCCGGTGGCCAGGACGCTGCGGTCGGCATGAACAAGGGCGGCACGTTCGACGCCGATGGGATCAAGGTGACGATGACGCACGCGGATCACTCGGCCGGCGACTGGAACCCCGGCGGCGAGACGACGCTGTATCTCGGCGACCCGGTCGGGCTCGTCGTCGAGGTGGAGAACGGCTTTCGCTTCTACTTTGCCGGTGACACGAGTGCATTCGGCGACATGCGCCTCATCGGTGAGCTCCACGCCCCCGAGCTCGCGTTCCTGCCCATCGGGGGCCACTACACGATGGGTCCGCGCGAGGCCGCACTCGCCGTCGAGCTCCTCGGCGTCAAGCACGTGATCCCGATGCACTACGGGACATTCCCGATCCTCGCGGGCACGCCCGGGGAGCTCCGGACGGCCCTGGACGAGCGCGGCCTCGGTGACGTCGAGATCCACGCACCTGAGCCGGGCGGCAGCGTGTCCTGAAGCGGGGCGGCCACGCTTACGGCCCGGGAGCTGAGACGCGGCCGACACATTCCGCCCGGTCTGACACGACCATCCGCGACACCCTCCGCGAGAGGCTCGGGGAAAATCGCCCGAGGTGTCGCCGTGTCTCCGCCTCTCAGTCCGCCGCCGGTCCGCGAGTATCTGCCGAATTATCTGCCGGCCTACATCGCGAACGGCATCCTCGGCCTTCGATGTGGTCGCATCCCGTTCAGGAACGGCGTCGCGATGGTGAACGGGTTCGCGGGATTGGACCTGACCGACGGCGTCGAAGGCTTCGCGCGTGCTCCGTTCCCGCTCGGCGCCGATGTGTCCGTCGACGGCATCAGGCTGTCGGGGGCGATCGAGAGGGTCCGCTTCGTCGAACAGCGATACGACTTCGGACATGCCGAGCTCACCACCATCCTCGAGTACCGGATGGGTGAGGTGACCGCACGGATCGAGGTCCTCCAGTACTGCAGCCATCGCATGCCGACGATCGTCCTGCAGGAGATCCAGGTCACGGTCGATCGCGCCGCCGACCTGATCCTCACCGTCGGTGTCGACCCGACCGGCGTTGATGGTCAGGGCACCTATTCGGACCAGCCCAGCGGCAAGATCTCGCCCGATGGACCGGAAGGGATGGTCACCTGGCACAGCAATGGCGGCATCACCGACTGCGGAGTCGTCTACCGGTCCGAGTTCCGCGGAACGAGCGACTCCACCAAGGCGACCATGCGTTCGGACGAGACCGGGATGATGGCCACGACGTATTCGTTCCGTGCCCGCGCCGACCGGCCGTATCGCGTTCGCCAGATGACGTCACTGGTCCCGAGCCTCGCTCACCCCCACCCTGCCGACCATGCCGCGCGTCTGCTCGCGCACGCGATGCAGAGAGGCTGGGAACGCATGCGCGAGGACCAGG
>JBJMMQ010000041.1:0-11312 GCA_045804705.1 Chloroflexota bacterium
CGGACCGAACGGGGCCGCTGCGAGTCGCGGCGGCAGGGTTCGTGACCCCGCGGCAGCTCGAAGTGGCGATCGCGATCGTGATCGGTGTGGCCGGCGTCGTCGGGCTCTGGCTTGCGTCGGTCGGCGGGCCGGTCCTGCTCATCATCGGGATCCTGGCTGTCATCGCAGCCCTCGCCTACACGGGCGGTCCCTGGGCGTATGGGTATCGCGGCCTCGGTGAGGTCTTCGTCTTCCTCTTCTTCGGGTTCGTGGCCGTCGTCGGGACGGCCTACCTCCAGGCAGGTCGGGTCGATGCCGTGTTCTGGGTCGCGGCCGTCCCGATCGGGGCGCTGACGACGGCGATCCTCGTCGTCAACAACCTGCGCGACATCCCGACCGACGCGCTGGCCGGGAAGCGGACGCTCGCGGTGATGCTCGGGGTCCGCCGGACGCGGCTTGAGTACGCCGCGCTGTTGCTGGTCGCGTTCATCGTCCCGGTCGTGCTCGTCGCGGCGGGACGCGGGCTTGCCGTGCTGCTGCCGCTGGTCGCGCTGCCCGTGGCCTCGCCGCTCCTACGCACCGTTCGGACGTTCACCGAGCCGCGCCAGCTGAACCTCGTCCTGAAGGGGACTGCGCGGCTGGCACTGATCTTCGGACTGCTGTTCGCAGCCGGACTGGCCATCGGTGGTGCCATCGCATGAGCCCGGTCCGATCGCTCGTCGCGGACCGGGTCCGGATCCCGTTTCGGCGGCCGTTCGCGACGGCCAGCGGGATGTGGGTCGAGCGCGAGGCGTGGATCCTGCGTCTCGTCGACGAGGACGGGCGGGTCGGGTTGGGGGAGGCGGTCCTGGCGCCGGCCGACGGCGAGGTGGCGGAGACGATCCTGACGGCGCTCGTCCGTGAGGCGGTCGAGGGGGCGGCCGGCGGGCTGCCGACGCTCGTCGACCTCGAGATGCACGGAGCGCCGGGCCGGGCTCTCGCTGCGGCGGTTGCCTCGGCAGAGGCGGATCTCGACCCGCGGACCTCCACCGAGGACGAGGACGAGGGCATCGGCGTCAACGCGACGCTGCCATCGCTCGGGCCGGCAGCCGCTGGCGAGGCCGCGCAGCAGGCCGTCGAGTCGGGTTTCGTGACGCTCAAGGTGAAGGCCGGCGCCGAGCGCGAAACGGAGGTGCTCGTGGAGCGCGTCCGTGCCATCCGTGCCGCCGTCGGGCCGGACGTCGCGCTGCGGCTCGATGTCAACGGGGCGTGGGACCTTGCGACAGCGACCGACCGGCTCGAGGCGATCGTTCGCTTCGACATCGAATTCGTCGAGCAGCCCCTCGCTGCGCATGACGTCGACGGGATGGCGGAACTGCGTCGGCGCGTGTCCGTCCCGATCGCCGCAGACGAAGCCGCGACATCCGTGCGCGAGGTTCGTGGTCTGCTCGACGCTGAAGCGGCCGACGTGATCGTCGTGAAGCCCGTGCGGGTCGGCGGTCCGGGCGCCGTGGCCGAGATCGCGACACTGGCCGGGGAGGTCGGAGTCCCGATCGTCATCAGCACGCTGTTCGAGACCGGGATCGGCATCGCCGCTGCGCTCGCCATCGCGGGTCGATTGCCCGATGTTGCGACAGAGCGCTGGCCCGATCCGCTCGACCACGGCCTCGCGACCGCGGGTCTGCTCGAACACGACCTGCTCGTGCGGTCGCTCATCGTCGAGGATGGCCGGATGCGCGCGCCGGGTGGCGACGGGACCGGCAATCTCGGCGTCAACCTCGATGCCGCGGCGCTCGGTCGATTTCGGGTGGACTCGGTCGGGGCGAACGGATGACTGCCGGGACCTCTCTGGCGCCGTCGCTCGCGGCGTCGGCGCGGCTCGCAGGAGCGGACCCATCCCGTGCGAGTCGCCTTGCCGTCGTGGACGCCAACACGCGATGGACATGGGCGGAGCTGGACGGACGCGCCGACGCTGTCGCCGCCGCGCTCACGGAGCACGGGGTCGAGCCCGGTGACCGCGTCGCGCTTCTCGCGCGCCCCTCGGCTGAAGTGGTCGCCATCCTGCACGGGATCGCGCGAGTCGGTGCGGCCGCCGCCCCGCTCGGGACCGGCATGACGCGAAGGGAGGCGGGCCCTGTCGCCGCGGTCCTCGGGGCGAGGATCGTCATCGCGGGGCCCGGGTTCGAGGGCCTCGGTTCGCTTCTCGCGGACCGCGTCATCGGGCTTCCAGATGTCCGCGGGGAAGGCGGTCGTCCGATCCCGGCCGAGACGACGCCAGGCGACGCCTCGGCTCCGGCGGTGGCAATCCTGACCTCGGGCACGACCGGGCGGCCCAAGGCGGCGATCCTCTCCGTTGCCGCGGTCACGGCCAGCGCGGAGTCGTGGCTCGCCGCCCTGCCGCCCGCCACCGGCTGGCTGCTGGCGGTCGGCCTCGGTCATGTTGCCGGCATGGGCGTCGTGTGGCGATCCGCGCTGGCGGGTGTCCCACTGGTCGTCCTCGAACGACCCGACGCATCGGCGATCGTGACGGCACTCGCCGTCGACCCGTGGCCCAGCCACGTCTCCCTCGTCCCGACTGTCCTCGAGCGCGTGCTCGACATCACGCGCGACGCGCCGCCGCCTGCGACCCTTCGGGCCGTCCCCGTGGGCGGCGGGTCGATCCCGCCGGCACTCGTGACGAGGGCGCTGAAAGCGGGATGGCCCGTCGTGCCCACGTACGGCCTGACCGAGGCCGGGTCGGGGGTCACGGCGCTCCCGACGTCGGAGGCGGCCGTCCATCCGGGCAGCGCCGGCCGGGCACTCCCCGGTTTCCAGCTTCGGATCTCGGCGCCCGACGCGGGTGGCATCGGCGACATCGAGGTTCGCGGCGACGCCATCTTCGACGGCTATCTCGGGGACCCGGATGCGACCGCGAGCGCACTGACCGCCGATGGCTGGCTGCGCACGGGCGATCTCGGGAGCCTCGATGTAGGTGGCCGTCTCACCGTCGCCGACCGCCGGACCGATCGGATCGTCCGTGGCGGCGAGAACATCTCACCTGCCGAGGTCGAAGCCGTCCTCCTCGACCATCCTGCCGTCGCCGACGCTGCCGTCGTCGCCAGGCGCGACTCCAGCCTCGGGCACGTGCCTGTCGCTGCCATCGTCGTCCGTCAGGGCGCGACCGACCCCGGTGATGAGGCACTCGGCGAGTTCGTCGGCGCGCGTCTCGCCCGGTTCAAGGTCCCGGTCGCGTTCGTCCGCGTCGAGACCCTGCCACGGACCTCGGGGGGCAAGCTCCGACGCGCGGACCTCCGGGCGCGACTCGACCCGTCGACGCCCCGCGAACAACGTCTCGTCCGACCCGGCGGCGCCACGATCGCGTACCGGACGTTCGGCGGCGGCCTACGCCACATCCTGCTGCTCCACGGGACGCTGTCGACCGCTGCGCAACTGACCGGCCTCGCGCGGCTGATCGCGGAGACACCCGACAGCACCGTGCACGCGGTCGACCGCCGGGGCAGCGGTGGAAGCCGGCTTGCAGAACCCCAGCCCATCGACGTCGCCGTCCACGTCGCCGACCTGACCGCCATCCTCGACGCCGAGGGCGCGGGCGCGGCTGCAGTCGTCGGCATCAGCTATGGCGCATGCGTCGCGCTCGAGTTCGCGGCGCGGCGACCTGACCGCGCGGCAGCGATCGTCGCCTACGAGCCCCCCTACGGACCTGCCGCCGACGCCGAGACGCAGGCGGCCTTCGCCGACGTCGCGGCGAACACGGAACGTGCTTTCGCGCAGGCGGGATCCCCGGCAGCGGCCGAAGCATTCCTCACACGTGTCGCCGGTCCGGACGCCTGGTCAAACCTGCCCGAGAGGACGCGCACCTTCCTCGCCGACGAAGGTGGCAGCGCCTATGCCGACGCAGCTCTTATCGGCTTCGACCTCGACGGCCTCGCCGCCATCACCTCGCCCGTCACGATCGTCACCGGCGACGCGAGCCAGCCGTTCTACCGTCCCATCGCGGACGCTCTCGCCGATCGCATGCCGGGCGCGCGCCGCATCCACCTGCCCGGGATGTCCCATGCTTCACCCATCACCGACCCGGGCCCGATCGCCGACGTGATCCGGGCTGCCCTGGAGGACCGTCCCGCATGAGCCCAGCCTCGAACGACGCCCCGTCGGGACGCGCGACAGACAGCGGCAACGCCGCGTCGACGGCCGAAGTCAGGGCGATGTTCGACCGTATCGCCCGCGTCTACGACCCGATGAACCTCGTCATCTCGGCCTTCCAGGAGCCGCGCTGGCGGAAGCGCGCGGTGAAGCTGAGCGGCGCGAAGCCCGGTGACCGAGTCCTCGATGTCGCGACGGGTACCGGAAAGGTCGCGGCCGACCTCCACGCGAAGACCCAGCCCGGCGGCACCGTCCTCGGCGTCGACATCTCGCCGGCCATGATCCGCGTCGCGCAGAAGCGGTTCGCAGACCGTTCAGGGCTGACCTACGTGGTGGGCGACGCGCTCGCGCTACCGACCGAGGACGGCTCGTTCGACGCCGCAACGATCGCGTTCGGGATGCGCAACTTGCCCGACTACGGCAAGGGCTTCTCCGAGCTCGCGCGCTCGGTCCGGCCGGGCGGCCGCGTGGTCTGCCTCGAGATCGCCCGGCCGCAGAGCCGCCTCGCCCGGATCCTCCAGTTCTGGTTCGACAGGATCGTCCCGGTCGTCGGCCGGGTCGCGGGTCAGGGCGGCGCGTACGGCTACCTCGTCCGGAGCGTCAAGGGCTACCCGGGACCCGAACGGATCGCCGAGATCATGACCGAGGCCGGCCTCCGCGATGTGACCTGGATCCCGATGTCCGGGGGCATCGTCACCATCCACACCGGGACCGTCCCGGACCGCTGAACGGGCGTCGCGTGTAGGATTCCGGGTCCATGTCGGACCAGCCCTCGTCCTCGCTCATCCATGCCCGCGGCCTGACCAAGAGGTTCGGCGACTTCGTCGCGGTCGATGCCGTCGACTTCGATGTCGCCGCCGGCGAATCGTTCGGATTCCTCGGACCCAACGGCGCCGGCAAGACCTCGACGATGCGGATGATCGGCTGCGTCTCGCCGATCAGCAGCGGCACTCTCCGGGTCATGGGCATGGACCCGGGTCACGACGGCCCAAGGATCCGCTCTCGCCTCGGTGTGGTGCCCCAGCAGGACGCGCTCGATGTCGAGCTGACCGTCCGCGAGAACCTCGTCATCTACGGCCGCTACTTCGGCCTCGACCGGGCCGAGGTCAGCCGGCGGGCCGACGAGCTGCTCGAGTTCGCCCAGCTGACCGAGCGCGCCAACGACCAGGTCGAGCCGCTGTCCGGCGGCATGAAACGCCGGCTGACGATCGCGCGGTCGCTGATCAACGAACCGACCATGCTCCTGCTCGATGAGCCCACGACTGGTCTCGATCCACAGGCGCGCCACCTCCTGTGGGACCGCCTCTACCGGCTGAAGCAGCAGGGCGTGACGCTCGTCCTGACCACCCATTACATGGACGAGGCCGAGCAGCTATGCGACCGCCTCGTCGTGATGGACAAGGCACGCATCGTCGCGGAAGGCAGCCCACGTGACCTGATCCAGCGCTATTCCACCCGCGAGGTCACCGAGCTCCGCTTCGCGCCCGGCGAAGCGGCGTCGCTCGATGGGCAGCTCGACGGGATCGCCCAGCGGGTCGAGAACCTGCCCGACCGGGTGCTGCTCTATGCGGACGATGGCGAGGCCGCGGCGGCCGCGGTCCACGAGAGGGGTCTCCGCCCCGAATCGGTGCTGGTCCGCCGGTCCTCGCTCGAGGACGTCTTCCTGCGGCTGACCGGCCGCTCGCTGATCGAGTAGCGGCTCGATGACGTCGCTCGCCCGCTCGACGTCCGGCACGGCGATCAGTCGCGTCTTCGAGCATCGGTTCCTCTCCTACCGGCGCACGTTCCGAGCGTCGATCTTCTCCTCCTTCCTCTCGCCGGTCATGTTCCTTGCCGCGATGGGCATCGGGCTTGGTGCCTACGTCTCCGACCCGAGCGCCATCGGCGGCGTGCCCTACATCGTGTTCCTCGCCCCAGGCCTGCTCGCGGCGACAGCGATGCAGTCGGCGTCGTTCGAGTCCATGTTCCCGATCATGGGCGGCCTCGAGTGGAGCCGCGTCTTCCATGGGATGTACGCGACGCCCATCACGGCGCGCGACATCGCGCTCGGCAATCTCGCCTGGATCAGCGCACGACTGACGATGATCTGCGCGATCTTCACGCTCGTCATCGTGCTCTTCGGGGCAGCCGAATCGCCGCTCATCGTCTTTGCGATCCCGGCAGCGGTGCTGACCGGCCTCTCGTTCGCCGGCCCGATCGCGGCGTTCTCGGCCACCCAGAAGACACCGAACCGGTTCACGACGATCTTCCGGTTCGGCATCACGCCGATGTTCCTGTTCTCGGGGACGTTCTTCCCGATCAGCTCGCTGCCGGCGGCTCTCCAGGCCTTCGCCTGGCTGACGCCGTTGTTCCACGGAGTCGCCCTGACGCGCGGACTATCGCTCGGCACGGCCGCGGACGACCCCCTCGCGATGCTCATCCACGTCGCCTACCTTGCGACGCTCTCGCTCGTCGGCGCCTACCTGATGATCCGGACCATCGGACGCCGGCTGGTGCGCGGATGACGGCCCTTCGCGTCACGCCCACCTTCGCGTTCGGCAGCCGGCGCTCGGCACGGCTGATCGAGCGCAACATCTTCGTCTACCGGCACCAGTGGATGATGCTGCTGTCGGGCTTCTTCGAGCCGCTGTTCTATCTCGTCAGCATCGGCTTCGGCCTTGGCGCACTGGTCGGGACGATCCCGGGCCCGGATGGCCAGCCCATCAGCTACCAGCTGTTCGTCGCGCCGGCGCTGCTTGCGAGCGCAGCCATGAACGGGGCGATCGCCGAGAGCACGTTCAACTTCTTCTTCAAGCTCAACTACAGCAAGACGTTCGCGGCGATCCTGACGACACCGCTGTCGCCGGGTGATGTCGCCCTCGGCGAGCTCGGCTGGGCGGTCATCCGGTGTGCGCTCTACTCGTTCGGGTTCATGGGCGTGATGCTCGTGCTCGGCCTGTTCGTCTCGCCCTGGGTGATCTTTGCGGTGCCTGCGGCGCTGCTCGTCGGGTTCGCGTTCGCGGCGGCCGGGATGGCCGCGACGACCTTCATGAAGACCTGGCAGGACTTCGACCTCATCCAGCTCGTCATCCTGCCGATGTTCCTGTTCTCCGGCACGTTCTACCCGATCGACGCATACCCGCCGGCTCTCCAGGTCTTCGTGCGTCTGACTCCGCTCTACCAGGGCGTCGACCTCATCCGGTCCCTGACGGTGGGGGCGATCTCGCCGATCCTCCTTGTCCACGTCGCGTATCTCGTGATCATGGGCCTGGTCGGCCTCGCGATCGCGTCGCGGCGGATCGACCGGCTGTTGCTCAAGTAGCTCGAATGACGACGGATCGCGCGGCTCTCGCGGCGTTGACCGCCGAGGTCGTCGCTTGTCGAGCCTGTCCGCGGCTTGTGGCCTGGCGCGAGCAGGTCGCTCGGGAGAAGGTCGCCCGGTTCCGCGACGAGGTCTACTGGGGCCGGCCCGTCCCCGGTTTCGGCGATCCCGACGGGAAGATCCTGCTGCTCGGTCTCGCCCCGGCGGCGCACGGTGGGAACCGGACCGGGCGCGTGTTCACGGGCGACGCTTCGGGCGATTTCCTGTGGCCTGCGCTCCACCGCCTGGGCCTGGCGAACCGCGGCTCCTCGCGCCGTGCCGATGACGGCCTGACGTTGACCGGGGTGTACATCGCCGCAGCCGTCCGGTGCGCACCGCCGGCGAACAAGCCGACGGTCGGGGAGCGTGACACCTGTGCGCCGTACCTCGAGCGCGAGCTGGCTCTGCTCGGTGATGTCCGGGTCATCGTCGCCCTCGGCCAGTTCGGCTGGGACGCCTGCCTGCGCGCGCTCGCCGGAGTCGGGTTCGAGATCCGCCCCAAGCCTCGCTTCGGACACGGCGCGCAGACAGCGATCGGTCCATACACGCTGCTCGGGACGTATCACCCGTCACAGCAGAACACCTTCACAGGACGCCTGACCGCCGAGATGTTCGACGACGTCCTCCGACGCGCTGTCGTCCTGGCTGCCGGATAGGATCTACGGGCCGATGTCACGGTCCGGGTCCGCGAGGCTGACAAGCTACACGTCATCGACGACGCCATCCGGGGAGAAGGAGCACCGATGTCCGAGGCGATCCTCACGCTCGTGCGGCAGTTCGTGGAGATGTACAACGAGCGGGCCTGGGAAAGACTCGGCGACGTCCTCGCGCCGGACTACGTCCATCACAGCAACGCCGACGCGTTGACGGCTGACCAGTTCGTACGCGGTGCCGAGTGGATCATGCGCGGCATCCCCGACTTTCGGATCGAGGTCCTTGACGTCGTCGCCGACGGTGACCGCGCGGCAGTCCGGTTCGTCGGGACGGGGACGCATGCGGGATCGATGTTCGGCGAATCCCCCTCGTCGCGGCCGCTGGCGCTCTACGGCATCACGGTGTTCCGAAGCCAGGACGGACGGATCGTCGAGGATTGGGAGGTCATGGACGAGGGCGATCTTCGCCGGCAGGTCGGTGCGACCCCTGCGTCGGCCTAGCGATCCGCCGCCGACCAACGGCTGACGATACGTCGCCGGAACGCCGCGGGAGCGGCAGTGGCACGACTATTTGTCGGAGAGGCCAGCCACGCGTGCGGCGAAGGTCGGGAGCCCCGGGACGATCGTCCCCGCGACAAGGTCGCTGACGTCGTCACGGATCGCGACGCGGACGACCCGCAATGCGTAGCGCCGATGCGCGGTCTGGACGACGCCGCGACCGATCCCCCGCGCCGTCGTGTAGCCAGCCTGCTCGACGAGGTGCTGCAGGGTCGCGTCATACCCGCCGCCGACGTACGCCATCGAATCCGGGTAGACGCCGATGTGGTCCCCGATCGTCTGGCGGGCGCCATTGACCTCGGCCCACATCCTCGCGGCCGTGGCCGGTTTGCGACCGGTGCCGAAGGCGGTCAGCTGGACGTGATGGACGTCATGCGCGCCGACGCCGTTGCCCGCCGCCGCGAGCTGGCGGACCTCGTCCCAGGTGAGGTTGCCGTGCTCGATCGCGGCGAGCGTCAGGTAGAACTCCGCGACCATGCCGCGCTTCTTGAGTGCCGGCATGACCCGGGTCACCCAGTCGCGCGAGCCGTCGTCGAAGGTGATGATCACCGGGCGCGCCGGCAGCTGCGAGCGGTCGTCCCAGTGTGCCGCCAGGTCGCGCGGCAGGATCGTCGTGTAGCCATGGTCGCGAAGCCAGTCGAGCTGAGCGCCGAACACCTTCGGCAGCGTGTCGTACGTCGTGAACGAACGGCGCTTCGCCTTCGACCATGTCGCGTAGTCGGCGGGCAGCGGCTGGAGCCGGTGGTAGTACAGGACGGGGATCCGCGCCGGCGGGACGGGCAGGTCACCGAGGGCGACGAGGCCCGACGGGACCGGCCGGGCGATCGGCGAGGACGCCGGTTCGGGACTGGCCGCGGTCGGCTCGTGCGACACCGGCGGGGTGGCGGTCGGCTCGACGAGCGACGACCCCGGTGTCGCCGAGGGCAACGTCGCGATCTCGGTGCCGGCGGGCGCGACGGAGGCACGTGGCGTGGGGCCTGGGGAGCAGCCGGCGGCGATCGTCGCCGCCGCGACGGCACAGGCGACGAGCCTGGTCAGCGAGCGGATCACGTCGTCAAGTATGTCCGTCGCTGCCGCCGAGGACATCGGCCGGTATCCTTCTCGACCCATGGCCACGACCGAACGCGACTTCTACGTGATCCTCGGCGTCGAGCGGAACGCGACCGATGCTCAGATCAAGGCCGCGTTCCGCAAGGCCGCCCAGAAGTGGCACCCCGACGTCAACAGCGATCCCGAGGCGCAGGAGCGCTTCAAGGAGATCAACGAGGCCTACCAGGTCCTGTCCGACCCTGAGCGGCGGTCGCGCTACGACACGTTCGGACGCGCCGGCGTCGACGGTGGCCCGGGCGGCGGGGGCGCCGGGTTCGAAGGCTTCGGCGGCTTCTCGGACATCTTCGATGCCTTCTTCGGCGGTGGCGCCGGCGGTTCGTCCGCCCGTCGCGGCCGGCCGCAGCCCGGGGCGGACCTTCGCTACGACCTCCGGATCACCTTCGAAGAGGCGGTGAAGGGGACCGAGAAGGAGCTCGAGTTCACGGTCCTCGGCGCGTGCGAGACGTGTGGCGGCGATGGGGCGGAGCCCGGGACGGAACCGATCACCTGTCCGACCTGCAACGGCCGTGGCGAGGTGCGCTCCGTCCGCCAGACGATGCTCGGTCAGATGGTCAACGTGAACGCCTGCCCGCGCTGTCGCGGCGAGGGCAAGATCATCGAGACGCCCTGCCACACCTGCAAGGGCGACGGCCGCACCGAGCGCAAGCGGACGATCAGGGTGACGATCCCCGCTGGCATCGACGAGGGCCATCAGATCCGCCTCTCGAACGAGGGTGAGGTCGGGCCGCGGGGTGGTCCACCGGGCAGCCTGTACGTCGCGGTCCACGTCCAGCCGCACCCGTCGCTGACGCGAGAGGGGACCGAGCTCTACTACGACGCTGAGGTGTCGATCGTCCAGGCCGCCCTCGGGACACGCATCACCGTCCCGACCGTCGAGGGCGAGGAGGAGGTCGAGATCAAGCCGGGCACGCAGCCGAACACCGAGATCCGCCTCCGCGGCAAGGGCGTGCCCCACGTCCGCCGAACAGGGCAGCGGGGCGACCTCCACGTGATGGTCGACGTCGTCGTGCCGACGAGGCTGTCGAAGAAGGCGCGCGATCTGCTCGAGAGCTACGCCAACGAGACGGGCGAGTCGGTCGGGCATGGCGGAGGCGGACTGCGCGAGAAGCTCGGGCTCGGGTGAGCGCCGCCGACCCGGGCGGCGGGTCAGCCATCGACGCCGGCCCCGGTGCCTGGCTCGAGCTGTCGGTCGAGGCGGACGTCGAAGCGGTCGAGGCGGTCAGCGAGATCCTCGGCCGGGCGGCGCCGGGCGGCACGTCCGTCGAGCCCGCCTTCGAGCTGGTCGCGGAAGGTCTCGCTGCGCGTGTCGATACGAGCCGGCCCGCGACCGTCCGGGCCTACCTGCCCGCACGCGACCGTGCCGCCACGGACCGCGCCGTTTCAGAGCTCGCGACGACGCTCGGCCATCTGCAGGCGTTCGGCTTGCGTCCGATCGGCGAGCTGCGGACGCGGATCGTCCACGAGGCGGCCTGGGCGGAGGCATGGAAGGCGTACTTCCCGGTCATGCGCATCGGGAAGCGTCTCGTCATCCGCCCGACCTGGCGGCGCCA
>JBJMMQ010000042.1:0-26429 GCA_045804705.1 Chloroflexota bacterium
GAGGAACGGGAACACGCCGACGCCAAGCAAGGCGGACCCGACCGTCGACAGCACGTTGAGCTCCGTCCAGCCGTTCGCGGCGGCGTAATCCGCGATCCGCCGTGGCATCCCGAGAAGTCCAAGCTGGTACTGCGGCAGGAACGTCAGCAGGAAGCCGACGAACATCAGTCCGAACTGGATCCGCCCGAGGCGCTCGGACAGTCGGCGCCCGGCCATCTTCGGGAACAAGTAGTAGAGCGCCGCGAAGATCGCGAAGACGGATCCGCCGATGAGCGTGTTGTGGAAATGCGCGACGACGAAGTACGTGTCCTGAAGATGGAAGTCGAGCGCTGGCGACGCCACGACGATCCCGGTGATGCCACCGAGCAGGAACAGGTACAGGAAGCCGATCGCCCACAGCATCGGGGTCTCGAACGTCAGCCTGCCGCCCCACATCGTCGCGATCCAGTTGAAGAACTTGATGCCGGTGGGCACGGCGATCGCGAACGAGGCGAGGCTGAAGAACGGCAGGCTCACAGCGCCCGTGGTGAACATGTGGTGCGCCCAGACCGTCATCGAAAGGCTCGCGATGGCGATCGTGGCGAGGACGAAGGCGCCATAGCCGAACACGCCCTTCCGGCTGAAGACCGAGATGATCTCGGTGATCACGCCGAAGAACGGCAGGATCAGGATGTACACCTCCGGGTGTCCGAAGAACCAGAACAGGTGCTGCCAGAGGACGGCGTCCCCGCCGCGCGATGGATCGAAGAAGACGCCACCGAGCTGGCGGTCGATGAGCAGCATCGCGAACGCCGACGTCAGGGGCGGGAACGCGAACAGGATGAGCAGGGCGGTGACGAGGATGTTCCAGGTGAAGATGGGCATCCGGAACATGCCCATGCCAGGGGCCCGGAGCGTGAAGATCGTGACGATGAAGTTGATCGCCCCGATCACGCCCGAGATCCCGACGATCGCGAGCCCGATGATCCACAGGTCGAGTCCCACGCCCGGCGCGTAGGTCTCCTCGCTCAGCGGGACGTACCCCGTCCAACCGGCCGCGGCCGTCCCGGTGAAGGTCAGGAAAGCGCTCAGGACGATCAGCGCGCCGAACAGGAACAGCCAGAACGACAGCGCGTTGATCCGCGGGAATGCCATCTCCGACGCCCCGATCTGGAGCGGCACGATGTAATTCGCGAGGCCGACCGCCATCGGCGTCCCGAACAGCAGCAGCATGATCGTCCCGTGCATCGTGAACAGCTGGTCGTAGCCGGCCTCGTCGACGAGCTGGATCCCGGGTGCCGCGAGCTCGATGCGCATCGTCATCGCCAGCACGCCACCGACCAGGAACATCGCGAACGCCGAGACCATGTACAGCACGCCGATGCGCTTGTGGTCGGTCGTGGTCAGCCAGCCCGTCAGGTCGTTGAGCTCGACGACGGCGACGGTGCCGGCCGCGCTCCCAGGCTGCGCCGGGATGTCGGTCATGGCACAGGGACCGCCGACGAAAGGGCCGAAGGAGCTGCGCTCGCCGCCGATCGCTGGCCGGTGAGCCACGCATCGAATTCCGGCCGGGTGACCGCGCGGACCGTGAGCAGCATCCGGTCGTGCTGGACACCGCAGAACTCGGCGCACTGTCCTCGGTAGTTGCCTGGAGCCTCGACGGTGAAGTCGAAGGTCGTCACCCGGCCCGGGATGGCGTCGCGTTTGAACAGGAACACCGGCACGTAGAACGAGTGAGCGACGTCGTTCGAGACGAGCTCGATGTGCACCGGCTCCCCGACCGGGACGACCATCTCGGCGGGCTTTCCCGGGCCGCCGCTGACGGAGACGCCCGTGCCGGGATAATCGAACCGCCATTGCCAATCGAAGGCCGTGATAGCGACGGTCGTCCGGCTCGGCTCGCGCGCGTCCATCCGGTCGAGCGTGACGAGCGTGGCGACGAAGAGCACCACGACGATCGCGATCGGGCCGAGCGTCCAGGCGACTTCCAGCGGGAGCGCGCGGTTGGCCCCCGGCGACGGGATCCGGTCGTCGGGGTGGGGGTGCGGCGGATCCTTCCCGGCCGGTTCCTGAGCCGAGCCGCGATACCTGATGACCGCGATCGTGATGAGGATCCAGACGAGGCCGCCGACAAGCGCAGCCGCCACCGCGAACAGCGTCCAGAGGTCGGTGACCGCCCGGCCCTGCGCTGTCACGGGCGCGGGAAGGCAACCGGACAGGGCGAGGACCGCAAGCCCGAGTCCGGCCAACCGTCGGACGAGCCGGGAGATCCGGACACCTCGGGTCCGCCTCATCGTGGCGCCTCGATCGCGGGCGAGTCGCGCGCGTCTCGGTCGGCCTCGGTGAGAGCCAGGTTCCGCTCTGCCCTGTTCCGGCGGTCGACAGCGAGCCGGTATGCGAGCAGCCCGACGATCACCGGCGCGACGAACAGGAGGATTCGCAATGCGGCCGTCAGCCACTCGACATCGACATAGAGCAGGACCGCGAGGACGTCGTTGCCGCCGGCGATGGTCAGGATGACGAAGACCGTGATGACCGCGCTCCCGAGCGCCAGCCGGCCCGGTGCCTCCCACGGCTGCTGGAGCAGGTGGTGCTCGGCGTGGTCGCCACTCAGGCGAGCCTCGATGAACGGCCAGAGAGCGATCCCGCCGAACAGGATGGCGGGCAGGACGATGCCCGGTATGAACAACGTCGGGATGGTGACGCCGAGGATCGTCGGTTCCCAGTTCGGGCCCATCCGGAGCGCTCCCTCGAGCCAGCCGAGGTACCAGTCGGGCTGGGCAGGCGAGCTGACGGCCGACGGGATGAACGGCCCGTAGATCCAGACCGGGTTGATCTGGGCGAGTCCGGCGGCCAGCGTGATCGCTGCGGCCGTCAGCAGCAGCAGTCCGAGCGAACGGAGAGCCTGGCCCGGCCAGAAATGGCGCCCCACGACGTTGTCCTCGCGCGCGCGCCCACCCGGGAACTGCGTGTGCTTTTGGAGCCACAGGATCAGGAGGTGGGCGCTGATCAGGCCGATCATCAGCGCGGGCAGCAGCATGATGTGGAAGACATAGAACCGCCCGATGAGCTCGGTCGTCGGGAACTCGCCGCCGAACAGGAGATAGGCGAGCCACGGCCCGATCAACGGGATGGACATCGCGACCGAGTAGGTGATCCGAAGGCCCGTCCCTGAGAGGAGATCGTCGGGCAGGGAGTACCCCGTCAAGCCCGCTGCCAGCCCGAGCATCAGGATCGACAGGCCGACCAGCCAGTTGATCTCTCGCGGCCGGCGGAAGGCGCCGGTGAAGAACACCCGCGCGACATGGACGACGATCGCGACGATGAACACGACCGCCGCCCAGTGGTGGACCTGGCGCATGAGCAGCCCGGCGCGGACCTCGAACGAGAGCCGCATGACCGAATCGAACGCCGCCGACACCTCCGCGCCGCGCATCGGCGCGTATGGGCCGTCGTACGTCACCGGCCGGGTGTCGGCGGTGAAGAAGAACGTCAGGAAGACACCGGTCGCGACCAGCACGACGTAGGCGAACAGCGCGATCTCGCCGAGCAGGAACGACCAATGGTCGGGAAAGACCTTGCGCAGGACTGTCCGCGTCAGTTCCGCGGCACCCGTCCGCTCGTCGACCCAGCCGATGACGCGCTCGACCTCGGTGCGCTTCGCGGTGGTCATCCCTGCGAGAGGTTCCAGAAGCTCGGTCCGACCGGTTCCGGGAAGTCGCCGTCGGCGGTGAAGGTGCCGTCGGCCTCGAGCCGGATCGGGAGCTGGGGAAGCGGCCGAGCGGCGGGCCCATAGACCGGCGTCGCGCCACGGAGGACGTCGAACGTCGACTGGTGGCACGGGCAGATGAGCCGCTTGTCCTGGGCGCGGTACAGGCCGACGGGGCAGCCGGCGTGGGTGCAGACCTTCGAGTAGGCGACGAAGCCGTCTGGCGCCCATGCCATCCGTTCCGTGGCGAGCTCGAGCTCCTCGGGGTGGACATGGATGAGCAACGTCTGGCTATCTGGCGAACCGACCTGGCCCTCGGGGAACACCGTGACGAAGCTGTCGAACGGGATGTCGCCAGCGGTCACCGGCTCACCGTTGACCCCGACGACACGGCTGCCGCGACGCCACGCCGTCGTGAACAGCTCCCTCCCGGGAGCGGGTCCGAGCGACAGGACCGGGATGAGGAGCGCGGCGCCGAGCCCGCCGAGGGCCACGAACAGCGATCCGAGCAGCAGTCGACGTCGGCTCAGGCTCCCCTCCGGATCGAGGTCCGCGGTGACTCCCTCGATCGCGTCCGCCGAGCCGAGTGGGTGTCGCTCCTCGATGGCGACAGGCGAAGAGATGAGGTCACGTGCCCAGATGACGATGCCGGCCCCGAGCGCGCCGAGCGCGATGGCGAGCAGGACCCCTTCGACCTGGGTCTGACCTCCGGCGATATAGACGCCGAGGAGAAGAAGGCCGCTGAGGCCGGTGACGCAGAACAGTCCGACGACGGCCCATTCACTCCGCGGCCGCGCGTCGCTGCGCCGTGGCTCGTTCATCGATGCACCCGCCGTTCGATCCAGCGGGCCGCGACGAGCAGCCCGACCAGATAGACGATCCAGGCGACATATCCCTCGGCGACCGGTCCGACGCCCCCGCCGATCGGCTGCCCGCCCGGCGCGGCCTTGTCGCGAACGAACGCGAGATACCCCGCGATCTCGGCCAGCTGCTCGTCGGAGAGCTGCCCCGGCCCGAAAGCGGGCATCGCCCCTGGGCCCGTCCGGATCGCCTCGCCGACCTGGGTGGGCGGGGTGTCGAGGACCGGGGGCGCGACTGATCCCCCGCCGACCGCGTCACCGGTTCCGGCCGCACCATGGCACGCGGCGCAGGTCGCGACGTATGCCGCGCGTCCGGCGGCGATGTCCGTGGCCCCGGTCACCTGGACGCCGGGGATCGGCGGTCCCTGTCCGAGCGACGAGACGTATGCCACGAGCGCCTGGATCGTCGCCTCGTCGTAGGCGGGGCGCTTGGGCGTCATCCGCGCGTCGGGCTCGGGAAGTGGCATCCGGCCGGTCCGCAGCATGAAGTCGACCGAGGCCGCGCCGGCATCGATAAGAGGCGGGCCATCGGCCGTGCCGACTCCGCCCATCCCGTGGCATGAGGCGCAGCTGGCTTCGTATCGCGCCGCGCCGGCCGACATCTGGACGGACTGGCTGGGGTCGCCGGCGGCCGCCTGCCCGGGCGAGCTCGCAGCCAACGGCCCGACGGTCGTCGCCCAGCCCAGCCCGACGAGTGCGCCGACGGCGGCCATGCCGCCCATCTCCCGCATGCGACGACCTGTCACAGTTGTGGCTCTCCCGCGTGACGCGATCCGGTCGGGGGCCCGGATCTCCCAGCATCGAGAGGCGGCCGGGAGGACGTGGTTGCGAGGAGCAGGGGAAGCGTGACAACTTCACATCAGCTGCTCGGGTGGGTCGTCGTCGGCCTGTCCCTCGCCCTGACGGCCGTCGGAGGGTGGTCGGTCGCCGCCGGTGTGCGGTCGTCAGGACAGGTCGATCACCGCTTCGCCGTCGACAGGACCGCCATCGTCGTTTTCCTGACGATCGGTCTCGCGGTCGCGACGGGGGTCATCGTGCTCGCGATGGATCGGCCTCCCGCCGACCCCCTTCACCTCTTGTACGGGGCGGTCGCGCTCACGCTCCTGCCCGTCGGCTACGTCGTCGGCATGCGAACGTCGCGGCCAGGAAGCGGGCGACTCCTGCGTCAGCGCGATGCCTGGGCCATCGCGACGGGCATCCTGCTGCTCGGGATCGGGTTCCGGCTGATCGGCACGGGCTGACGGCGCCGCGCTTGCCCATGCCCTCAGGCGGACTTGCGCTCCCCGTCACCCACGCCATACCCGCCGTGGCAGGCCGTCATCAATTCGCGTCGGCGAAGGTGGCTCATCTCGTACCACGACAGCGTCGCCCGGTTGATCGCGCTCGGGCTGACGTCCGTGCCGCGCGCGATGACCGATGCGCGGACCCCGGCGCTGACGAGGACCGCGGTCACCTTCGCGACGATCACGTTCGGCGGATCTCCGGCGACGCACGCCTTGGCCTCGATCTCGGCGGCGCGGGCGATAGCGGCAGACACGAACGGATCGGCGTAGTCGGCGGACAGGAGGCTCGCTCCCGAGAGGAGCAGGAGGTGCGCCGCCTCCGTCGCGCTGAGGCAGTCGCCGCCAGCCGTTCGAAGGGGGATCTCGCGCCCGTCGAAGCCACGCAATGGCAGACCGAGCCTCAGCCGCTCGGCGATGAGGGGAAGGTCGTCGGTCGGGGCCGACTGGATCGAGAGGTCGGAGAGCATGGGGGCGGCGTTCCTTCTCAGGGTCGACCCCACTCCGGGTCGATCCCTCAGGACGGTAGAGCGCTCCGGTAGCGATGCGATGCCGGGAACGATGAAGAACTCGCTATCGAGCCGCCCGGCTCGGCCGTGTTCACCAGGTGGGTGACACCTGCCGGTCGAGCCACTCGATGGGGTCCTGGCGCGGCCGGATGAGCGCGACCTGACCTCCACGGACGGCGACCTCGGCGGGCATCGGATGCGACAGGAAGAACGGCATCGACTCGGTGAAGCCGTACGCCCCGACGTCGAGGACGCCGACGACATCGCCGATCTCCGGCGGCGTCATCACGGCACCATGGCTGAACACGTCGAGCCCGGAACAGAGCGGGCCAGCGACCGTGACGGGCACCATCCGGCCGGCGCCGGTCCCGAAGGTTCGGATCCGGTGCTCCTGCCCCACGAGCGCCGGACGCAGCACGTGGTGCACGCCGCCGTCGAGGACAGCCACGACCGACCCGTCGACGGTCTTTCGGTCGACGACCCGCGTCAGGTAGGCGCCCGCGGGACCGACGAGGAAGCGCCCGGGTTCGAGCAGGAGGCGCGTCTCGGCCAGGACCGGGTCCGAGCCCCAGTCCCGCGTGATCGACGCGAGTCCACGGCCGAGCCCGACGAGATCAAGCGATTCCTCGTGCGGCTCGTACGGGATGCCCAGGCCACCGCCCGCGTCGATGACGCGCAGACGCGCCCGGACGCGGACGGCAACGTGCCGGGCCAACCGGACCGTCGCGGCCACGTGCTCGACGAGTGCCGGCGCATCGAGGACGTTCGACGCCCCGAACGCATGGACGCCGAGAAAGTCCAGGTGAGGCGACGCGACCGCCTGCCCCGCCGCCTTGACGAGGTCCGACCCGTCCATCCCGAACTTGCCCGCGCCGTCGTCGCCGACCAGCCGGACGCGCTCGAGCCGGGCCTGCTCGCCGACGGCTGCACGGAGCAGCACCGGCTGGACCCTCCCGGCCACCCGCGCGATCGCCTCGAGCCGCTCGAGTTCCCCGACGGATTCGACGGTCACGGCGCGCACGCCTGCCGCGACCGCCGCCCGGAGCTCGTCGTCACGCTTGCCGGGGCCCGTCATCACGACGCGATCGCCCTCGATGCCGGCGCGAAGGACGGTGGCGAGCTCGCCGGCCGACGCGACGTCGGCGCCGGTCCCGAGGCGGGCGAGGTGCGCGACGACCGCGAGCGCCGGGTTCGCCTTGACCGCATACGCCAGGTCGACCCGGTCGGGGAGGACGGCGGCCAGTGCGTCGAGCTGGCGCTCGACGACATCGAGGTCGTACACGTAGAGCGGTGTCCCGAAGCGGGCTGCGAGGTCAGCGGGGTCGAGTCCGGCGACGAGCCGTCCACGGACGATCTCGTTGCGGGCCGGCGGGCGGCCACGTCGTGGAGCGTGCGCCGGCGGCGCGGCCGTTTCGATGCTCACCGGAGAGCCTCTTCGAGGGCGACCCGGGCGGACGTGCCGGCATCGCGATCCTTGACGAGGAGAGCCACCGAGACGGACAGGCCATGACCTTCCGCGAACGAGCCGCGCACGGTGCGAGCCCCGGGCACGACCACGGCTCCGGCCGGCACGACGAGCGGCTCTGTCGGTGTGCCCTCGATGACCCGGTCGCGGACGAGGTCGTACAGCCGCGACGTGCCGGTCAAGGTGACTCCCGCGCCGATGACGGCGCCGTGTCCGACAAGGACGCCCTCGAGCAGCGCACTGCCGGCCCCGATGAACGCGTCGTCCTCGACGATGACCGGACGCGCGCCCGGTGGCTCGAGGACGCCGCCGATGGTGACACCGGCCGCGAGGTGGACCCGAGCTCCGATCTGCGCGCACGACCCGACGAGGACGTGCGAGTCGACCATCGTCGCGTCGCCGACCCACGCCCCGACGTTGACATAGGACGGCGGCATGACCACGACCCCGTCGCCGAGATGCGCGCCGCGACGGACCGCGGTGCCACCGGGGACGATCCGCCACGGGCCACCGGCGAGGTCATGACGTGGCGGAACGGCCGCACGATCGCGGAACAGGAGCGGACCGGCGGCTGAGTCGACCGTCGTGCGGTCCGCGAAGCAGGCGAGGATCGCTGCCTTGACGTCCGGACGGACCCGCCAGCCACCGGGCAGCGTCGGGTCGGGCTCTGCCGCTCGGAGACGGCCGGTCTCGAGCTCATCGAGGATCGTCCGAGGGTCGATCGCGGGTGCTGCGGCTCGAGTGGCGACGCCTCGTCGCCCCGCCGCCGAGCCCTCGGTCTCGGCGATCATGCGACCGCCTCCCGCGCCGTGGTGCGCGGCGCGAACCGCCCGCCGGCCGGCTCGACGAGTCCGAGCGTGCGGAGCGTGGCATCCATCGTGGACACGCCCGATGGTTCGAGCGGCAGGAGCGGTGGACGGACGGCGTCCGTCTCCAGAAGGCCCATCGAGACGAGTGCTGCCTTCACCGGGACCGGGTTCGGGCCGCCCCGGAAGTTCGCGAGGAACAGTGGCAGCCATCGGTCGTGGATCCGCCGCGCCGCATCCCAGTCCCCGGAGCGGGCGGCGGCGCACAGCGCGACGAGCTCGCCCGGGATCTCGTTCGACGCGACAGAGACGACCCCGTCGCCGCCCATCGCGAGGATCGGCAGCGTCCAGGCATCGTCGCCCGCGAGGACGGCGACGTCACGCGGTCGATCTCGGCAGATCCGCGCGATCTGCTCGAGGTTGCCGCTCGCTTCCTTGACGGCGATGACCCGCGGGTGCTCGGCGAGCCGCACGAACGTGTCGGTGTCGACGTTCGTGCCGGTCCGGGAGGGGACGTTGTAGACGACGATCGGCAGACCACCCTCGTCGGCCACCGCGCGGTAGTGCGCCTCGAGCATCCGGGCATCGGGCCGGTTGTAGTACGGCGCGACGACGAGTGCGGCATCCGCGCCGAGGGTCCCGGCACGACGAGTGGCCTCGACGGTCGCCGCTGTGTCGTTGGTGCCGGTGCCCGCGATGACGCTGACTCGATCGCGCGACGGCCGCTCGGCGACGACCTCGACGGTCGCACTGATGAGGCGCTCCCGTTCCGCGGTGGACAACGTGGGCGATTCGCCCGTGGTGCCACATGGCACGAGGCCATCGATGCCGGCGAGAACCTGCCAGCGGACGAGCCGTCGGAAGGCGGCCTCGTCGAGGTCGCCGTCTGTGGTGAATGGGGTGACGAGCGCGGTGAACGCGCCGCGCAGCATGGGTCGGGTGGTCGAGACGGGGAGTGTCATCGTTCGTTCCTTTCAGGCAGCGATGGGGTCGCGGACGATGAGCTCGTCCACGATCGGGTCGAAGGAGTGAAGCCCGGACTCGCGTGGTGTCCGGGAGAGCCAGTCCGCGGCGGCGAGGATCCCTGCCGCATACGCCGAGCGGTCACGTGCGGTCAGCCGCAGTTCGATGGTCTCGCCCGCGGCGTCGAAACCAACGAGGTGCATCCCGGGCGACGCACCCGCCCGGATGGACACGACCTCGAGATCGTCCGATCCCGCGAGCCGCGGATGGGCCCTCGCGATCCGGCGGGCAAGGTCGGCGGCCGTCCCTGACGGCCGGTCGCGCTTCGATCGTCGATGCCACTCGAGGAGGTATGGATCGAACGCGTCGAGCGGCCCGAACAGTCCGACGGCGGCGTCCACGAGTCGCCCGAACAGCACGACGCCGATGCTGAAGTTCGACGCGGCCACAGCCGTAGCGTCGTGCTCTCGCAACAGTGCCTCGACATCCCCGCGCGCCGCCGTCCACCCGGTCGTCGCGACGACGAATCGTCGACAGCCGGCATCGAGGGCGGCGGCGAGGTTGGGGACCACGGCGTCGCCTCGCGACGCTTCGATGACGACGCCCGCCGACGCGAAGTCGTGGAGTCCGTGGCGCGCGGTCGCCGGTCGACCCAGGATGCGGACGTCGTCCCCGCGCTGGCGCGCCACCACCTCGACCGCCTGCCCAAGCGGGCCATCACCGAGGATCGTCATCTCGACCATGTCGTGGTCCCTCCGTCTTGTCGGAGGGGCCGCCGGGTTCAGGAGGTCAGGGACATGAAAAAACCGCGGTCACCGTTCGTGGTGCCGCGGCCCCTGGAGCCTCCGTTCCCTGGAGGCCCCGGTTCGTCATTGGACGCGCCGTCTAGAGCCCCAGGGCCCGTGCCTCCCGGCAGGGCCGCCAGAGCTTCTTCTTGGACTCCTCCGAGAAGGTGCGGCGGTTCATGCTGCAAACCTTACGCATAACGGGTTCGTGTTGCAACCATTATTCGGCGCGGCTGTGGCTGGCTCTCACGTTCGCGTCGCCGCCGGTGCGGCCAGGCCGCGCCGATACGCGAGACACGGCCGGCGTCTCCATGGCCGCAGCGAGCCGCGTCGCGTTCGGCTCCGACCCAAGCCGGTCGAAGACCGACGCCGCGAACTCGCCCGCCGCGCGAGCGGCGGCATCGCCTGCGCCGAGGAGCCCGACCATCGCGACCGCGCAGACCGCCGCGTCGTATTCGAAACCGAGCTCGCGCCATCGACGGATGGCCTCGACGAAACCGGCCGACCCCTCGTCGCGCCGTCCCTCGATCAGGGCGATGACGGCGTCGCCCTCGCGCCGACTCACGTCCAGCACGCGGCCGGGCTGCCCCGACATCACGGCCATCGCCTCCTTCACCGCGTCGACGTCGCGGAGTGCCGCCGCAGCCCGGATCGCCGTCTGCGCCGGTGTCGTGTCAGGCGCGAACAGCAGCCGATACGATCGCTGGGATCGGTCCAGCGCCTCCTGCAGATCGCCCCGGGCGAGCGCGACCAAACTCCTGACCTCCTCGACCGTCGCGAGAGCCTGCAGCTCGGTCCGGTCGGCGACGGCGTTGCTGATGGCATCGAGCTCGTCGCGCACGTCTTCGCCGCGCAGACCGCGGATCTCCGCGCGCCGCATGCGCGCTGACACATCGGTCTCGAGAAGCGCCGCTTCCTCGACCTCGGCGGCGGCCCAATCCCAATCGCCGATCCGGATGGCGAGCTCGGAGGCATTGCTCAGCATGTACGGCCAGCCACGGACGCCAAGCCGCCGGAGCAGCTCCTGGCCTTCGCGTGCGACGCGATACGCGAGTTGAGGGTCCTCACCGGCGGCCGCGAAGGACAGGTTCACGCGCGCGCGGAACTCCGCGTCGACCAAACCGTACGATCTGCTCGCCGCCACAGCACCGACGAGGGTGACGATGCCCTCCCGCAGACGACCGACGTTGACCAGCGCCGGGCCGCGGGTGATGAGCAGCTCGATCGTCTCCCGGATCAGATCCAGACGCTCGGACGTGGTGAGGATGTCGTCGATGATCCCGAGCGAATCCGCGTCCCGCCCGAGCAACAGGTATGACCGCGCCAGCTCGTTGGCGAGCCGGACGTACTCCGGCGTGTCGATAAGGTCCCGGTAGTCGTCGCGCGCCGTCTCGAGCAGCGCTGCGGCTTCCGCGATGTGGCCGGACGCGTTGACGGCGTGTCCATATCGACCGATCGCGCCCAGCAACTCGGAGCGGCCCATCGCGGCTCTCGTCAGTTCCAGCGCGCGGGCCAGATGCGCGATCGGCTCGTCGATGAGTCCGCCATTAAGACCCGCATCGCCCGCGGCGGCGCGGATCTGCGCCTCCTCCACCGGATCCGTCGTCACGGCCAGGGCCTGCTCGAGGAAGCGCATGGCCTGGACGTACGAACCGAGCGACCTGGCCCGCTCGGCCGCGGCGCGCAACGCGACGCGGGCCTGCGCGGCGACCGCAGCGCCCTCGGCGCCGTCCGGCTGCGCCTTGTACGCCGCGACGTAATGCTCGGCGAGCGCCCCGGCGATCCCCTCGTCGTCGAGCGACTCGAAGTACCGCGCCGCCGCGACGTGCATCCGCCGCCGGTCGCGCTTCGCGAGCGTGCCGTACGCGACCTCCCGGATAAGGCCCTGGACGAACCCGTACTGGCCGCGCTCCGGCGAGCGGGGATCCGCCTCGAGGGTCAGCATCTCGCGACGAACGAGCGACCGGAGCCGGCGAATGAGCTCGTCCTGCTGGAGACCGCTCACGCCCGCGAGCGCGTCGATGCTGAATGTCTTGCCGATCACCGACGCGGACTGGAGGAGCGAGCGATCGGCTGGGTCGAGCGCGTCGAGTCGCGACGCGATCAGGGCGTGGAGCGATGCCGGGACCGACAGCTCGGACAGGTCGCCCGTCGGCCGGTAGACGCCGTCCTCGAACGCGACGAGTCCGTCGCTGAGGAGCATCCGGACGGTCTCGACGGCGTACAGCGGGATCCCCTCTGCGCGCTCGAGCACGCGCTCGACGACGGGCGCCGGGAGCCCCGGGACGAGGCCCGCCAGGAGCTCGCGCATATGGTCGGGGGAAAGCGGTTCGAGGACGAGCGAGGTGAAGTTGCGCCGGCCGGCGCCCCAGTCGCGGCGCCGGTCGAGGAGCTCCGGTCGGGCCGACGTGATGATGTAGATGGGTCGCTCGCGCGACCAGTCGAGGATGTGATCGATGAAGTCGAGCAACCCGTCGTCGGCCCACTGGAGGTCCTCGAACACGAGGACGACGACGCCGTGTTCGGCGATCCGCTCGAACAGGAGCCGCCAGGCCGCGAAGAGCGACTCCCGATCCGTGGGCTCGGCATCGTCGCCAGCGTCGATCCCGAGCAGCTGCAGGAGGCGCGGTTCCATCCAGCGCCGCTCGGCGTCGTCGGTCACCCATTGCGCGATCGCGGCGCTGAGCCGCGCGCGCGCGTCAGCGGTGTCGTCCCCGTCGTTGATACCCGTCCGGCTCCGGACCATCTCGGCAAGCGCCCAGAAGCTGATGCCGACGCCGTATGCCGGAGACCGGCCCTGATGCCAGTAGACCACCTCGGTCACGCCGTCGAGGTACTTCTGGAACTCCCAGATCAGCCGGCTCTTGCCGATCCCACCCTGCCCGACGATGGAGACGAGCCGCGGCCGGCGCTCGGCGCCGGTCGCAACGTGGAAGTCCTTGAGCATCCGAAGCTCGGGGGCGCGGCCCACGAACGGCGCCTCCAGCTGTTCGATGCGGCCCGACCCACCCCGCCGCGCGACGACCCGGAGCGCGCGATATGCGGGCACCGGGGCGGCCTTGCCCTTCAGCAGTTGTTCGCCGGCGGGCTCGAAGGCGATCGCGTCGGCGGCCGCCTGGTAGGTCGTCTCGCCGACGAGGACGATCCCGGGCTGGGCGACGGACTGCAGCCGCGATGCCGTGTTGACGAGGTCGCCCGCCACCATCCCCTGGTTCGTCGCGCCGAGCGTGACGGCCGCCTCGCCGGTCAGGACGCCGGCCCGCAACCGGAGCTCGGCGCCGACCTCGTCGCCGAGCGCCTCGACCGCGGCGACGAGGTCGAGGGCGCTCCGGACAGCCCGCTCAGCGTCATCCTCGAACGCAGTCGGGGCGCCCCACACGGCCATCACGGCGTCACCGATGAACTTCTCGATGGTGCCGCCGTACGAGCCGATGATCTGCGTCGCCGTGGCGAAATAGCGGTCAAGCAGCTCGCGGACCGTCTCCGCGTCCCGCGACTCGGAAAGGGTCGTGAAACCGACGAGATCCGCGAACAGGATGGACACCAGGCGTCGTTCCGCGGTGGGCGTGTCCGAGGGTCCTGGCGTCGTGGCGCCCGCGCCCCGCAGGTCGGTCCCGCACTCGCCGCAGAACTTCACGCCTGGTGCGTTGGACGTGCCGCACGTCGGGCAGACCGCCGCAAGCTGCGTGCCGCACTCCCCGCAGAACTTCCTGCCGGGTTCGTTCTTCGTCCCGCAGACCGGGCAGTCCAATCGCAACTCCTGTCTTCGTGTCGCGAGTATCGGCGGCGCTCGTGGAGGGGTCAACGCGGTGCCTCGGTGCCGGCGGCCAGCGGACCGCCGTCGGCGGTGCTATACATGCGCCCGTGGTCCGTCACCGACGCCGTTCGCGCCGCAGGCGATTCCTCGGGCCACTCGGCGTCGGCGTCGTGGTCTTCGCCGCGATCGGGCTGATCGTCGCGGGCAACGGCGCATCACCCAAGCCGGTCGGCGCCGTCGCCGGCGAGACGGACACCCCATCGCAGACCGACCGCGAGTCGCCGCAGGCTGATCCCACCGCGGCTCGACCCACGGCCTTCGTCCGGCCCTCGCCCAGCAGGTCTCCCGCGGCAACGCCACATGCCGCACAGGAGTTGACCGGCTACCGCTGGCCACTCGCGAACGCGCGCCTGACGCTCCCGTTCGGTCCGACCCCGTGGGGCGGCTGGCTGGTCGACGGCGAGAAGTTCCACGACGGCATCGACCTCGCCACGTTCTGTGGCGACAGGATCGTCGCCGCGCACGACGGTGTGGTCCTGGCGGCGGGGCGCAGGTATGACGACCACATGGGCTGGATCGGCGACCTGTCGCTGTATTACGCGAGGCTCGATGCCAAGAAGCTGTGGGGCACCCTGCCGATCGTCGTCGTCATCGATGACGGCAACGGCTACCGGAGCGTCTACGCGCATTTCGGGAAGATCGTCGTGAGGAAGGGTCAGATGGTCGAGGCGGGGACGCTCCTTGGCTACGAGGGCCGCACTGGCCGGGCGTCGGGCTGCCACCTGCACTACGGCCTGTTCGACCCGTCAGCGCCGGGGGAGTTCGCGATGGACCCCGTCGCGGCGAGGCACATGAAGCTCCCGGGAGCGGAGATCCCGAGGATCGATCCGCAGCTCGTCCTGCCGCGCCACACCAAACCGAAGCCGAAGCCCAACCCGAGCGTCAGCCCCGCTCAGTGAGGCCGGACACCCGGTGAGACGACTGGTGCGTCAGGTGCGGGAGCCGCAGAGCGGGCAGTGGTCCCGGCCGTACCAGGCGTGCATCTTCCGATGCATCTCTTCCTTCTTCTTGTTCTCGGCCAGGAGGCGCTCCGTCAGGCAGTGCTCGCACTGATCGCAAGCCCTCGCCGGGATCCGCCAGAGGAGGAGGGATCCGGCCATGATCCCGACGAGGGCAGCGGAGAGGAGTTCCATGTCAGAACGCTGCGCCCTCGGACGCTCCGGCCGCCTTAATGACAGGGGTCGAGGGATAGCAGATGCATTCAGCGCCGACGATATCGCCGGGCGATGAGCCAGTACGCCGGGATCGACGCGAGCGCTGCCGAGATCGGTTTCGTGCTCCCATCTCGCATCTCGAGCGCCAGCAGCCCATCGCTGGCGGCGGCGTCCGCCGGTCGCGCATCGACCTCGGCAAGGTCGATGGCGACGCGCCCGGGTTCGGCCACGCCGAGACTCGCGAGAAGCTCACGCGGGCGACTGCCGGCCTCGTACTCAGCCCGGATCTCGGCTTCGGCGCGCCACGTCGGGCGGCGGAGGAGGACCGCCCGCCACGCATCACCGACCTCGCGGGTCACGGTCCCGTCACCGGGCGTCGGTGTCGCCGCGATCCGTTCGCCTCGTGCCCAACGAGCGGCCTGATGGAGCAGACCGTATTCATCGAGATCCGCGTACGCCGACAGGCGGTCGGCGGGTGAGCCGTCCCCGAAGATGGCCCGGACGGATGGCCCGAAGACGGCGCCCAGGTCGAGGTCGATGGCCCGGACGGTCCTGTGGAAGTAGACCTGCTGGTAGATGAACCGGCGCGATGTCAGGAACATCTCGAGTGCCGGCAAGCCCGGTTCGAAGAGGGTCAGGCCGCGCTCGGAGACGAAGGCGTATCGCCGCAGGCGCTCGACGTCGACCGGGCCGACGGCGACCCCGGTCAGGTATGCATCTCGCCGCACATAGTCGAGGTTGTCGACGGTGAAGACGCCCGACAGGAGCGGCTGCAGCCAGCGGACCCATCGCGGCATCGCCGGGTCGGCGAGCGCCGGCTTCGACACGAGGAAGGCGACCCATGACGGGTCGATGCTCTCGCCGTCCGCGAACCCGTCGCGCTCGGCGACCGCGCCTGGCGCTCGCCGAAGGCCGCGCAGGAGTGGTCCGAGCTCGTCCTCGATGATCCTTTGCGAGAGGTCCTCGTGCGTGAGCCGTTTGTCGCCGTTGCGACGGGCGTCAGGCGGCGCCGCGAACTCGGCCAGGACCTGGTCGTCGAAGAAATGGGCGAACGGTCCATGCCCGACGTCGTGGAGCAGTCCTGCCATCCGCAGCGTCTCGACGACGAGGCCCTCGGACGGCGCTGTCTCGCCGAGGGACGCGAGGGCCGTTCGGAGGCTCGGATAGAGCGAGCGCGCCCACAGCCCCGCCTCGTGCATGACGCCCAGGCCGTGGGTGAAGCGCGAATGCTCGGCCGTCGGGAATACCCACCGGGCGCTCTGGAGCTGGCTGATGCGGCGCATCCGCTGGAGCCACGCAGTGTCGAGCAGGTCCTCCTCGGCGACGTCCTCGTCCGGGAGGCCGGCGGCTGCCGATTCGTCCCGCGTCAGCGTCTTCGTCAGCTCCACGTACCCGTGGATCGGGTCGCTGATGAGGTTGACCGCGGCGAACGGATGCCGGCGGATCATCCGTCGTAGCGAGCCGCCGCCCGCCGGTGGGTCGCGGCGACGTCGGCCCGCAAGCCGGCCGGGACCAGCACTTCCACGTCGTCGCCCCACGACAGGATCCAGAGGCGGACCTCGATCGTCCCGGAGACCGTCGCCGTCCAGCGCAGCGAGCCGTCCGACTCGGGCGTCACGACCTGGGTGGGGTGCCAGGTCGTCTCGCGCACACGATCGGCGACGGTCGGCGTAAACCGCAGGATGACCTCGTTGAGTGGCTGGTCGGCGATGATGTCCCAGGCCGCTCGGAGCGCGGAGGTCGTCGTCGCGGCGTCGGGTGGCTCGAACGTCTGCGGGGTCAGCGACGCCTTCCCGATCCTCTCGACCTTGAACGTCCGAAGCGCCTTGCGCTCGACATCGAAGCCGACCAGGTACAACGCGTGCGTCTGGAGCGAGGGCTCGAGAAGATACGGCTGGACCGTTGCTCGCCGCGGCGCTGCGCCAGCCTCGTAGCGCGCCGGCGCGTAGTCGAAGGTGACCACGCGGCGTTCCGCCCAGGCCTTCGTCAGCAGTCGGACGTTCTCGCTGAAGCGCTCGTCGCGAGGAGCCTTCGACAGGACGTCGAGCGTTCGTTCGACGTGCTCGGCGAGCGCCGGCGGCAGACCGCGCTCGAGCTTCTCGAAGGCAGACGCAAGGTCGGGGTCGTACTTGTCGACGTAGCGGACCATGAGGCGCGCCGAGAGGACGACCGCCATCGCCTCCTGCTGGGTCAGCTTGAGCGGCGGCAGGAACGCCTTGGTCGAGTCGATCCCCCAGATCCCGGCTTCGCCCCAGACCGGGAGGTGGAGCTCACCTTCGATCGCGTTCAGGTCGCGGTAGACGGTGCGAACGGACATGTCGACCCGCTCGGCGATGTCCTTGATCGCGACCCCGTCGGGGTGCGCCTGGAGGATGGCCACGAGCCGGGCGAGGCGGGCGAGCCGATCGCGCTTGCCGGAATGACGCTCTCGGTCGTCGTCCATGGTCATTGGACGGGAGGATAGATGAACGCGTCGCGGCCACGCTCCGTCGCGGTCAGTCGGACGTCGATGGTCCCATTGAGGGCGTCGGGGACGATCGCGCCCGCTTCGCCGTTGGCGCTTCCCGCGACCTGGCCGAGCTCGCCATCGAGGAACGTCCAGTAGTCGAGCTGGCCACGCCAACGATGGAGGTCCGCGTCTCCGACCAGCCAGCCCACCTCCGGGAAGGCGTTCCGGAACGTCGTCCCATCGACAGCGATCCGGCAGCGGCGGGCCCGGGCGCCTTCGATCACCTCGACCCCGTGGTCCTCGGCCGTCGCCCGGAAGCCGGGTGTGAGCGCGGCCTCGAGCGCCTGGATGTCGACCGCGTCGTCCGCGACGGCCGCGCCGGGGACGGTGGTCCATCCTGACCCGGGTGCCGTCGTCCACGCGTCGCCTCCGATCCGGGCCGACCCGTACTGCCCGAGCTGCCGGGCCGACGCGACATACGCGAGCCAGCGGAAATCGTTCCCGACCCGGACCCCCGTGAGGTCCGTCGAGCCGAGCGGCCTCCGGTCGATGACGGCATTC
The DNA here is from genome assembly GCA_045804705.1 of Chloroflexota bacterium. Classification (GTDB taxonomy): domain Bacteria; phylum Chloroflexota; class Limnocylindria; order Limnocylindrales; family CSP1-4; genus SPCO01. Next base: position 18,338 of record JBJMMQ010000042.1, read on the forward strand.
ATGTGAAGGGAGAGGCGAGCCGTGGAGCCCGTCGTGAGCGGGGCGTCGCACGCCGGCGGCTGCTCGGGCCCGATCGTCGGGCCGAACCGAGAGGCAGCGGGTGGGGTGTCACGGAGCGCGAAGTCGTTGGCGACCGCGACCGTCGCGAACAGCAGGCCGGAGATGGCGGTGATGAGAAGGGCGACGCCGATGCCGGTCAGAAGCCGGTGTCGACGGACGGCGGTTCCGCCCTGGAGTCGGCGGGCGATCCCGAAGCCGCTGAACAGGCTTGTCGCAAGCAGTGCGAGCAGCCACGGGTAGACGGCCTCGAGCGAGGGCAGAAGCGTCCTCGAACCGTACGCAAGCAGCTGGGTGACGACCCCGGCGATGGACGGCACGAGGCACAGCAGCGCGAGGACGCCGAGCGCGACGATGGCCGGGAAGGCGACATCGCCGCGTGCGACGGGCGGCCAGATCGCCCCGGCGAGCGCGATCGCGATCGGGGTCATCGCGGTCAGGCCGACGATGACGTCGAGGGGGCCACCCGGTCGATACGCGAGAAGGACGAGGCCCGCCGCCACCGACCAGCAGACGACGAGGGCGATGGCGATGAGGCGAAGCTCGAAGGCGCGGACGCGCATGCCGGGGAGTCTAGGGGCAGCGGCCGGCTGACGGCCGTGGACGCCAGTTCGGCCCACTCGCGCGCGGCGGCCGCAAGTACCTCCCGGGGTGGGACCGCCGGGTCATCGCGACGTGTCACCTCCACGATGAACATGCCCGCAACACACCGGACCCACCGTCCGGCGAAACGCAGGCAGGGGATACGTGGGATATGGCCGGCCAGGGACCTCGGGGGTCACGGGGGCACGGGCGATCATCTCGCCCCGGTTCGTCGTCGCCCCAGGTCGCTGCGGTCTCCACGGTCGGACGTGGCACCGCCGTCGCCCCGACGACGCCGAAGCGCACCCACTCCGCTCGCCCGCGACCGACCCTGGAGCCGGCGGCACCAACGGCTCCCGCGACGAGGCCGGTCTACCGGCACCTCCTCATGAAGGGGATGACCCCGGCTGAGGCCGCCAGCCTGACGGCATTCATCTGCGGCCTGCCGACGAACGACCTCCAGTGGTCGCTGAAGCAGCTCAACCAGCTCCTGTTCCTGCGTCGGATGCAGCAGACCGGCCGCTTCGGCGGCACTGACGGAGGCCACCGGCGAACGCACTGATCCCGAATCCACCAACTCGCGCTGGCGTGCCTCCTCCCGCCACCGCGATCTCCACCCGAAGCGGCGCCGTGCCTCCTCCCGGCGCCGCTTCGGCATTCCCGCACCGCTAGGCTTCCGGCGATGGCTCATTTCCTGTTCAACGTTTCGAAGCCGGAGGCCGCCCAGGGCCCGGCCGCGCGTGAACACGCTGCTGCCCGACTGCGAACGAGGATGTGGCCGGTCGATGCCGATGAGGTGCACCGCGACCGACTGCGCACCGGCGATCTCGTGCTCATCTACCTCGGGGCGCCCGAGCGAGAGTTCGTCGGTCACGTCCGACTTGGGTCGGCCATTCGTGAATGGACCGCGTCTGAGGCCCGCGCCTACCCTGCCGACTCGCTCTCTGGAGTCGACCTCTCCACCGTCGAGGTCTGGGATACGGCGGTCCCGATGGACGACGTGGTCCGCCGCGTCGATCCCGCAGGGAAGAACCCGTACGTCCAGGCGAATGCCAGGGCAGGTTTCCAAAGGGGTGTCGTTGAGATCTCGGCTGGTGAATATGAAGCGGTCCTCGCATTGCACGCTGAGCGCGTCGGGGATGGCGTGACTCGACCGTAAGGCGCCCGGCGCCGTGCCTCCTCCCGGCACCGCTTCGGCATTCCCGGCACGCCACAGGTACACTCTCGCGCGTCCCAGCAGCCTGGAAGGAACACGACGTGCGCAAGACGATGACCTTGACCCTCGGCCTGTTCGCGATCCTCGCGACGGCATGCACCAGCGGCGGCGCCAGCCCCTCCACAGCGGCTCCGACGACCGCGCCGACCGCGTCCTCGGCGGCAGCGACGACGGCTCCCTCGACCGCCCCGTCGGCGTCGGCCGACGCCTGCGCCGCGGCGACCCTGCCGGTCCTGAACGCCGGCAAGCTCACGATCGGCACCGACAACCCGGCCTATCCGCCGTACTTCGCCGAGAACGCCGATGGCCACAAGACCGCCCCGTGGGAGCTCGGCGACCCGACCAACGGCCAGGGCTTCGAGAGCGCCTTCGCCTACGCCCTCGCGCAGAAGATGGGCTTTACGAAGGACCAGGTCCAGTGGGTGTATGTGCCCTTCGACAACTCGTTCAAGCCAGGTCCGAAGACGTTCGATCTCGACATCAACCAGGTCTCGGATACTCCTGAGCGCCGAGCCGCGGTCGACATGTCGGACGGCTACTACTTCCTGAACCAGGCGGTCGTCTCGCTGGCGGCCAACCCGGTCGCCAAGGTGACGTCGATCGCCGACCTCGCCAAGTACCGGTTCGGCGCCCAGACGGGGACCACCAGCCTGAAGACGATCACCGACGTCATCAAGCCGACCGCCGAGCCGAACCTCTACGACACGAACGACGCCGCGATCGCGGCGCTCAAGGCGAAGCAGATCGACGGCATCGTGGTCGACCTGCCGACCGCCTTCTACATGGCATCGGCCCAGCTCGACAACGGGACCGTCGTCGGTCAGTTCGCGCCGCCCGAGGGCGGCACAGGGGAGCACGTCAGCGCCGTGCTCGCGAAAGACAGTCCCATCACGCCGTGCGTCAACGCTGCCATCCAGGCGATGACCGCCGACGGAAGCCTCGCCGCGATCACGAAGGAGTGGCTCTCGGACAAGGTGTCCGCACCTGTCTTCACCCCGTAGTCGCGGGCCGTTCCACGCCGCCATGACCGATCAGGAGGCCCGCAGGTGACAGCCGGCGGGCCTTCGTCGGTCCCGCCGATCTCGCCGGCCGGACTCGTCCCGCAACGCCGGTCGAAGACCTCGTGGCGGGCGACCGCCACGGCGATCATCAGCACGGTCGTCGTCCTCGGCGGGCTTGCCTGGGTCATCGTCCACGCACCGAACTGGGCCGAGGTCCAGAAGGACTTCTTCGACGGCCCGATCTTCTGGTCGAGCCTGCCGGGTCTGATCAGCGCGTTCTGGACGAACGTCAAGCTGTTCCTGATCGCCGAGGCCCTGATCCTGCCACTCGGACTCCTCGTCGCGATCCTGCGCGGGCTGCCGGGTCCCGTCTTCACGCCGGTCCGCGGCCTCGCCACCGCCTACGTCGACATCTTCCGCGCGGTGCCCGGCATCGTGGTCATCTATGTCCTCGGGTTCGGCATCCCGGGCCTCGGCATCCCCGGCGTCCCGAACGAGGCCTTCTTCTGGGCCGTCGTCGCCCTGACGCTTATCTACTCGGCCTACGTTTCGGAGGTCTATCGCGCAGGCATCGACTCGGTCCACCCGAGCCAGGATGCGGCGGCGCGCTCGCTGGGCCTCTCGCGCGCGCAGTCGATGCGCCACGTCGTCCTGCCACAGGCGGTCCGACGGGTCATCCCGCCGCTGCTCAACGACTTCATCGGGCTGCAGAAGGACACGGTCCTCGTGTCGTACATCGGCGTCGTCGAGATCTTCCGGACGGCGCAGATCAAGCAGGCGGCCACATTCAACTTCACGCCGCTCATCGGTGTCGCGCTCGTGTTCATCGTGATCACGATCCCGCTCGCGCGGTTCACCGACAGGCTCGTCGCGCGGGACAAGGCCCGGACGAGCGCGGGCGGCGCCCGATGACGGCAGAGGCGCTGCGCATCGAAGGCCTCCACAAGTCGTTCGGTCAGAACGAGGTCCTGCGCGGCATCGACCTCGTCGTGGCCGAGCACGAGGTCGTCTGCCTCATCGGGGCGTCGGGCTCGGGCAAGTCGACCCTCCTGCGCTGCATCAACCTCCTTGAGCCGATCGACGCTGGGCGGATCTTCGTCGAGGGCGACGAGATCACAGCCGAGGGTGTCCATCTCGACCGGGTCCGGCGGCGGATCGGCATCGTCTTCCAGTCCTACAACCTCTTCCCACACATGTCGGTCCTCGACAACGTCACGCTCGCACCGCGCAAGGCGCTCAAGGTGGCGCCAGCTCAGGCCGTTGCGGAGGCCACGGAACTGCTCACTCGCTTCGGTCTCGCCGACAAGCGCGACGAGGTCCCCGACCGGCTGTCCGGCGGGCAGCAGCAGCGTGTGGCGATCGTCCGGGCGCTTGCGATGAAGCCCGACCTGCTGCTCCTCGACGAGGTGACCAGCGCGCTCGATCCGGAGCTCGTCGCCGAGGTGCTCAACGTCATCCGGGAGCTCGCCGTGTCGGGCATGACCATGGTCATCGCGACCCACGAGATGGGCTTCGCCCGCGACATCGCCGATCGCATCTGCTTCCTGGACGCCGGCCGGATCGTCGAGGAAGGCCCGCCCGAGCGTGTCCTGTCCGACCCAGCGGAGCCGCGGACGCGCCAGTTCCTCCAGCGGATCATCGAGGCGGGCCGGCTCTAGCCTCGTCAGCGTCGGTCGGCAGGCCCTCGGGCGGCGTCGACGAAGACGCTGAACAGCCGCTCGAATGCAGGTGGCGTCGACTCCTGCCGCTCGGGATGGCACTGGAGGGCGAAGACGAAGCGGCCATCGGCGGCCTCGAGTCCCTCGACCAGGTCGCCTGCCGGACTGCTCGCCCACGCGTTGGCGACGAGGCCCGGCGCGAGGTCCTGTGCCCGCACCGCCTGGTGGTGATACGAGTTGACCCGGAGGACGCCCCCGCGGCTGTTGGTCGGGAACAGGATGCGCGCGAGCCTGGTGCCGGGCGCGACCCGCAGCGGATGAACGAGCGCGGGTCCCTTGCCCCAGCGCGGACCCTGGTGACCGTCGACGTGCTGGAGGAGCGTCCCGCCGGAGAACACGTTGATCGCCTGGAACCCGCGGCAGATCCCGAGCACCGGCCGGCTTCGCGACTGGGCGACCTCCCATGCCTCCGCCTCGAGGGCGTCGCGGTCGAGCTCGACCGTGGTCGAACCACGATCGGCGCGGCCGTAGCGCTCCGGATGCAGGTCGGCGCCGCCGCTGATGAGGAGTCCGTCCATCGTGCCGAACGCGTCGGACCGCTCGCCCTCGGTGCTCGTCGCGTCGAGGACGATCGGCGTGCCGCCGTATCGGCTCACCGCCGCCGCGTACAGCGCGTTCCTGCGCTCGGACAGGTCGGGCTCCGGCTGGCGAGCGCTGACGGCGACGGTGATGACGACCCGGGGAGCCGGGGTGGGGGATGGGGACATGCCCGCCACGATAGCGCGACCCGCCCGCGAGGGTCAGCCCTCGATCGGGATGACGCTTTCTTCGGGCTCCTCGGGCTCGGGCGACGGGGTCGGCTGGCCGGGCGGGAGGTCCTCGGGATCGACGACGGTGTTCGGGATCAGCTGAAGCGCCCAGCCGACGGCGACGTAATCCGGCCGGTATGAATCGGAATCGGGGTCGAGCGACGGGTACGCGAGACGGTTCCAGTAGGCGATGCTCCGGCCGTCGGTCCCGTTGAGCTTGGCGATCCGGGTCAGGGTGTCGCCCCGACGCACGACATACACGACGAAGGTCGGCTGCGGGGTCGGCGTCGGGCGGACGAACGACGGCGTCGGGGTCGGGCCTGCCGGTGTCGGGCGGACCGTCGGGGTGGCGGCTGCGACCCCGTTGGACGGGTTCCTGTTGGCCGGTTCCGGGACGCACGCCGCCATGAGAACGACGACGAGGACGACGAGGACGACCGGTGCGACGAAGGCTGCGATGCGGATGCGCATGTCGACCACAGTGACGGCTCGATCCAAGACGCGGTGACGGTCGGCTACGGCGCCGGCGTGCTTGCCGAGTCGACCGGCGTCGGCTGCTGGAGCGAGAACTCGGCGGCCAGGGCCAGGCCCTCGGCGGCCGTCGCGATCCCATCCCGGCCTCGCCGCTTGGCCACGAAGCATGCGCGGTCGGCAGCCAGAAGCACCTCGCTCGCCGTGTCCCCGTCGACCGGGAAGGTGGCCACGCCGATCGACGCGCTGACCGTCAGGTCGACGCTGACGACGGCTTGGCGCGCCCGCTCGGCGACCTGGAGGGCGCCCCCTTCATCGGTGTGCGCGAGGAGGAAGGTGAACTCGTCGCCGCCATAGCGGAACACGAGGTCGGTGTCCCGGCCGGCCCCGATCAGCGCAGTCGCGATCCGCCGCAGCAACGCGTCGCCGGCCTGGTGGCCGCGCTCGTTGTTGACGGTCCGGAAGTCGTCGAGGTCGAGCATGATCAGGCTGAACGGCGTGCCTTCGCGTGCGCTGCGTTCGAGCCACTCCTGGAACGTCCCGTGGTTGAACAGGCCCGTGAGGTCGTCGGTCCGCGCCCTGATCTCGACCGCCTCGAACACCTCGGCGTTCTGGAGCGCGATCGACACCTGCGCCGCGAACAGCTGCACGAGCTCGAACTCCTCGGCCGAGAACGCGTCAGCGAGCCCGAGCCGCTCGATGGTGACGACGCCGACGGCGCCATCCCGACCGCGCAGAGGGACGACGATGAGGCTGCCCTCCACCGGCGAATCCCCCCGGAACTGATTGACACGGGCGTCGTCTCGCTCATCCGCGATCAGCACCGGTTCGTTGTGTTCGACGACCCAGGTGGCGATACCCGTCTCGCCGGGTGCCCACGGTTCGAGGTAGGCGGCCGCGTCGACACCGCGCGCCGTGAGCGGCGTGAGCAATCCCGTCGATGGGTCGAGGAGCTCGATGGCCACGTTGTCCGAGACGATGAGCCGTTCGAGCCGCTCGGTGACGCTCTCGAGGACGCCGCGTGCGTCGAGCTTGGTCAGGATCGACTCGGTGATCTGGAGGAGCTCGCGCTGGCCCCGAAGCTGCTGTTCGAGGGCGAGGGTCTGCTCACGGAGGCGCTCGGTCGTATCGGCGTTCGCCATCGCCTGCGCGGCGAAGCTCGCGTAGATGACGAGCAGCCGGAGGTCGTCGTCGGTGAACCTGTCGAGCCCGAGCTTCGACAGGACGAGCACGCCGAGCACCTTGTCGTCGAAGACCATCGGCGCGAGAAGCATCGATTCGTCGAGGTCGTCTTCCGTACCGGGGATCGTCCTCGCGCGCGTATCGGTCGCCGCGTTCCCGAGGTTCTGGGCGATCCTGTTCTCGGCGACCCAGCCGGTGATCCCCTGGCCGAGCGTCAATCGCAGCTGGTCCGGCGTCTCGTCGATGTACTCGCCGACCTGCCCGAGCATCGCCACGGGCACGAGGTCGGTCCCTTCGATCCGATAGACCCGGGCGTTGTGATAGTCGATCAGCTGGCGCAGCTCGCTCGCGATCGACTTGCCGATCTCGGCCACCGTCGACAAGCGGCTCAGCCGCGCACCGAGCTGCTGGATCGACTGGAGTTGGGCTGTCCACGTGGCCATCCGCTCGAAATCCTGGGCGGCGCGGATGGCGACGCTCGCCTGCGTCGCCAGCGCCCCGACCGTATCGAGCTCGTCCTCGGTCCAGTGATGCGGACGGTCGTGGTAGATGTCGAGCATGCCCAGGAGATCTGTCCCGTCGAGGAGTGGCGCCGTGCACAGCGTGTCGAAACCCTCCTGGACGACCGCGGCACGGATGGTCTCCGCGCGCTCGTCGTCGCGATAGCCCACCGAGAACAGGGGCCGGCGGGCGGCGATCGCGGCACTCGACAGGCTCCGGTCGGGGATCTCGCGGATGCGGTCGAGGTAGACCGACGAGAGACCACGGCTGACCTCGGCGTCTGCACGGCCGTCCGGACGCAGCAGGAGGACCGCGCCGCGATCGCCGTCGAAGAGGACCATCGCGTGGTCGACGAGTCCGGACAGGATCCGATCGAGGTCGAGGCGCGATCCGATGTCGCTCGCGACGCGACTGAGGGCCTCGGCGCGATGGAGCAGTTGCGCGATGTCGTCCGTTCGCTGCGCCCCGATGACGAGTGCCCCGACAGCGTCGGCGACGACGCGGCCGACATCCATGTCCCGCGTCCCGAGCGAGCCTGGCGTTTCGCCGACGATCAGCAGCGCACCCCATGGCGCGGCGCCTCCCGGGATGGCGATGGCGAGCTCAGGGCGGCCG